>CAZQQL010000005.1:0-59723 GCA_964595455.1 uncultured Dehalococcoidaceae bacterium
TTGCGGTCGAAGAGCGATGGTTCGACAGGCTCACCATGAGCGGACTTTGAGAGCATCAGGATGGGCGGGGCTCCCCTCATCTTAATCTTCTCCCTCAAGGGGAGAAGAGACGGGAAAGGGAGAGACATCCTGCTCAATCTTAACAAGCTCAGGATAGTTCGACAGGCTCACCTTGCGCGGCTTGCATATCGCGCGCTGTTTCTCAACAGCTAGTAGCGGCCGTATTCCCGAATGGACTTCAGCATGGCCTGGATCTCTTCCTTACCGGCGTTGTCCGGCATCCTGATATCGAGGATGAGCCCGCCTCCCTTGCCGCACTTATCTATCATTTCCTTCATGAAAGCTTCGACCTCTTTGACCGACCAGAGCTTGGAGGAAAGGGGTCCTCTGACCAGGAGGCAGGTATGGCCGCCGAGTATTTCCTTGGCGCGGACGGAATCCATGTGCTCCACTGACGCGACGATTTTTCCCTTGGGCAGTTCCAGCAGCCGCTCCAGCCTGTTCCCGAACTCAGCTTCGAAGAAGGGAATGGGTACGAAACCCAGCTCGATGGAAGCCTGGAGGGCTTTTTTAAGGCCGGGCCAGTAGAAGCGGTCGAACTGTTTCTCGGACATGAAAGACTTGTCTCCCCGCCAGAGGGGCATGCCGAGCCTCCTCGGGTAGTCCCTGGAAGAGGGGTCGACAGGAAGGGCGGTGGCAATACGGCGCTCGATGATGGCATCGCAGGCCTGGAGCAGCTTCTCCGGTCTTCGGTACATATCCAGCATGGAGCCTTTCATACCGCGCAGGAAGCTGGAAAGGGTATCGAACGGCGCTCCGCCCACGCCGCCAACGCTCACCGGCGCAAATGCGGGAAAACCGAGCCGGGTCATCTCGTCGTAAGCGTCTCCGATGGTCTTCCGGAACTCTTCGCTCTTGCGGCCGGCCTCAGCGAGCTTCCTGGACATCTCCTGAAATTCCGGGGTAACAAATAAGGAAGTCAAACCCTCGAACCCCATGTACAGACTGTCCATCGGCGGTAGTTTAGCCAGCGGCGCCAGCGTGCCGTACATACGGGGGAGGAACCGCCGGATGATGAACCCGGTGGGGTCCGTGAGGAACATATCGTATTCGTCCTCTTTCATGAACTCGCTTTCAACGAACTGGTAGTCATAATCCGGCGGCAGTGGGCCGCCCGGCCAGAGGCGATTCTTGACATCGAGTAATTCCATGGCGCTGCCGCAGGTGGGCAGGCCGGTGTTGCACAGGTCAGGTTCGAAGTCGAGCGTGATCTTCCTCATGGCCCACTTGAAAGAGACGGGATCGTAGTACGCGGCGGAGTTGGGTACGCCGGTATACTTCTGGACGTTGATATTGGTGGTAAAAGGCACCCTGTCCGGCACTCTGAGTCCGATGGCGTCCCGGGTGCGTTTCTCCCGCTCTTCATAGAGTTGTTCGGCAGTCTTGCCGGTCCTGCGCTCGATTTCTACTTGGTAGGCGGCTGATTCTCGGGCGTACTGTTCGGTTGAAATCGAAGTTGACATTCCCTTTCCTTTCAGATAGAGTTAGTTTGATTTTGCGCTAGATTATATCACATGCGACAATATATTTCTGTTTTCCCCCTTCTAAGAGCAAAATTGGCATAATCCAAATTGAAAGGAGTTCAGGGAACAAATGACAAAATGGCATGAGATTTTACAGCAGAAAGGAACTCCGCCGTCCTGGCCGTATCCCATTCGGTACGACAAAGAACAAGAAGTCGAAACCGACGTACTAATTATCGGTGGCGGTATCTCCGGGTGCTGGGCGGCCATCGGCGCCGCCAGGACCGGTGCCAGGGTGACGCTGGTGGAAAAAGCGGATACCATCAGGAGCGGCTCAGGAGGCCCCGGCTGCGACCACTGGTGTGTCTGTCCGGCCAATCCGCATTCCAAAGTAGACCCGGATGAATGGGCCAAGTTACTGGTGGACCACCCAATGCATGCCGGCACGCCTCCGACCGATGCGTTGCCGCTCGCCTATTCCAATGGCGTCGGCACCCAGATCCAGTGCCGCGAGAACTGGGACGCGCTCCAGGAACTGGAACAGATGGGCGCGCAGATCCGCGACATCAAAGACGAATATGTGGGCGCCGAAGGCCGCTATGATGATAAAATGATGTTCTCGCCGCGCATGAGCCCCAATCACGCGACGGAAGTTACCGTGCGCGTCTGGGGTACCACGTTCAAGCCCGCTTTGAAGAAAGAATGCCAGCGGCTGGGCGTGCAGATATTCGACCGCATCATGGTAACCGCCCTGCTGACTGACAACGGCGTCCAGGGCGCCAGGGTTGTCGGCGCCATGGGATTCAATGACCGTACCGGCGAGTTCATGGTCTTCAAATCGAAGGCGGCGGTGCTGTCCGCCGGCGGTACTTCCTCGCTCGGTTTCCTGAATACCGAAACAGGCGGTTATACCACCTTCCCCAGCTCACGTTCCAAGTGCGGCGACGGCATGGCCATGGCCTGGAAAGCCGGCGCTGAACTCACCCTGATGGAAACAGTCGCCCCGCACGGGATCGGCACCGGTCTCAAGCACACCTGGTACGGCGGCGCCAGTGACGCCAGCTTCGAAAACATCCAGCAGGTTGATAACAAGGGGACAAAGCTGCCGTGGCCGCTGCAGGGATGGCCGGATGGCGGCGCCATGGGGCCGACCCCGGAAAACCGTGAAAAAATCATCAAGGGTATCCAGGACGGCACGTACCAGTTGCCTTTCTGGGGCGATTTCCCCGGCATGAAAGCCATCGAACGGCACGCTACCTGGGACATGATGCTGGACCAGGAATCCACTACCCGGAACATCACGGATTCTTATGAGAGAGCCGGCTTCAACCCGGCCAAGCACCAGCTCCTGAACTTCAACTTCCTTGAAGGGACCAGCCCTTCTCACTGGCTAAGCTCGGCCCATGGCGGCCCCACGGTGGACTGGGACCTGAAGACATCGCTCGACGGGCTCTATGTTGCCGGTGAACAGATGTTCGCAGCCGGCGACCACAGCTATGCTGCTGCCACCGGGCGCTACGCCGGCCGGAAAGCCGGAGCTTATGCCAAGCAGGTCAGCCAGGGCAAAGTACTGGCCGACCAGATAAACCTGGAGAAAGCCCGCGTTTATGCCCCGATCAAGCGCGCTGACGGCGTCGACTGGAAGGAACTGCACGTCGGCGTTGCCAAAGCCATGCAGTACTTCGCGGCCGAGTTCAAGACGGACGTACTGCTCAATATGGGCCTTGACGCGTTGAAAGAAATCCAGGAAGTACACGTCCCGCGCCTCTACGCCCTCGATCCTCACAAACTGATGAGAAGCATCGAAGACCTGAGCCTCCTGACCTACGGCGAGATCGTCTTCAACGCCGCCCTGGCCCGCAAAGCCAGTAGCCGGGTGCTCAACTTCTTCAGAGTAGACTATCCGGAAATCGACCCGCCAGCCTGGAACAAGTTCGTGACCATCAAACTGGCCAACGGCAAGGTCAAGGCCGGCGAACTGCCGATAAAGTACTACGGCGATATGAAAGCCAACTACGAGGCCCACAATAAAGATTACACCGGTGTGTACCAGCGGAAGTAGGCGCACCGGCGGTATGTTTGGAAGGAAAACACTACTCGTCAACGATCAAAAAGGAGTATAAGGAGGAGCGTCATGCCTCAAGAAGTATATGCTTACCCGAATATTGTCAGTCCCGCTAATCCGGTGATTTTCAATGAAGATATCTGCAATGGCTGTAATACCTGCGTGGAAGTATGCCAGATAGATGTCTTTATTCCCAATCCCGAGGCGGGTAAACCGCCGATCATCCTGCATCCCGATGAGTGCTGGTACGGCGGGTGCTGCGTCAACCACTGTCCCAGACCCGGCGCCATCTATTTCAACTGGCCGGTAGGGCAGCGCGCTTTCTGGAAAGATAAGGAAACCGGCAAAGTTCTAAGAGACAGCCAGACCTAGTTCAGCATAGTAGTGAAAAGAACCGGCCGCCCTACGGGGCGGCCGGTATGTAACCTTGTATCCAAAGGCGTTACCGGTCTATTCCGCCTTCCTCTGTTCCAGCGTCCAATCAATGAATTCCCGCCCCACAATGTACCTTTCCTGATGTTCGATGAAGTATAGTTGCGGGTAGTCCAGTTCCTCTACGGGTATATCGAGTTCTCCGGCTATGAACTGCTTCAGGGCTTCCACATCATACGTGGAACTGCTCAACGTCTCTCCAGGCGGGAAATCTACCATGTGGTCGAACCAGAGGCGGGCTATGGCCAGTTCACGCTCCGTCATGGGGCGGTCCGCGGCCTGGACGACCCACCAGGCGGGCCTCGCTGGCGCGGAGCCGCACATACCCTCGGCGCCCCGGCCGTCAGCGGAAAAACCCGCCTGGGCGACAAAGACCTGGATGCCCGGTCCGGGCAGAAGCAAGACGGACGTGTGGTCTTTGCCGTGAAGCGCGTACAGGTCGATAGCCGCCTGCATCACCGTACCGACGAATTCCTCGTAGCAGTCAGCCTCTCCTGAAGTGATATACCAGTGAGCGGTGCTGCGGTTGGGGTCGTCCCAGGTAACGCCCAGGTCTTCCCGCACCACCGAATAGGGGCATGCCCGGAGGAGGACATCGTGCGGCGGAGGCGTGGATTCCGGGGAGGTAGGGAGCGGCCCGAGAACAAATTTCTCTTTATTGACCACTTCCCCGGTTCCAGGATCGATGGCTAACCGGAGCAATGCCTGTTCCGGCGTGCCGAAGTAGAGGCTGACCTGTGGGTAGTACTCAGTGTCCTCGTGGTGATACGTATGGTTCTCAGCATATTCATAGGCGAACGCGCCGGTATCAGCGTAATCGCCGACCCATTTCCTCGACCACCAGTCGATGTCCGTCCGGCTCAGGCCCAGGCTGTCTACCAGGTCGGGGACGCCTTCCTGTGCCAGGGCGACGCCGAGCACGTACTCTTTTTCGGCATCGGTCAGCCAGCGCGGCGCGGGAAGTCCGCCGGCTTCTCCGGGGGTGTGTACCGACGTGGTGGGGAGGGGTGCATTTGTAGCAAGCGCCTGAAAGCTGGCCGGCTGACCATTTTCTGAACACGATACAAGGCACAGCCCGGCGAGCACCAATAAGATGATGAAAGCAGGAACCAGTTTCATGCGGTAACTGCTCCTTTAGCTGTAATGACCGTGTTCCGGTGCCGGAAAAGCTGGAAAATACTCAGCACGGTTACTGCCAGGCCGAAAAGACCAGTGATCATCGTGATATTCCTGGCGGTTGCCATCTCCAGTACCGGGCCGCCTTCGATGGCAACGATGTAATCAAAAGCGTAACCTGTCAGCAGAATGAACACTGACACGGCAATGATAAGCAAGCCCGCAAGCGTCTGAAGCAGGGCGAGTTTTTGTTTCCCGGGCGAACCATGCCAGGCTGCTCCGGTAACAACCACGCTAAAACCCATGAGAGCCAAGGGGATGATTGCATATCTTGCCACGGTAAACAGAGTCAAATCCTGAGGGGTGTAATCCTGTACCAGTACGCCCTGGGAATTGAGAGCCATCTCCCCCAGCAAAGCTTCAACTCCGGAAACCATCCACCATCCGATGTAGCCACACGCCATCAAGACGAATGTACCTAGTATCATATACGCTACTGATGTCTTCACATTTACCCTTCGCGCGGGCACGGGAGATGTGTAAGGAAGAAAATTAAGGGGTGGATGACTACAACCATTGTAACGCAAAAGAGTTAAAAAAGTTAGCACCTAGGTCCTAAAATAATACAGTAGAACCAGCGGGGCAGGGCAGCTATAATGATTCCGATGGACGTTCGTTACCCGGAAATCGGCATCTGCGGGCTGTCCTGCCGGCTGTGCCCCAGTTACCAGACGCAGGCGGCCAGCCGCTGCCTCGGCTGCAAGAGCGAGGACCGCATCAAGGTGGGCTGCCCGCTCATTACGTGCGCCTTGAAGAAGAAGGGCGTCGAGTTCTGCTGGGAATGCACGGAACATCAAGTCTGTGAAAAATGGGCGAAACACCGAGAAACCGGTAAGCGGGTTGATTCATTCAAGACCTACCAGACGCTCGAAGCGGATATAGCTTACGTACGGGAGAACGGCGTCGAAGCATTCAAGGAACAGCAGGTAAAGCGTGAGTCCATCCTCAAGAGATTGCTCGATGAGTACAACGAGGGACGCTCGAAGAGTTACTACTGTATCGCGGCGACGGTAATGAGCGTCGAAAAACTGGAGCACGCCCTCCGAGTCGCCGAAAAATCGACGTCGGGTGATATCAAGAAAAAGGCTGCAGCAATGCGGGCCATCCTCGATGGCATAGCCTCTCAAAAAGGCTATCTGCTCAAGTTGAGAAAATAACTAATCCCGGTACCCCCGACGGGGCCTTGCTTCCAAATTATTCCCCCTGATCGAGCCTTGCAGGCCATTGACAAGCGGTATATCCGGGGTAGCATGTGGGTAGAACGGTAGTCATGAAACACTCCAGGCAAGGAGGTGCGGCTATGTCTAAAGAACAATGCCGGGACTACTACGAAAGCCTGTACGAGACCATCTCTCTTCTCAGTTCACAACAAGATCCCCGAACGCTGCTCGAGTCCGTCGTGGAAAGCATTGCCGAAGCGACCGGTTCGAAAGCATGTTCACTGATGCTGCTGACGCCGGACAAGGGAGTGCTGCTTCATACCGCAGCTTACGGTCTCAGCGACTGGTACCTGAGGAAAGGCCCGGTGACCATCAGCAAGGCCATTTCCGAAGTCCTCGAAGGCAGGACGGTATTTGTTCCGGACGTTGCCACCGATGAACGGGTCCTCTACCGGGAGCAGGCCAAACAGGAAGGTATAGCGTCCATGCTGTCCGTTCCCATGAAGCTGAGGGGAGCCGTGGTAGGGGTCCTGCGGCTTTATACCGCAATTCCCCGCGAGTTCACTGAAGAAGAGACAAGGTTTGTCGAGACGGCAGGCAATCTCGCCGCCCTGGCGCTGGAGCGCACTCGCACTTATGAGATGATACAACAGGACTACGAGGCGCTCCGGGAGGACATGCGGCAATGGCAGGCTGAACTCGGTAACGAAGGCTTGATGGGAGACCTGGTAACCCCACCGGAAGAACCGGCCATCAAGATGCCGCCGGGCGGATAGGACTGGCATGAGCCAGCCGGGTGTCAAGCGCGGCCTTATCTATCACGCGTGTATGGGAGCTGGTTCTTGAGCGCCCGAAAATGTATTCGCTTCGGCTAAGCCACACTATCATGATGATGGGTGGAACATCACCATCCACAGGGTCCCGTACCTGTCCTTGAAGCTCCCGTAATAGTCGCCCCAGGGCTGGTCGGCCATCTCCATTTCGATCTCTCCACCGGCGGACAGCCCATTATAGAGCCGGTCGGCGTCTGCTTTACTGTCCGCGACGATCGCGATGTAGGCATTATTGCCCTGGGTTACCTTCTGACCGAGGGATTCGATCGCGTCGCTGGCCATCAGGACGTCGTCGCCGATCGGCAGGGCGATGTGCATGATCTTGTCCTCGGCGCCCTGGATGTCGTAACCGGGCATCGGCATGTCCCGGTATCGGACCAGGCCGCTGAATTCGCCGCCGAAAACCGACTTGTAAAAATTGAACACTTCTTCCGTGTTCCCCGGGAAGTTCAGATAGGTATTCAGTTTCGTCATGATCCGCTCCTGCATTTGGCCTGTTTCGGACGTCAGGTCTGTGATAATCAAAGGAATCATACATCCAAGGCCTACCGGCAACCATAGGTGGATTCACGTAATTGAACGAGGCAAACCGACCCCGCGCTCAGGCTTGTCCAAGATTGCTATAATAGTTCACTAATGTTGGGCATTGTTACAGAAGCGTTCTTGTGAATAAGTACTTGACTAGCGTGGTGTTCTTGCATTATAATATGAATTGCAATACGTGTATTACAGTTCGTATATCACTTTCCTTTGTAGGAACCCCACGCAGGCTTCATCAAACCGGTCTTGAAAGGAAAAATTTCCATGCGTAATAAAAAGATCGATATACACAAAAATCCTACGATGACCCCCTTCCATCCAAGCTGCAGGCTATGCCATTATTCCGGCTTCTCTAACCTTTGTACTTTTTCCCTCGGAGGTAATTGCCCATATGTTTCAACGAGAAGCGGTGCGGATACGATAACAAGCCGTGCCAGCCTGGAAGACTCCTAGCACCCCGTGGCTTCGGTTGCATGGCTGACCATCAGAACACGGTGACGCAGCCATGCAATCTGAACGCATGCCCGGCCTTTTTAACTTTCCCACCGATCTTCTTAAGCATTTTATGCTGTCTGGGAAACGGGAGGGTTGATCTCGTTCTGGAATGCTTTCTCAAGATATCGGTTGTTTCTTACGCTGGCAGGCACGTTCCAGCACAGCTATATCGAGCTTTTTCATCTTGAGGAAGGCCCCGGTCACCGGGCTGCTTTCTCCCTGGCCGGATCATGGAGCATATCGTCGCCACTAAAGGATAACCCAGGGACATCACAGCAGCCTTAGGAATCTTACCTGTTTGCCCGACGGACATAACTGAGGTAACGACCGGTAACGATTCTCGACCGCTCACCGCTATCATGCAGTATGCCACTGCTCCATATGACGCAAGTGGGTTTCCAGGTAAGGTCCCGGCAGATAGAACCTATCGTAGAAATCAAGATCGAGGTGGTGCGCCTGCAGGTACATGATGGCGAACATGGAGGGGACCGTGCCGGGAAACTTGCCGAACGTGTCATAGATGTACTGGGCCTGTAGCGCGACGCAATCCTTGAATTCTTCACCATGGACCCGGGCAGCTCCGCGTACCTTTGGTGAATCTTTCCAGGGACCGGTCGTGGCCGGGTCGAATGGTCCGCCGGGGCCGAACTTACGTTGAGCGACTGCTTCCACAGCAGACCTCATATCGGGGTAATGCGGCGGACAGTAACCTTCCATGACGCCCATCAATCCGGTGGGGTTGGGGACAGGCCATCTTGCGTCGGTATCGTACCGGAATCCCAGTCCCTTGACTGCGGGGTTAGCGCCAAGAATCGATAGGGAATCGAGGCCGTCGAACATCCAACCGCCGAGCCCCATAGCTTGGAGCATAAGCGTTCCCGCATAGCAACTGCAGGCCAATTCGACGGTCACTTCGGCCAGTGACAACTGCTCGAAGGTACTCAACGGCCAGGTGTTTTCAACATCGACGATGCCTTTGAAATCGTCTATGCCGGGAATACTCCTTTTATTGATATCATCGGCAATGACGATGCCGTTCTGGAGCAGGTAACATAATCCGAGCAGCACATGCTGGGAAACGTCACCGACGGGGATGACGAGCAGCGAACCAGGACGGTTGGCCACCCAGGTATTGTGGGCCTCGGTGAAGGGGACCTCAGCGGGGAGGTCCAGGCGGCCGTCCTTAAGTTTTTGAGTGTGATTTCCCACCGCGGTAAGAATTTCATCGAGGCTCAGCGACCCGTCGTCCTGCTTCTCGGCAAAAGGCGGGACGCTGCGTGCCTTCAGGACATAGACGCCTTCGTCATGGGTAAAGAAGGTCTGACTGGTGTGAAATCCCGCGGCCGAGGGGAAGGTCCGGCCGCCGGCGTCAGCGGCATAGTTGGACAGGAACGGGGCATAGCGTTCGGCTCGGTAGATCAGGTTGTTCCAGCCGGTATTGGCGCCGCAGGCGGTGACGACGAGCAGCTTTTCCAGTTCAGAAAGCGGTATGACCTCGTTTTTGCTTCTGTAGGCGAACACGCCGTCCGGGATCTCCGCTCCCATAAAAAAGCGCCGCGAGCGGCGACCCAGGAGAGCCTCGATCAGTCCGAATTGCTGCATCTGCAGGAACCCCTGCGGTACTGCTTTTTTGTCCATATCGCACCTCCAGCTTCACCAAGCGACGCCGAGAAAGGAAACTCTGAGATAATTTTAGGCGGGAAATACATGAGAAGTTATAAAACGGAAGCAGGAAAGCTTGCAATAATGTGGCTTTTTGCAAGTGATGATTGGACGAACCAACGCTGAAACGCGCAGCCGGCGTTAACCCGCAAATGCCTGCAGATTGGTTTCCAGCCGTACTCTCGGCACCAGCTTGCCGAGCGTGTTCAACCGCATTCCGGCCGCGATACACCAAAGCGCGAGGATAAACAGGCGCGGAACAAGCAGGACGGAGAGCGGCGGGGAAAAGACGTAGAATCCGCCGACTATCCCGATCAGCGCGGCACCAATCCCCAGCAAACCTACGATCCTCATAAACGGCCCTTTCAGCATAACGGCTGAGATAATGAGCACCGCCACCGAAGGGACGATGTGACCGAGGAATGTTCCCACCGGAATGGTGGCGAGGGCGTAACTGAGGGCGGCTTCGTAGCCGGCGCGCTGGGCTTCCCCGGCCGCCGAGGCCATGTTCTGTGTCAGCGTGACGATGGTCAGGGAATTGAGTTCCGTTATACCGATGTCAAGGAAAACGAAAGATCCCAGGATGATGAGAGCCAGGATCATGGCGGTCTTATTGATGATTCTCAAGGCGTAATAAAAGGCGAGCCCGGCGGGAAACAGGAGGAAATCAGCGATGGAAAAGAGGATGAAGGTGACCGTCGAAAGGGAGGGAGCAGCGGCCAGGGCATCCGAGTATTCGCGCCCGCTGCCCGGAGGCGTTCCGATGACCAGGGACAAGATGGCCCCGGCAATATACAGCAGCCCGACACCGGCGAGAGCAAGCCCGCCGATGCGGTACAACCCGTTCCATCCCTGTTCTGCTTGCGCGGGTCCCCGGCGAAACAGCATTGCGCTCCTTCTTCCAGCGGTGGTAGTTACACCAATTGTAGAGTAAGACCGGTTGGATTTCAACGTGAGGCACGTGTTTACGGATACCTTATGCGAAGAGAGGCAGCAGGCAGAGCGGGTTTGCCCGTTCAATTAAGATAAATGGTCGCTCTACCTTCCGATAGAGCGACCATTAAAAGGGTCATCCCGATGCACCCTTTTTAAGGATGCCGGCAGGCCAACAAGAACAAGGACAGCGAAACCTGAAAACGCCGGTGTTATACCAGGTCCAGTTTCGATTCGACGGGCAGGCTGTCTTTCAGGCTGTCCAGTGTAGCCTGGAGCCTGTCGATCTTCTGGAGCATCTGCAACAGCACACAATCCGCCTGCTGTTCACAAAACTGGCAGTTTCCGGTAGCGCAAATATTGTCAAGAATACACGTCTGCATGGCATGTCCTCCTTACGGGGTCTGGCTGTTGTTTATACCCATCCGCGCAGCTTCATGGCATCGACGACACGTTCGACCGCCCTGACATAAGCCGCCTGTCTCATATTGATGTTGTATTCACGGCTGGTCTGCAGCACGGAATGATAGGCCTCGGACATCTTCTTATCGAGTTTCTCATGGACATCCGCTTCTTCCCAGCGGTACATGTAGAAGTTCTGTACCATTTCAAAGTACGAGACGGTTACGCCGCCGGCGTTGCACAGGAAGTCCGGTATCAGATGGATCCCCTTCCCGAAGAGGATATCGTCCGCTTCGGGGGTAGTCGGACCGTTGGCCAGTTCGGCGACGATCTTGGCATTGATAAAGTCGGCATTCTCTGCGGTGATGGCGTTTTCTACCGCAGCCGGGATAAGGATATCCACGTCGAGAGACAGCAGGTCTTCAGTGGTTATCGTATCGACCCCCGGCAGGCAGCAGACAGAGCCGTTGGTTGATTTGCAGGAGTAAGCGGTTTCCGGGTCGATGCCGCTGTCACAGCACACCGCGCCTTTACTATCGCAGACGGCCACTATCCTGGAGCCGAACATCTGGCTGCACAGGCGGGCTGCATGGTATCCGGCGTTGCCGTAGCCCTGAACGGCCACGGTCGCCTTGCTCAGGTCGATCCCCATTGCCCTGGCGGCTTCGCGGATGGTATACATACCGCCGCGGGCGGTGGCATCGCCGCGTCCCGGGGAACCGCCGATGCTTACCGGCTTCCCGGTGATCACGCCGGGCTGGGGTTTGCCGGATATGACGGAATATTCGTCCATCATCCAGGCCATTATCTGCGGCGTCGTGTAAACATCCGGGGCGGGGACGTCCTTATCAGGGCCGATGAAGGAGAACACGGCGCGGACATAGGCGCGGCTCAGGCGTTCGAGTTCACCCTGGGACATTTCCTTCGGGTTGCAGATCACGCCGCCTTTGGCTCCGCCCAGGGGGAGATCCAGCAGGGCCGTTTTCCAGGTCATCCAGGCTGACAGGGCCCGCACGGTATCAATGGTTTCCTCGGGGTGGAAGCGGATGCCGCCCTTGGTGATGCCGCGGGCGTCATTATAGTGGACGCGATAACCCTGGAACACCTTGATGCTGCCGTCATCCATGCGGACCGGCAGGGCTACATGCAGTTCCCGCATCGGTTTTTTCAGCATGGCGGTCACATCCGGCGAAAGACCGAGAATCGCTGCGCAGGTATCTATTTGCTGCTGCACGATGGAAAAGGGATTTAGCTGGGTTGCGATTGGCTCCATTGAGATTGTCATTGCTACTTTGGCTCCTCTCGGTAATTACTAGATTTACCGGATGGTTAACCGGCACTACCGAAATTGTTTTTATAGTTCATCAATGTGTTTTAAAGTCTTATATTCGGCCAGCACGCTCATGGCATGATTTTCCGCGGGAAGCGCGCTCTCCTGGGCGGCGGCTACCGGGTTCATACCGCCGTAGAGGATAAGGCCCGCCCGGTGCTGTTCGACGTTCACCTCGCAGACCGGCTCGCTGATGTTGCCCAGGCGGCATAAACCGCCGATACCGGCTTCTTTGAGCTCACCGAACACAGTCTCAGCCAGGGAATGGCACACCGCTGGAAACTCCCGGAAATTGGCGAGTATCTCGCCGTTGCCGTCCATCACGGCTTCATTGACAGAGGTCATTCCGGCCCGGATATAGATTTCCGATGGGTCCAGTGAGCTGCCCGAATAGTGGATAAGTTCGGTAAAACGCAGCGGTTCCCGTTCCTGTATCTGGAGTATGCCTCCGAAACGGGAATCCACCGGTATACCGGCTTTCAGCATCGCTCCGTTGATGGTGACACTGCAGACCGTTCCCAGGGCGATTTTCCCTTCCGGGACCCGCAATTCACCGATGTATTCGCCCTCATCCGCAACGGTAATAAGCTCACTCACGCAAAAGCCCGCCTTGAAAACAGGCCTCATCTTTTTGAGCGCGCGCGGAAACTGGTCTTTCTGGAAGAGCGATATATTAACCGGCAAAAGACCGCGCCTGTTTTTCCAGTCGAAGGTCATCTGGAAGGCGAGGGATTCTATCTTGGCGAATGCCATGCCTACTTTATCGGCCACCAGGGCGCGTTTAAGCTCCGTTTGTCCCTGTTCGGTAATAAGGCGGCCGTCGCGCCGGCCGGCGAGCAGGGTCAGGCCCCGTTCGTCCATGAGGCGCAGGTGGTACCGAACGGCCCGCTCGCTCAGGTCGATACCCAGTCCGTTGAGGTTCCGGGCAATGACTCTCGATCCCATCGGGTGTTCGGCGTTATCGAGGACCTTGAGGATGGACACTATTTTGCGGTCTACATCCCGCACCTGTGAACTAATCATCATCATATACGGCAAACAATTACCGCATACTCACTATAATCCGGACGGGATATAGTTGTCAAGATGATACTTTGTGAAAATAATGAAACTTTAGGGGGAAAAACGGGGCGGCAATAGGATTCCGGGGGGTATCAGCTTTGCAGGACGTAACCCTTCCCGCGCTTGTTCAAGATTATGGCGGGAGGATCATCGTGCAGCTTTTCCCGCAGGCGGCGGACAACGATGCGGATGCTCTCGGTGTCACCCTTGAATCGTGTGCCCCATACCTCGGAGGTAATGGTCTGGTAATCCACCATGCGACCGGCGTTCTGGGCCAGAACGGCCAGCAGCCGGTATTCCCTGGGGGTTAGATTTACGAGGCGGTTATCTACCTTGACCTTCTGGTTAACGAAGTCAATCCTGAGCCGCGAGGAAACGTTGCTGTCATGGCTGCCGGCATATGGCAATGCCTCGGTACGCCGCAGCACTGCCTTGATGCGGGCCAGCAGTGTCATATAATTGAATGGCTTGACGATATAGTCATCGGCGCCGGCTTCGAGTCCCTTCAAGACGTCTGCATCATCCGAGCGGACGGTCAGGATGATGACCGGGACCCGGGAAAAACCCCTGATCTCCTTCAGGACTTCGAATCCGTTGATATCGGGAAGGTTCAGATCGAGGATGACGATGTCCGGTGATTCTCCGCGTACCAGTGTAACCCCCTTTTTACCGGACATGGCGGCCGACATCTCCGCGTCCGGCCAGCGGAATTCGAGTGCAACCTTGATGGCGTCGATGATGCTCTGGTCGTCTTCGATTACCAGTAATTTCATGACCTATCACCCGTTTCCCGTCTGTTCCCGGATTGGTCTGAGAGGAGCGGCAGCGTGAAGATAACCAGGGCGCCCTTCTTGACCTTATTGGAGATCCATATTTTACCGCCGTGAAGTTCGACCAGTATCTTGCATAAAGATAACCCGATGCCGAGCCCGCCGGAACGCTTGCTGTGCTGGATGTTCTGGTAACCGGGCTCGAAGAGCTGTGCCTGGTCAAGGTCGCCCATACCGGTACCGAAGTCCCGTACTTCGACATTGAGAAAGGACCCCCTGGCGGACGCTTTGATAATGACCTTCCTGCCTTCAACGGCATATTTGAAAGAGTTGTTGAGGAGATTCAGCAATACCTGCCGGATGCGGACCGGGTCCGCGTAGACTTCGGGCAGACGGGCGGGCAACTCGAGTTCGACCGCCATTTCGAATCTCTCCGCCAGCGGCCTTGTTTCGGCAATTATATCAGAGAGGAGCCGGCCCATATCGCACGGTTTCGGGTTGAAACTGATGCTGCCCATTTCGCCCCGGACGATATCATGCAGCTCATCGATGCGGTTATTCAGGTTATTGGCCCCTTCCCAGACAAGACGTGCGAGTTTGCCAAGTTTATGACCTGATTCTTCTTCATTGAGGAGCTGGCTGGTAGCCACCAGAGAAGTCAGAGGGGTCTTTAACTCGTGGATGAGGTTACGAGTAAAATCTACGCGCCACTGGATTTCCTGCTCCAGGCGCTTCCTGAGGCGTTTTTATTAATCGTACCATCTCAAGAGCTCTGCCTCGGCGAGATTTATTTAAATTATATGGCCGAGCCGTTAAGCTAAATCCCGGATGAGGTGCCTTTCCTCCTTGAGGAACGGGCCTTCATCGGCGAATGGCATCTCCGCTGTGTAACATACCTCGATTTTCCCGAAGTATTCGCCGTTCACGGTGATCGATTCAGTTTGACACCACGACGTCTGGACAAAATTACCCGTGGAAAATTCTTTCTCGGTGAGCTTGATGCGGGCGCACGCTACGTGAGTATACTGCCATGAATGCGGGATGAGATCTACCACCCGCTGCAGGAAATCATCTATGGTCAACTGCCGGTCTTCCGCCAGGCGGGAAATCCCGTACAGGCAGTTCAGTTCCTTGACCCTTTCGTCCAGACGGTGGGCCAGTTCATATACATCGGCTAGTTCAGAGTTGTCCGTCATCAGACCCCGGTCAACGAGATATGCAGGTAACCATAATTTTAAAAGGGACTGGAGAAAGAATCAAGGATGTCCGGCGGGACAGGGTGCTGTCGCTACTACCATCTGTCCTTTTCCGAGCTGTAATAGAGCCCGGAGGGACTGGCCGTCATGGTCAGCGTGGGCCTGTTCACCTGGAGGAATTTCCACGGGCAGTGCTGCATATGGGCGGGAATACAGATCAGGGAACTCCTGGTAAGGTAATGGATTTCATCGTCGAGCTGTATGCTGAAAGTGCCGCCCAGGTCGAAGGGGTGTTCGGGATCACAGCCGTACATGGAAATGAGTTCCGGCCATTCGTGGTCATGGGTTCCCATCGGCGCCTGGCCGTAGCCCTCGTAAAACCAGTTGAGGTTCACGTAGAACGAGCCTCTGGCTATATCGTCCTCCATATGAAGGATGTTCGCGGCCCTCAGCGTCCCTTTGTTCGACATGGTGGGTTTTACGGCTTTTTCCTTGGTCTGGGAAGCAATCACCGGTTTAATGGAAGAATCGTTCCTCATACCAGGGAGCGCGGGCACAGCGATGGACGTATAGAAAACGGGATGCTCCATGTGATTGATCTGCACCGGCCCGAAGGGCACTCCGGTCGGTACGAAGATAAGACTGCTTTTACGCAGGATATCCTTTTTGCCATCGATCCATACCGTCATCTCCCCGGCCAGGCTGAACGGGTCGTCCGGGTCAGCGCCGACAAGACCGATAACCTGGTTGCAGTCACTGGTCCGGATACCATCGATGATCTGGTCAGGATCACTGTGCCAGAACCAGGTACTTTCTACCGAGAAGAAGTCCTTAAGCCGGTTTTGGTCGACCTTTACGATACGCGTAGACTGGAACCCGGGGTCAGTGATTATCCGGTCAGAGTACTTCAGGCACTTCATGATAACTCCAAACTCAAAGAACGTTCCCGAGACGGGTACTATAAAGAACGGGCATGGTTTTCACAGAAGACCATGCCCGATGCTGTTCACCAGTCCTGACACCTCATCCGGGTAGTCAGTCTTCGCTGGACGCACGTGCTAATAAGGCTGCCAGTCGCTGCGGATGTACTTGTAAATCTTCTCCGTGACGACGGTGAAGTGAAATACCGGACGTTCTACGTTCCGCAGGATCAGCGGGCAATGCCTCATGCCGGCGGGAACGAAGATCATCGCGCTCGATGTAATGAGGTGTTTCTCATCTTCCAGCCAGAACTCGATCTCGGCCCCCAGGTCGTACGGGTCTTTCCAATTGTCTCCGAAGAAGCCGATGATTTCATCCGCATCGTGAGTGTGCGAGAACCGCTCGCTGCTATCTTCCGGGCTCGATTCACGATACCAGGACGTGTTCATCTGGAAGGCGCCGTCCACTACGTTTTTATCCATCCAGAGTATACGCGTCGCCCATGTTGCGTATTTTTCCACCTGTTCCGCCCCGAACGGGGTTTTCAGTTCGGTGACGATATGTTTACCGTACTTGCTGTTCTCCATGCTGTATCCTCTCGCTATATTTCCTTAGTGTCCCAAACGCACCCTGGCGTAGTTTTACTCGCGGCCCCGGTCCCTGGTTAATCACCGGACCGCACCTTGGTTATTTGTAAGTCCTGTTGTAATTCAAACGGCAGACGAAATCGTAAAAGATTATGGGCTGAGTGACCTTCTTGAAAACCAGGGGGCAATGGTAGAGTCCGGCTCTCACGAATACCGTTGTATAGGACGTGAATACATGAGTTTCCAGGTTCTTGCCGTCTTCACTCATGGTAAATTCGACCTCGCCGCCGAGATCGAGCATATTGTGCGGGTTTCCGCTGAGGAATACGAGGTATTGATCGAAGTCATGGAAATGTGTTTCTTCTTCGTCAACGTAGGGTTTATCGATGCATTTCCAGTACATCCAGTAGTCTTTGTTCCCGAACTCTTCATCACACCTTAGCACGGGGATCGGAGCGGTAACCGCGGGGTGCTTTGAAGGCCTTGTAAGGTTGGTACGGACATATTTAGAGGTTTCCATTTATTCTCTCTTTCTCCACCATGTAATAACGAAGCCGGGTCCAGCCGGGCCCCGTCTTATTCATTGGTCATGATTTTTTTGTAATGGTCGGTAAGCGCGAAATTATAGAAGACGAAGGGCTTTTCCACCTTTGTGAAAACGAGCGGACAATGGTACAGGCCGGCTTTAATGAAAACCGTGGTAAAGCAGGAAAAAACGTGTTTTTCCATGTCAACGCCGTCCTCGCTCAAGGTCATCTCGACCTCTCCCCCGAGGTCCAGCATGTTGTGGGGGTCGCCTCCCAGGAATACGAGGAACTGATCGAAGTCATGGTAGTGGGACTCGGCTTCATCCACATAAGGAACAGTGATGCATTTCCAGCTCATATGAAAGCCCAGGTTGCCGTAATCCTCGGTGCTCTTGAGAAAAGGAATGGGTGTGGTCACCGCGTCATGCCGTGATGGACGGGTCGTATTGTATCTCAGGTATTTCGCCGTTTTCAGTTCCGTGGTCATTGCAGGATTCCTTTCATTAGAACGATTCAATCGACGAAGCAAGTATGCCATACGTAGTCTAAAGCAGGAGTATCTGTTACAAACGACGTAAATGAATAAACGTTTCGGACATTATAACAATGGTATCCGAGAAAATCAAGTAAAAATATGATTTATTATTAGGCGATTATTTCAACATGGAGGTTGCGGCAGCGGAACCAAACCAAATAGAACGGGGACCAGTATTGAAATCAAGCTCCGACTCCCAAACATGCAAGAAGTGAAGTTCTCTTGTGTATTGTAGGAGTAAAGCCAAGCAGCGGTGGGATGCTAGTATGCTGCAAACCAGGGTTTGAGGGGGTGGTTGCAGGGAGTCAGGATAGTTCAGGGTAAACGGTGCGCTTCAGAATCTGGGCACGGACCAGCGTCTCCATCCGGTGAATGCCTTGTATCGTGGCAATATTCTCACTTATGTATTGAAAGAGAACCTCAGGGGTATCACAGTGTACGCCCACGAGCAGGTCGAACCCATTGGCGAGTTTGGCCAGGAGGTGGACGTTATCGGACAATATCAGCTTCCGGCAGATGGCGTCCTGCTCGTTACGGTCAACATTCATGAGGATGAATATGCCTGAAAGGTTCCCGAAAAACGAAGGATTGGGTATCGCGACTATTTCCAGGATTTTCTTTTTGCACAGGGACGTAATCCGCCGGGAAACCGTTGTGGTGCTGAGTGATAATTTCTTCCCGAGATCACTGAAACCGAGGCGCCCGTTCTTGTGGAGCGCTTCGATGAGCTCCTTGTCCACTGCATCCAGGGTGGGATGGTTTTTCCTGGCTTGAGAACAACCGGCGCTCTTTCTATTTCCGTCGAAAAAATTGTGATATCGTTTCGTCATTTCGGAGATGAAATAGACCTCTACCTGGTGGACGCTCTTCCGTGCGCGGACCTTATTAACCAGGAAGTCATTCAGCATATTCCATTCAGTGAAATGCATGACTAAGAACAAATTGAACCGCCCAAAGGTAGTGGCGATCAGGGTAATGCGGACATCATTGACAAACTCATCGCTGAACCGGGCCACATCCGCAAGATCCATATCGATGGCGATGACCGCGCTGATGCCGTATCCCATCATCTCCGGATCCGGGATGGCGCGGAATACGATAGAGCCTTGCTGTACGAGATGATTGAGCCGCTTGGCTATCGTGGCTACGCTCACGCCGAGATCTCGGGCCAGCCGGGCATTACTGCGCCGCCCGTCTTTACCCAGTTCGGTGACTATCTTGCTGTCCAGGTTTTTGTCCATTTCCCCATTATAGGAACGGTCTCCGGAAGTGTCAAAACGCGCTTTATATCCATTCTTGATGCTATCAAGGCGTTATTAATGACGGCGTGAGAACGGACCGGGAAAACCGAACCCGGAAAGGGGCGACTACCGATCCTTCTTGGATTCTGCCTGATGCTCCAGGTCCTGCCAATCGACTTCCCAAAGATATTGGCGAAGATCGATTTCATAACGGTCCGAGACCTTGATACCTTCCTGTTCCAGCAGTGATTTTTGATGTTCTTTGCCTTCAAGAGACGGATTGGCTATCGTTCCCTTCGAATTCACAATGCGGTGCCAGGGCAAATCATACTTTTCAGACAGAGCATGCAAGGTCCATGAAATCTGCCTGGCAGCCCTCGGGTCTCCCGCCAACTCGGCGACCAACCCATAGGTAAGGACTTTACCTTTGGGGATGGACTTGATTATCCTGATTATTTCCTGTGTAAAGTCGTTCATTCTTCATGATGCCTGATATTCAGCGAGCCTTATTCCCGGGGCGGCAGGACGCCCTTGAATAAAGCCGGGTGGAAAACATCGATCTAATGATATTGTATAACGAATGTGTGATGGTAGTGTGTCATATTAGAAAAAGGAGGGTCAGGAACGAGGTATAAACCGGGGGAAAAAGAAGCACGCGACCGGTGAGGCGAAGGGCTAACGGTACACGGGGCTGAGAGAATAATGGGGAGTTCTTCCTTCAATCATCATTCTGTAAAACATGCGCTGCCGTTTCTTCCGGCGTCATACTTGTGTTATCGATAACTTTCACCCTTTCGTCAAAATCCAACTTCTCATAGAAGTGTCTTATCCAGTATTCCGGCGTAACGCTCGCGTGGCAAGTCCTTGACTGACACCGTGTCAAAGCGGTCTCATACTCCGGCCTGAGGAGGAAAAGCCGGAATTTCAAATTACGTGATTGAAGTATTCCAAGGTACTTGTCCATATCCTCCGGCAGTATCACGGTGGACAAGACAAAATCATCTCCGAACATGGACAGGATGTCTATTTCGGAGGCGATTTCATCGGCCATTTCATTGAAATCCCACTCGGTCGTTCCCTTCTTGTGTTTAATCACCTGGATTACACAGTCGCCGTCGATTACCAGAAATCCTTTCCCAGCGAGTATTTCCGCGATGGTAGATTTTCCACTGCCACAGGTACCGTTAATTACGATGATAGTTCCGCCATTGCATCGATGTGTAATTTCCACTTCATTACCGCAGTGGCGGCAGGTTGGCAGGATGGGTGACATGCTGAAGTCCTGTTTACGCAGAGTCTCACTATAAACAATAATGTCGCCTTTATCGATCTCTCCGCAATTTGGGCAGGTGACCATTATTCCTCGTTCCCGGACGGGTCATCAGGCTGAGATGGTTGCACAATCCCGAGGATTGTTGGATAAAGAAAAAAGACTACGCATGTAGTCTTTTCGATGTATCGATAAAGTGGAGCTGAGGTATCAATAGGTAGTACCGGAAAAGACTTCAACTACACCTTCGCCCTCAGTATATAGCGATGGGAAAATTCAATTTAGTAATCGATCTAGAGGAGTTAATAGCGTTTTGTTCTCGATATAAGCTATGATATAGGTTATTGTACAGAATTTTTCGGTTTATATGTAGTTAGACGGCTTGGAAATGTAATCGTAAATGCAAAAAAAGAAACGAATTCTTCAAATACTTAGAATAATCATGCCTATCGTGGGGATAATCTGTATCGTGGTATTCCCGCCTTGGGACGGAATATGGGCTTGGCTAAAACCATTACCTGACACTGTGCAAGAACAAGTCGATGAGGCAATTGGGCATGGACTGGATGGCATGATTGTGTATGTGGACAAAGAAGGTGAACCACCCGCATTTTATACAGCTGGCTGGAAAAACCGAGATGATCAAATACCGGCTGACCCGCAATCATTATTCAAGATTGCCAGTATCGATAAGTTATATGTCGCCGTTTCGATTGCCAAACTGGTCAATGACCAACGCTTGTCGCTGGATGATACGCTTGCGGAGCACTTTCCAGAACTTGTGGGAAGAATTGAATATGCCGATCAGATTACGGTGAGGATGATGGTGCAACATCGCAGCGGTATTCCCAATTTCACCGACGCTCCCGGTTATTGGGAAAACCCACCGGACAGCCCTGAAGCAGCCCTTGAATTAGCGCTTGATTTACCAGCTAACTTTGCACCGGATGAAGATTACGGTTATTCAAATACGAATTATTTTTTGCTGGGCGAACTTATCACAAAAGTGGTGGGGTATAGCCATTGGCAATACATCAAGGAGGAGATTCTGATACCACTCGATCTAAACAATACTTACACGCCTCTTGATGATGTGGATGCAGACGATGTCATGAGCGGCTACTGGGTAGGCTATGAGCCTGACTTAAAGAGTGATCCTCACGGCTCAATGCTCGCGACAGCAGAGGATGTGGGTATATTCGTGAGGGCATTAAATGATGGCTCATTGTTAAATGATAATGAACAGGCTATTTACTCCTCTATTTATGAGAGTGGACATTCTGGCTTGATACCTGGATACCAAAGTATTGCTCGTTACCACAGTGACATTGATACGGTTGTGGTTCAGTTTGTGAACACAGCCGGTGGCACCCCGCTAGTTCCGCTTTTCGATACGGCTGGCGGCACCAAGGTCATGGTAGCGAATGTTGTTTACAACCGTATTGTCAGGATTCTGCGCGGTGAAATAAACATTGATGAGTAAACACCCGTTTCCTAATACCTTTTCTACGTAAAATACATGATCTCTGTCGTGTCTACCAATATGTCATTGTAACATCTACTCCGTTCAGCTGACTCTGGGAATTCCTGCCACGATATCGTATTTTTTTCTTTAGGTCACTAGATGAGTCTTAGGTATCTAAGAAGGATATAAATGTGGAGGCAAGCAACATCTTCTTGAACAGTTTTTAGCACCTGCAGAACACAAAAGTTCACCAACCCAAATAAAAATCGAGCAAAGGGGATTCGAACTAAAACCTGAAGCTGATTTTCAGTCAATGAAAAGAATCTTGCCGGTTTTTGAGGCTATCACGTTGAAAAGATACGGGTCTACAAGAGTGGGCAGTCTGTACGGTAGATAGAACTTTTCAATTGTCTTTCCTGCTTCGGCAGAGATAAGCTAGTTGTATTTTCGCCTTCTGGCCAACACGATGATTACAACAGTCAGAAGCAGCACCCCGGCTCCTATGCTCACCGGTATCAGGATTTCAATTATTCTGGTGCGGTTATCACTGGTTGCTTCGGGGTTTTCATCGGGGGAGCTGCTGTTTGTTTCACTGCTTTTTACATATTCTTCAGAATTGTCCATGAGTGGTTCGAAAACGAGCCATTCCGCAGGAACTCCCTGGATACCTTTCGCGGATTCTCTTTCTACACACTCCGGGTCAAAGACACCCTCGGCTGTCTCACAAGTCCAGTAACCTTTTTCCTTGAACGTGTTTTCATGGTGTGCCAATTCAAGTTTTTCTTCAATGGCAGATTCTAAATCACCGCCGATGTAGTGCATGGTGTTGTGCTCAAATGTATTACCAGAAGAACGGGTAAAAGGTATCCCTGCCCATTCTGCTTTCGTTTTCAGGTGTTCTTCATCGTCTGATACGCTCACGAATATACTGTCAATAGTGTTTTCCTCATAGTAATGATGACAATAGTGGGTGTTATCGTGGATATGGCAGTTATGGGAAACAAGTATCGTCATCGGCGGCCGTTCCAGCGTCACGGTCAGCTTATTGTTATAAACCTCGGCATCTCTAATATCGAAATGAAAACAGATACATCCGCCCAGGGTGAGAGCGCCCTCTCTGATTGTATTGTTATAAACACTGATACCATGAACCCGGATAACGCAGATACCCATTTCCATATTATCCAGGATGGTGTTATTGTAAATATCGATATCGTGAGCGTTAGTTGTCCAATCATCATACGGTGATGTCATGCTGCCAGCATAGATGGTACCCATAACGGTAATACCATCACTGGATGAGCAGATGATGGTATTATCATGGATATCCAGCATGCTTGATTGCTGTGTCCAGATGCCGCATATCCTTTTACCTGGCGTCCAGAACCATTCGGGAACGCCGTTATCAACAATGGTGTTGCCGCTGATTTCAGCGTTTTCTGATTTTTCCAGGGCAATTGACCGCCACCATATTGTATGCCTGACATCATTATTATTGATTGTTATCCCCCGGGTATTGCACGCTAGAATACCCTGCTTGTTGTATAATAAGGAGTTATTCGCGATACTAATCTCTTCAGAATCAATTACCAGTACAGCGAATCCCCGTGTTTCATCAGTCGCCTCTAGATTTATGCCGTAATACTCGGCATCTCTGTTTATTTCACAGTCATGCAGATAATTGTTTCTTATGATTATGTGCGAGCAATTCCGGATTTCTATGCAGTTTCCATCCGTACTGGAAATATCATAGCCTTCGATTACATGTGGATTGTCAGCGGTTGCGTGGATATTTTCGAGTAGTATTGACTCGTGTATACCATATCCATCAAGGGTCTCTCCTGCGGGTTCTTGGGTTTCAGTAATGATGGTATACGTATCAAAGTCCGTCATCAATGGGTCAAAAACCATCCATTCACGGGGAATACCCTGGTTACCCTTGGCCTCCTCACGGGCCAGGCATTCCTCGTCAATCACCCCTTCTGCCGTCTCGCAACCGAACCACCCTTTCGGTTCCCATATCGCATCGCGTTCAGCTATCTCCTTTTTTTCCCTGATTGCTTCGGCAAGCGCTCCTCCTATTTTCACTTTGTGATTGTTTTCAATCAGGTTGCCGGACGAGCGCTGGAACGGGATACCGAACCATTCACACTTGGTGGGCTGGCAGGGCAGGTCGTCCAGGTTTCCAACGAAGTCGATATTTTCAAGATCTTCATCAATGCTGTAATGCGTATTGTCATGTATATGGTTATTATGCGAAATTCCCATGCCCAGGGCATTGGGGATTTTGAAGGTCAATATCTTGTTATTATAGATTTCTGAATCGCGGACGTCAGGGTCAAGTGCCATGCCGCCCTGGCGGATAGTGTTATTAAAGACTTCGGCATTGCGCACCCTCATCAGGGCAACTCCTATCTCCATCACGTCCAGTATCGTATTGTTGTAGATGCGGACATCATGGGCTACGGTCGACCAGTCATCCTGTTCGGACGTCATGCTGCCGGCATAGATAAAACCGAGAATCGTTATACCGTCGGTGGATGGCCGGATGATGGTGTTGTCATGGATGTCCAGGACATTCGATTGTTGTGTCCAGATGCCCAGCACCCGCTTGCCGGGGGCCCAGAACCATTCGGGAACGCCGTTGTCTATGATGGAGTTACCGGCTATCTCGGCACCATCGCACTTCTCCAGGGCTACCGCCCGCCACCATATCGTGTGCCGGATGTCATTGCCGATGATGTTTATCCGCTGCGTCCTGTATAGCAGGATGCCTTGCTTGTTGTAATCCAGCCTGTTACTCTCAATGGTTATATCCTCGCAATCACCGATCAAGATGGCAAAACCCCGGTAATCATTATCAATATCTTTTACATCGATGCCATAGTCGATTGCGTCTCTGTCTATCTGGCAATCATGAAGATAGTTGTTCCTGATGATGACATGTTCTGAGTTACGTATTTCGATGCAGTTGCCATCGGTACTGGTAATATCAAAACCTTCGATGACGTATGGATTTTCAGCGGTGGCGTGGATATCTTCAATGAGTATCGGGGCGTGACTGGAAAAAGAATCCGCCCTGACTTCGGGGATCATCAGCCCAATTGCAGCCAGGGCCGTTAATACAGAAACGGCCAGGTATAGCGGAAGATATCTTACTGGAGTTCTTATAATTTTAGATAGCGGAGCTACCATAATTGCCCAATTTTATCATATGGCATTTTGAAATGCCATGTTTATGAGAAAGTGTATTGGGAGATAGCGGAACTTCAATCTCTATTTGAACAATGCCGCACAGAGTATTGCATCCAGGATTGCAGCATGAAAGGTAAAATATCAACTACCAGTAACTGCTTGCAAATAAGTAGAACCAGGAACTTTACCTGGCACAGTTGGCAGCGCTCGAAAAGGAATTATTGAGGCAAGGGTGATCGAAGTGTCAATAGAAGCAGCGCATTGGTAGGGGAGAAGTAGCAGGAGAAGTGGAGCTGAGGGGACTCGAACCCCTGACTTCCTCCTTGCAAAGGAGGCGCTCTCCCAGCTGAGCTACAGCCCCACGTAACTCCTGCATTATAACATATTCCTTGTTTTCAGGACATATTTGCACGCTGGATTCCTTGTCACCTCCATGCTTTGTGGTATACTTGAAATGTTGCGTTTTTCCATGAATTACGAGACCGTAATCGGACTGGAAGTCCACGCCCAGCTTTTAACCGACAGCAAGATGTACTGCGGCTGCAGTACGGACTATGCCAGTGCGCCCCCGAACACCCATGTCTGCCCGGTCTGCCTGGGGCTGCCCGGCGTCTTGCCTGTGATCAACCGGCGGGCCGTGGAGTTCACCATGATGACCGCGCTCGCCCTTCATTGTGAGGTCTCCGTTCTGACCAAGTTCGACCGCAAGAACTACCCTTATCCGGACCTCATGAAGGGTTACCAGATTTCCCAGTACGACCAGCCGGTCGGCCTGAAGGGCTGGCTGGACATCGATGTAGAAGGCAACCGCCGGCGGATCGGCATCACCCGCGTTCACCTGGAAGAGGACGTGGCCAAGCTGACGCACCGCTCGAATGGTATGGAAGACTTCAGCCTGGTGGATGTCAACCGGGCCGGCTGCCCGCTCATGGAGATCGTCAGCGAGCCGGACATGCGGTCCCCGGAGGAAGCCCGCCAGTACCTGATGGCGCTTCGCAGCATCCTTCAGTTCCTGGGCGTATCCACCGGCAACATGGAAGAAGGCAGTTTCCGCTGCGATGCCAACATCTCTATCCGGCCTGAAGGTAGTACCACATACGGCACTAAAGTTGAAGTCAAGAACATGAACAGCTTCCGCGGCGTGTTCCTGGCTCTGGAATATGAAGTCAAGCGCCAGACGAAAGCCCTGGAAGAGGGCAAAAAGCTGGTGCAGGAGACGCGCGGCTGGGTGGAAGCCCAGGGCAAGACGGTCTCCCAGCGCAGCAAGGAATACGCGCACGACTACCGATATTTCCCGGAGCCGGACCTGCCGCCCATCCTCATCAGCCGGGAATGGGTGGGAGATGTGAAAGCCAGACTTCCGGAGCTGCCGGAAGCCCGCCGGGAGAGGTTCGTGCAGCAGTATGGGATCACCGCCTACGATGCCGCGCAGTTGACGTCGTCCCGTGCTCTCGCGGACTATTTCGAGGAAGGCGCCGCGGTGGATACCGACGTGACCGCCAAGGAAATCAGCAACTGGCTGCTCGGGGAATCGGCACGTATCATGAACGCTCATGGGACCGAAATCGCCGGTTTCCGGGAAAAGGTGAGTCCGTCCCAACTGGCCGGCTTGATCAAGAGCAGTCATGGTGTCATCAATACCGCAATAGCCAAGACCGTGCTCGAAGCAATGTTCACCACAGGAAAAAGCTCGGCTGAAATCATCGCTGAAAAAGGACTCAGCCAGATAAGTGATGCCGGGGAGCTTGAGAAAACAGTCGCAGAAGTGATAAACTTTAATGTTCAGCCCGTTGCGGAATACCGCGCCGGAAACGAGAAGGCGTTTAAGTTCCTCGTCGGGCAGGTAATGAAAGCAACCGGGGGGCGCGCCAACCCGCAGGTGGTCAATGACGTGCTCAAGAGGCTGCTCGAGGCGTGATGCCGGAGGAGTGGAACTAGACCGAAATGGAAATGTATCTTTACATAGCGCAGATTATCATCGCGGCAGCCCTGATCCTCGTCTCGCTGCTCCAGGTTCGCGGCGGCGGCCTGGGAGGCATCTTCGGGCAGGCGGATACCGTCTACCGGACCAAGCGGGGCGTGGAAAGAACGCTCTTCCAGTTGACCATTGTCCTGGCGGTGCTGTTTATCGTCCTGGCGATCGTATCACTGCTCGTTACCTAACGACAGACCTATGCTTTACCGTGCGGCGGGCCTTCAGCCCGCCGCTTTCTTTATGCTTGGATTCTTCATTCCGGCCGCCTTGCGGCCGCGCCAGTCTGCCTTTCCTGAAAAACTGTTAAAAAACAATCCCGTAGCTATTGACAAATATAGGCAGGTTTGCTACTCTCTGAGGCAAGACTACAGAAGGAGGTACGGATATGCAGGCCTATTGCATGAAATGCAGGAAAAAGGTTGAAATCAAGAACCCCAAATCCGTCACCCTGAAGAATGGGCGCCCGGCTACCCAGGGCGTCTGTCCGAACTGTGGCACGAAAGTTTTCCGTATCGGTAAGGGTTAGGAGCGAGCAGGGTAACCCTGCTAAAACCGTTTACTCACGTACGGCACAGACTGACCGGTACGTTGCATCCGGCGGCGGAAAGGAAGAGGAGGTGTGGAAGCCGGGAGGTATCTTTCAGCCTCGGGGAAGCAGTTACGGCCAGATCCTGTACGGTGGCACACAGTAGGGGGGAGTGCGTTGTTTATCGCATTCCCTTCTTTTTGTTCATGAGGCAGCGGAAACGGGGTCTATTCCAGGACGACGGCGGTGCCGTAAGCCAAGACTTCCGCGGCGTTCTGCATGATCATGGATGTGCCGAACCGTACCGCGACGACAGCATTGGCCCCCTGCCGCTCGGCATCCGCCGTCATGCGTTTAATGGCTTCTTCCCGGGCTTCAGCCATGAGCGAGACGTATTCCGTTACCTCGCCGCCCGCCATGTTCCGGAAGGCGGCCATGATATCCTTGCCGAGGTGCTTCGCCTTGACGGTGCTGCCCCGGGCCATGCCGATGGTGCGCTTGATGTGCTTGCCTTCCACCTGCTCAGTTGTCGTGATTATCATAGTCGGCTTCCTCCGATTTGTCTCTCCTGCGTATGCGGTCCTTGATCGCGATACCAAGCAGCCACAGTACCCCTACTCCGACGATGCCCAGCGCCACCCGGATGAGTACCGGGACTTCATCTGAGGAAAAGAACCCCCACAGCGCCCAGCCGGCCACTCCCAGTACTCCCAGGCCGATCAGTATGTACCCGATGTTCTGCCACATCCTGGCGCCTCCTGTCCTGTCTCTCTGTCCAGGTATAAGAGGACTCAAAGGGGCATCGCCCCTTTTTTCTATCGTTTTTTCTTCCAGATGGTGCCCTGCGGCGTGTCCTCCAGGACGATATCGAGGGCGGTCAGCCGGTCGCGGACCGTATCGGCAAGCTGGAACTGCCTGGCTTTACGCAGTTCGGCGCGGACCTTTATGAGCAGGTCGATGAACGGCGCGGCGTCCGCCGTCCCGGTTTCCTCCGGCGCGGTGAAGGTAAGACCGAGGGCGCCGCCGAGTTCTTTCAGGGTCAAGCGCATCGTTGTTGCATCCAGGCCGGCGTCATCGGCCCGGTTTATCTCGCGGACGAGGTCGAACAGCAGAGCGATGGCCGAGGCGGTGTTAAAATCGTCGTCCATGGCATCGATGAACTGCTGCCGGAAAGCGTCCGCATTGAAGTCCGCCGCCGGGGCATTTTCTTTACTCTTGCCGTTGGCTGCCTGGCGCAGGCGTTCGGCGCCTTTTTCCGCAGCTTCTATAGCTTCCGTGGTATAGGTCAGCGGGCTGCGGTAGTAGGAACTCAGGAAAAAGCTGCGCAGACCGTCCGGGGTGTACTTTTTCAGGGCGTCCCGGATGGTGATGAGGTTCCCGAGGGACTTGCTCATCTTCTCCTCGCCGAGGCGGAGGAGGCCATTATGCATCCAATACCGGACGAACGGTTTTTTCCCGCTGTAGCTCTCCGACTGGGCGATCTCGTTCTCGTGGTGGGGGAAGACCACGTCCTGGCCGCCGCCGTGGATGTCTATCTGGTTGCCGAGGTACTTCATGGACATTGCCGTGCATTCGATGTGCCAGCCGGGTCGTCCCTTGCCCCAGGGGCTGTCCCAGGACGGCTCACCGGGCTTGGCGGCCTTCCACAGGACAAAGTCCAGCACATCCTCTTTCTGGTCGCTGGCTTCGATCCTGGTGCCGCTCATCATCTGTTCCGGGTCCCGCTTGGACAGCTTGCCGTAGTCCGGCATCTTCTTCACGCGGAAATAGACGTCCCCGCCGATGGCGTAGGCAAAGCCTTTTTCTTCCAGGGTCTTGACCACCTCGATCATCTTGTCGATCTCGCCCATGGCGCGCGGGTAGAAATGGGGCGGCCGGACGTTCAGGGCCGCCATATCTTCGTCATAGCGTTTGGTGTATTTCTGCGTCAGTTCCTCGACGGTGACGCCCTGGCGGTTGGCGGTAGCGATGATGTTGTCCTCGATGTCCGTGATGTTCTGGACATGCTTGACGCGGTAGCCGCGGAATTCCAGGTAACGGCGGACAACATCGAAGAAAATATAGCTCATGGCGTGGCCGATGTGGGCGTCCGAGTACGGGTTGACGCCGCAGACGTACATCGTCACCGGATCGCCGATAGGCGTGAACTCCTCTTTTTTACCTGAGAGCGTGTTAAAGATTTTCATGATTGACCGCCTTCGAGTAGTGTTACGGCAATGGCCGCAATGCCTACGCCGCTGCCGATATATCCCAGTCCGTTGTTGGTACTCGCCTTGACGCTGACCCTGTCCATCTCCAAGCCCAGGGCATCAGCAATGTTTTTCCGCATGGAGTCGATGTAGTCCCGCAGCTTCGGGCGTTCTGCGATGACCGTGGCGTCGACGTTCCCCACGTACCAGTCCGCTTCCATGAGGATGTCCTTGACCTCACCGAGGAGCACGATGGAAGAGATGCCCCGGTAGGCCTCATCTCCCGGCGGAAAGTGGAGTCCGATGTCCCCGAGGGCAGCCGCGCCGAGCAGGGCGTCCATGACGGCGTGCACGAGGACGTCCGCATCGCTCCAGCCGTCCAGGCCTTTCTCAAAGGGGACGTCGACGCCGCCGAGGATAAGCTGCCGTCCCGGTACGAGGGGATGGATATCATAGCCGGTGCCGATTCTCACGCGGAGGTCTCCCTCTTTCTCAGCAGTAGTTCGGCCAGCGCCAGGTCGTCCGGCGTGGTTATCTTAATATTATCATAGGAGCCGGGGTAAAGTTTAACCTTCTGGCCCATCCGCTCCACGAGGGTGGCGTCATCGGTGACCTCCGGCGCGTCCTGGTAATAGGCCATGCGGATTATCTCACTGCGGAAGACCTGCGGCGTCTGGACGGCCTGGAGGGAGATACGGGAGGGTGTATCGATGACGATGCTGTTGGCGTCCACCACCTTGATGGTGTCCTTGACGGGCATGGCGGCGACGGCGGCGCCGGTCTCCCGGGCGGCTTCGAGGCTGCGCTCGATGAGGTCTACAGTGACGAGCGGACGGGCGCCGTCATGGATGACGACCCATTCCGCGTCCCCGGTGTGTTTAAGGCCTTCCGCGACGGAGTCCTGCCGCCGCGCCCCGCCGAGGCATATCTCGGTAACTTTGGACCATTCCTCATTCTGTTCGATGAGGCGGCGGCACATCGGCTCTTTCTCCCCGCTGACCACGATGACGATGCGGTCTATGGACGGGCAGTCCTGGAACGGCCGGGTGGCACGGAGCAGGACGGGAATGCCGGCGATAGGCGCCAGCACCTTATCGATGCCTGCCATCCTGGTCCCGGCCCCGGCGGCGACTACTATAGCGGCTACTTTGGGTTGTTGGTTCATATGATTAGCTATTTATTTGCCGAGATTAGTGCCTAAATCTCGTACCAATTCGATGAACTGTGTGATGTCACTGTCACTCATCTTGTCAGTTGGTATAGTAGGGGCTTTTTGCCTGGCGAACTCTCTGGCGAATATCGGCATATTCGCGAGTTTTTGGATAAAGCTTTCTCCTGGTTCTTTGGTTCTTATGGTATGATCGCGCCAGAATTGAAGAGTTCCATCATAACCAACGAAAATAGTCTCACCGGCGGGATATTCCTTCCATGGCATTCTATAACTATATCCTGAGACTCCCCAATTCACGAAGTCTCCCCTCAACGAAGAATCATTGATGAGTTCTTTTGATTTGAGTAGAATTTTGACCGAATTTGCGTGACCAGCTTCATTACACCGGGTGATGAACTTCTCTTCATTCATCTTGTTGCCAGAGGGATTCCTCGATACCTTCTTGGCATAACCGAATAAAGTGGGAACGACCACCTTTTTTTCAAGTCCATCACTATAGCTGCTCACTTGAAGCAGTAGAAAATCAAAGTTGCTATTGGAATTTAAAAAAGTAATGGTTGATCTAAGAGGTTCGTTTAGTTCATCAGACACGACGAGTAACCGTAGAATACCGTTTTTTAAGTAATCGTTAACCTTATGGTTGAAAGCTTCAATATCCACTTGAGGGTTTTTTGCTTTTATAGTCTCAGGTAAGGACTGATTTAAGAAAGATTCTGCTATATTTGCGATATCTTCACTTGTCCATTGGGTAACATAAGAGGCGTACTCAACTATCTGACCTATCACCTCACGGCGTATTTCTGGGTTCTTGACCAACTTGGTTTCGACGATAGTTATTCTGCCATCTAAGTCAATATACAATAAATCTATCGAGCCCGAAGGGGTAGTTACTTCTCTCCCTATACAAATCAGTTGTGGAGGATTTTCAACAATATCTCCTAAGGGTATAATCTCAGGATATTGCTCAAGGTAATCCTGTAGAATCCTCTCTTGTGTGAAAATCGTCTTATCGAGAATGTCCAACTTACTACCGCTAATGGTTAATATCTTCACTAGACTATGACTCCTCAAATATCGGCCCCGAGTCCTGAGGTTCCTCAGATGGCTTCACCAGTCCCATGTTCACGGCTTCCCGCAGGGTTCCTGCCCTGATGATCTCCATGCCGGGCGGGACCTGGTATTTGGCGCCGTTCTTGGGGACGATGCACCGGGTAAAGCCCATCCGCGCAGCTTCCTGGATGCGGCGTTCCATTTGGGGGGCGGACCGCAGTTCACCGCTGAGGCCTACTTCCCCGATGGCGGCCGTGCGCTCAGCCACCTCCATGTCCCGGAAGCTGGAGGCTATTGCCAGCGCCACGCCCAGGTCGGCCGCCGGTTCGCCGATCTTGAGGCCTCCGGTGACGTTGACTAGGATGTCCTGGTTGCCGAGTTTCAGATTGACCCGCTTGGTCAGGACGGCGGTAATCAGCAGCAGGCGATTATAGTCGATTCCGTTGGCGGTGCGCCGCGGCATCCCGAAGGCTGTCGTGGTCGTCAGTGCCTGTATCTCTACGAGCAGAGGACGCGAGCCCTCGATGGTCGGCACCACCGCGGAACCGATGGCTGCCGCGCCGCGCTGGGAAAGGAAGGCCCGGGAAGGGTTCTCCACCTCTTCCATGCCCTTTTCCTTCATCTCGAAGACGCCGACCTCGTTGGTGGAGCCGAAGCGGTTCTTGACGCACCGCAGCAGGCGATAGGCGCTGAATTGCTCGCCTTCCAGGTAGAGGACGACGTCAACGATGTGCTCCAGTACCCTCGGCCCGGCGATGGCCCCTTCCTTGGTGACGTGTCCGGTCACGAAGACCGGCACCGCCGTCCGTTTGGCCCACTGCATAAGCCGCATCGTACATTCCCGCACCTGGGTGATGCTGCCCGGGACGGACTCCATGCCCGGCAGGTAGACGGTCTGGATGGAATCGACGACGAGGAGAGCCGGAGACTTGTTCGCGAGGTGTTCCATGACGGCTTCCAGGCTGGTCTCCGCCATGACGAACAGGCCTCGCCCATTGAGTCCTATCCGCTCCGCGCGGAGCTTGATCTGGTGGGCGGTCTCTTCTCCGGTGACGTAGACCACCGGCCTGTCCCCTCCGGCGATGGAAGCCGATGCCTGGAGGAGGAGCGTGGACTTGCCGATGCCGGGATCGCCGGAGATGAGAACGAGCGAACCCGCCACGAGCCCTCCGCCGAGTACGCGATTAAACTCACCGATAGGCAGAGGGATACGTTTAGCGTCTTCCTGTTTGACCTCGGAAAGCTCCAGGGGAGCCGCTGCCGGCAGCGATTGGGCGGCGTATGTGGCTTTCAACGTCTCTACTTTCATCTCCACCATGGTGTTCCACTGGTGGCAGTCCGGGCAGCGTCCCAGCCACTTGGCGCTTTCCTTGCCGCATTCCTGGCAGACGAACAGTATCTTGTCCGCTTTACTCACACGTTGACGTTAGCAGATTTGCTACTGAAAGGCAAGAAAAAGGGGAGGAAATGCTCCTCCCCGAGAAGTCATTTACACTAAATGGATTACGCTTCTCTTCCTGCTATTTCCGCAACCGGGGGATTGTCCGTTTCCGGTACCGGCTCGTGGCGGGCCGGCATGAATCGGAGCACTATCAGGGCTGCCACGACGTTCAGGGCGCAGGAGATGAGTACCATGAGCTGCCAGCCGTCCATGAAGCTGTTCCGGGCAATGTTCATGACAGCTTCGGCGGCAGGGGCGGGCAATTGCTGGGCGACGATCATAGCCGCGCCAACCGAATCGCTGGCGGCTTCAATAATCTGTTCCGGCAGCCCGGCTACGGTCGCAATGGCGTCCCTGAAGCTGGAATGGTATACCGTATTGAGGATCGAGCCGATAATGGCCACGCCGATGGCGCCGGACACCATCCGGCAGACAGAATTCATGGCCGAACCGATGCCGGCCCGCGATTCCGGAAGGGCGCCCATGACAGCATCCGTCGCCGGAGCGGCCACGTAACCGAGTGAGAAACCGACGCCGAAGAACATCAGTCCGAGTATCCAGTAGGCCGTATCCGGTTCCCAGAAGGAAGCCAGCACCAGCAGGGCGGCGTTGATAATGAACCCGATGACGATGACCCGTTTGGTACCGAGGACCTTGACCACCCTGTCCGCCGAGCCCGCCCCCAGGAACATACCCAGCGCCAGGGGAATAAAACGAACGCCTGTCTGCAGCGCTGAATAACCGTTGACGAACTGCATGTACAGCGTCAGGCCGAAGTTGATGCCGATCTGGGCGAACGCCATCAGGGATACCACGCCGACACCTGACGAGAAACGGGCGCTCCGGAAGAACGAGACCTGCAGCATCGGGTGGTCCGTGTGGTTTTCCCAGAGGAGGAACAGGGCAATAAAGACGGCGCCGCCGGCCAGCGCCCCGATGACGCCCCCGTCCGTCCAGCCCCAGTTGGAACCCTGGACGAGCCCGAAGACGATGCCTCCCAGGCCGAGAATTGACAAAATAGTGCCAGGGACATCGATTCCCCGCGGGTTCGGGTCGCGGCTGTTAGGTATATATATGATACCACCGAGCAACGCCAGGAAGGATATCGGAATATTGATGAGGAAGATGATGTTCCAGTCGTAGTTCTCAATGAGTAGTCCGCCGATAATAGGGCCGAGAGCGATGCCGACGGCGTTCAACCCGGCCCAGGTACCGATGGCGCGGCCGCGTTCTTCCCGGGGAAAGACACTGGTGATGATAGCGAGCGTCGCCGGCAGTATCATCGCGCCACCGATGCCCATGACGACGCGCCAGATGATGAGCTGGGTACCGTCCGCGGCGAAGGAGGCCCCGACGCTGGCCCCGCCGAAGAGCAGGATACCGGCCTGAAGGATGTATTTGCGGCCTACCTTGTCTCCGAGCGAGCCGGTGGTCAGCATCAGCGCGCCGAACACGAGAATATAGGCATTGATGATCCACTGGAGCTCGGTACCGGTGGTGTTGAGTTCCCGCTGGAGGGTAGGCAGGGCAACATTGACGATCGTGGAATCTATGACGATTATGAGGACGCTGAGGGCGATGACCACCAGGGTCATCCAGCGTTGCCGGTATTCTTTCGTCATCGGTGCGATGGTGTTCATCTCCGTTGAGTTCCTTTCAGGCTAAATATATGTAATATATGTACTCAATTAGAAAAATCTGTACAAATTATACTACCGCAGTTTGACCAAGTCAATAGGTTATGTATATTCTTTGTATAGGAAGTACAGAAATATAAAAGGAACGGGCAAATGGACGGATTCCAGCGGCGGACCCAGAAGAAAAAAGAAAACATCCGGCAGGCGGCGCTGGAGTTATTCCGGAAACACGGTTTCGGGAAAGTTTCGGTGCAGGACATCGCCCGTGAAGCGAACGTATCTCATGTGACCGTTTACAAGTACTTCGGGGACAAGGAAAACCTCGTCAAGGAGATCATCAAGCTGATCATCAAAGACAGGATGAGCCAGTTTGAGGCGCTCGTTTTGAGTGACGTACCGTTTTTGCAAAAACTGGATGGTTTCATTTTTTCCAAGGTCCAGAACGCCGGGCAGTTCCGGGGGCAACTCGCACAAATAGCGACGGGAAATCCGGAATTGAAGGATTGGGTCGATGAGCTATGGAGAACAGAAGTAACCCGGCTGATGAAGCACGTGCTTGCCGAGGGACAGGCGGGCGGCTATATCAGCCGGGACATCACACTTGAAGCCGTTATGGTATTCTTCGATATCGTGAGGGCGGGGGTGTTCGCCCTCAGTGATGAACTCCGCAGGTTTGAAGGAAACAAGCAGATTTCGAAAGAGATAAATCACCTGTTCGTGTATGGGCTGGTGGACAGGATACCGGCTCCGGACCGACCCGCGTGAGACATTAGTCCTTTTCCAGCCTGGCCACGTGTTGTAGTATGTAACTACCTATTAAAAGGACGGGGGAACACATGCATCCACTGCAAATCGGTCTCCTGGTATTCATGGCGGTCTGCGGCGCAGCGGTCATCGGCAGCTATATCCATGGTTTTTCCTCGCATCCCGGTTCGGCGAACAAGCTGTGGGGCGGGGTCTCCGGCGGTCTCCGTTACTTCAACTACGTCATCATGATAGGTGCGGCGGTCGGGTATTTCCTGTTCACCTACTGGCTTCTTTTCAGTGTTGACCCGGACACGCTGAAGGTCTTCGGCGGGGCCGGTTACTGGTTATTTTACGTTATCTTCGCGGTCATCCTGATTCCGTCGGCGTTGTGGATGCCGTTCCTTTTTGCGCATATCGGTGCACCGTCCGGCGGCTGGTGGTTTGCCGTCAGGCTGGTCCTGGTGCTGGTCGGTGTTGGGGCGATCGCGCTGCTGGCGGCCATCCTGACGGCCAATCCGAGGGAAGCAGGGACCGCCTATTGGCTGGCGGTGACCGGCGCTGCGTTCTTCAGCATACAGACGGCAGTCCTGGATATGTTCGTCTGGCCGGCGCTGTTCAAGGCATAAACGTTCAGCCGGGTACCGCTACTCTTGTTCCGACCGGCCTGTCCGGCGCCCATGGGGAATTACCCGGATCAGGTCTTCCGGGAAAAGCGTTTCACCGGCGATTACTCGAGGGCGACCGGCTTCTCCGATTCTCTCATCCGGCCGGTTATCCCGTCCTGGTCTTCATCCTTGCGGGCGTTGTTGGCAGCTTTACGGAACTGGCTGATAATAGGCGCGACCAGTATCATTATCAGGAGGAACGTAAGGAAATCCGATATCGGGAACGTCGACCAGACACCGTCGAGTCCCCACAGCCGCGGCAGGAGGAGGACGGAACCGATGAGGAACACCTGGCGGACGACCGCGGCGATGAAAGCCGGGACCGCCCGCCCGATGGCCTGGAACATCATGGTTCCTACGTTGATGACCCCGATGAGCGGCATACCGAAGAACAGGATACGGGCGGCGTCAATACTGACCCTGATAAGCTCCTGGTCGATGGTGAAGATGCTGGCGATCGGACCGGGGATGAAGTACACGGTCAGGAAGCCCGCGATGCTCAGAGAGGTGGAAACCAGCAGCGCCAAGTTGGTCACCTTCAGGGCCAGGTGGAAGCGCTTGGCTCCGTAGTTAAACCCGAGTATCGGCTGGGCGCCCTGGGCAAGCACCATGCCCGGCATCATGCCGAACATGAATACACGCTGGAGGATACCGAACGCGGAGAGTGCGTAATCCCCGCCGTGTTCGACAACGGCGCGCATGAGTATCAGGGCAGAGATGCTGCTGGCCACGGTTTGCATGAATGCGCCGGCGCCGATGGCGAACATCGGCTTGAGAATGGCGAAATCGAGCCGCAGGTTCTTTGCCCGTATCTTCAGGTAGCTGTTCCCGTTGAAATAGAAGAAGAAGAAATACACAACGGAAACGGCCTGGGAGATGAAGGTCGCCCAGGCGGCGCCTTTAACTCCCATACCGAGCCAGATGATAAAGACAGCATCGAAGATGATGTTGGCAACCGCGCCGAGGATCATGGCTACCATGGCGACCCTGGCGTTGCCTTCCGCGCGGCTGTAGTTCAGCAAAGAGGTCCCGATGACCTGGAACACCAGGGAGTACATGATGATGGTCAGGTAGTCCTTGGCATAAGGAAGAACGGCGTCTGAAGAGCCGATAAGACGCAGCCAGAAATCGATAAACGGCAGGATAATCAACATCACCAATATGGAAATACCGATGCTGATGGTCAGGCCATTGCCGAGTGCTTTTTCCGCTGACGGTATCTCTTTACTGCCGATATACCGCGAGATAAGGGACATGCCCCCGACGCCGACCATCATACCCATGCCCATACCCAGCATTTGGAGCGGGAAAACGATGGAGAGACCGGCAATACCCAGAGGGCCTACGTAATGCCCGACGAATATGGTATTGATGACGTTATACATCGTCTGGACGAACATACCGAGGAAGGCCGGAATGGACAGCTTTACCAGCAGCTTACCGATGTGTTCTGAATCCAGGACGTTCCCGGTCCTGGTGGTTATAGAAGGTTGTTTCATATCGGCTTTGTTCAGGCGTCGGTAGGGCGCCTTGCTTCCTTTAACTCGACTATAGTACCCGGTGAGGCAGAAAGCCTGGTCTTATCCTCATCCGCCGCAGCTCTCTGGACCTGCTTGATGATGGGGATCAGTAACAGTGCGACGGCGATCAGCGTCAGCACATCAGAAGCTGCGAAAGTGTACCAGACGCCCATGATACCGAGGAAATGCGCCAGGATGAAGAGTGAAGGGATCATAAAAATGACCGGTCTGGACACCGCCGCGATAAACGCCCTGCCGGGTTTACCGATTGCCTGGAAGACCATCGTACCGACCATGATCGGCCCGACGATAGGCAGCACCACCATTATCCCGCGAGCGGCTTCCACGCCGACGGTGATTAGTTGGGGGTCGTTACTGAAAAGGCGAACGATAGGCTCCGGCACGAAATACACGATGCCCCAGGTGACGAAGGTGAGTACGATGGAAGACGTCATGCCCATGGAGATGCATTTTAGCACCAGTTTGAAGCGTCGGGCGCCGTAATTGAACCCGAGTATCGGCTGTACCCCCTGGGCGATGACCATGGCAGGCATACTGGCGAACATCTGTATCCGCTGCACGATGCCGAAAGCGGAGAGGGCATAGTCGCCGCCGTAGCTGACGACCATGCTTATCAGGAGCATTGAGGAGAGACTGCCGGCAAAGTGCTGCATGAAAGCGCCGATGCCTATGGAGAATATCTCCTTCAAGACCTTGAAATTGGGGTAAAGGTTTTTCAAGCGCAGTTTCAGGTAACTCTTTTTCAAGAGGTAATAGCTGGCGGTGTAACCCAGGGAAGAGACCTGCGCGATCAGCGTAGCCAGGCCGGCGCCCTTCGCGCCCATATCCAGCCAGATGATGAACATGGCGCTCAAGGCGATATTGACCAGCGCGCCCATGATCATGGCTATCATGCCCACCCTGGCATTGCCTTCAGCCCGGGCATAGTTCAGGAAAGCCATGGTGGCGGTCTGCGCCAGCATCCCGATAGTCACGAACATCATATAGTCACGGGCATAGGGCAGGACTTCATCCGAGGCGCCGATGAGGGTGAGCCAGAAATCAAGGAACGGCAGCAGACCAGCAATAACGAATAGTCCCAGGAAAATAGCGAGGCTTACGCCATTGCCCAGCGCTTGTTCCGCTTTGGCATAGTCCTTCGAGCCGATATAACGAGAGATAAGCGACATGCCTCCGATACCGGACAGGTTGGCGAGACCGAAGCCTAACATCTGGAGAGGAAAGGCGATGGAGAGGCCCGCGATGCCTAATGCGCCGACATAGTGCCCGAGGAATATCGTGCTGATAACGTTGTACATGGATTGTACGAACATTCCGAGGAAGGCCGGCATGGAGAGCTTGACCATGAGGGGGCCGATTTTGTCCGTATCGAGTACGTTGGTGAGGTGTTTTCGGGGCTGCATCCTGTTCTAGTCTTTCTATTCGTCGTCTTAGGTACCCAGTTTGACCAGGATATCGCGGACGTTGCGCAGCGAACTGCTGAATTCCTCGAGTTCTCCGTCATTGAGATGGGACATCTTTTCCCGGACGGCATTGATGACGATGATATCCTGCTCTCTTACGAAGCACCGGCCTTTGTCCGTTAATGCTACGTTGATGGTACGCCGGTCCGACGTATCTATCTCACGATCGACGAACTGCAGTTCGACGAGGCGGTCAATGAGATGCGTCATCTGGGCTTTAGCGATTTCCAGCCTTTCACCTATCTGAGCGACATGCAGGGTCCCTTCCCGGTTCAGCAGACGAAGGATCTCGAAATGCGGGAACTTGATGTCAACTTCACTGTCCGCGAGTGTGGTATTAATCAATTTCTTCCGGACAATACGAAAAACAAGCGGGGGTATGGAAAGCATATCAAAAGCGATTTTGCACATGATATCTTCACCCATTTGGCTAACGCTCCTCAAATTTTTCGTGCATCAGACTGGAAAGTTTACGAAATTCATAGTACATATTATAGATAGTTTCAATTATAAACTATATTGCTGAAAAAGTCAACGCATTATCAGGAACTTCCCGGGGAGGTTGAAGAAGATGTATAGCTACAAACTGGAAAGGAAAATCTAAGATAGTATCATTTGACAGTGGTTTTACCGGAGCGTAAGATGATGGAAATGCTTGAAAACTATTGAGGAGGTCCTGATGTCAGGTCTGTTTTCCGGTAAGGTTGCGCTTGTAACAGGCGGCGGTCTCGGACTGGGGCGATGTTCGGCGGCAGCGTTCGCCAGGGAAGGGGCCAGGGTCGTCGTGGCGGATATCGATGAAAGGCTGGGGAAAGAGACCGTCGACCTCATCAAGAGGACCGGCGGGGAATCTACATTCCTGAAAGTCGATGTTTCCAGGGTCGCAGAGGTCGAAGCGCTCATCGAAAAGACAGTAGAACTGTACGGTGGACTGGACTGCGCTCATAATAACGTCGGCATCGAAGAACTGCCGGAACCCATCACCGATGCAACTGAAGATAAGTTCGACCGGCTCATCGCGGTCGATCTGAAGGGCATCTTCTTCGGTATGAAGTATGAAATAGCTTACATGGAAAAGCACGGCGGCGGAGCCGTCGTCAACTCTTCATCCATTGCCGGTCTTATCGGAGCGCCGGGTCAGATCATCTATTCCGGCTGCAAGTGGGGCATCAACGGCATGACCAAGGCGGCCGCGGGCATGTACGGCAAGGCCGGTATACGCATCAACGCGGTCTGCCCCGCCGGGATGAAAGGCACCGGGTTCTATAACCGGATGCTGGACTTCAATCCGGGCATGGCGGAAGCCGTGGTCCAGATGGTGCCTCTCGGGCGTGACTCCGACCCCGAGGAGATTGCCGAGGCTGTAATCTGGCTATGTTCGGACAAAGCTTCGTATGTGACCGGGATCCTGATGCCGGTAGACGGGGGTTTCACGACGAAATAACCCTCAATTGAGCTCTCAGGGGTGAATGGAATGATACTGAACGGAGTCATTCAGTAAGGAACGGTATCACCTTCCGTATATCGTCGAGTTTTTCCAGCCTCTCCAGTAATGTCAGCGCCCTGGTCGCTTTGTCCCGGCTGATCCTGCCGCCGAATTCCACATTGTTCCAGAATTTGTCCAGCAGCTCTTGCCGCGTGATGGGATTATGCAGGGGATTGCCTCTTACAACGTCAACTCTCTCGGTGAATACGTTCCCATCCTGCGTCGTTATTACCACCTTTGCGCCTTCGAACGGGACCTCATCAGCCTGGGTCAGCGTGATTTTCTTGATGAAGTCTTTGATTTTGGGATCGAGGATGGTTTCCCGGGTAAAGTGCTGGGGTTTTACGGAGCCATGGAGACAGGCGCAGGCAACGGAATAGTAGTAGCTGAAGGCGGCATCGCCGTGCGGGTATTCACCCGGGTTAAACGGCTCACCGCATTTATGCTCGATGCCGCCCCTGGCCAGGAAAAGGTTAATAGTGGCTATGTCTTTCGGCTTCAGCTTATGGCCATTGACGATTGTCAACGTGCCATCAACGGCGGCATGGGTGATACGGCAGCCGGGATAAGGCTTGGTGATGGCGTCATAATAGTACGCCTGGCCGAGCTTCTCCGTAAGGAAACCGGGTTCTTTGCATCCTTCCGTGAACATGTTATAGTAGCCGAACCGGCTGAAAAGTGCATCCTCCGGGCCGGTCCAACCCAGTTTGGCCATTTGTGCGGAAAGGATGCCGGCCTGTGCCGAAAGGCCCTGGGCCAGTTTGAAGGCCATCGTGCCGTCCCAGATAGACTGGAACGTCGTACCGAGCATGTTAAGGGTCAGTCCGAAAGCATGCTGCAATTGCCGAACCGTCAATCCCATCAACCTGCCGGCGATGGCGGTGGCTCCAAAGCAATTGACCGTACCGACGCCGTCCCAGCCGAGGGAGAAACCGAATCCGCTCCCGGCCAATATCCGTGCTGCGATATCATCGCCAGCGAGCAGCGCCGTCATCATTTCCCTGCCGCTGGCCCCAACCATTTCAGAAACGGCCAGGGCGGTGGGCACCGTCGTGCCGGAAACGTGTCCGGGCGTATTGACGCCTTCGACGACAGGGCTGACCGGCTCGAAATCAAACGACCTGGCAAAGACGCTGTTGACAAACCCCGCACTGATGACGGGCACTTTTGTTCCGTGAACGAGAATCGTGGCTTCGGGTTTCCCGCCCTGATTTCTGAGATGATCCGCCAGTTCCGGGTTACCGGGGTCGACATGGCCGCCGAGGATACAGCCGAGTGTATCGATGATGCGGTATTTAGTCGTCTCTACCAGGGAGGCATCGAATTGCTCGAACTTGGTCTCCAGGGCGTTGGCGGCCAGTCTTTCGATAACAGAGGCCATTCTCATTACTCCTCGCGGTAGATGCCGGAGAGAATACCGGTCATTTGAAATTACACGAATCGAACAGCCTGGCCAGCTTTTTGCTCAGCCTTGATGAGCTTAGCAGTAATTCCCGTGTGACCTCGGTACTCCGGGGCTTCAGCCGGCTTTCCGGACCGACCACGCTGATGGCTGCGGGCAGTACGTATGAACTCACCGGCGCCGCGACGCAGGATACTCCCATAAATATTTCTCCATCGCTCCCGGCATAACCCTCTTCCCGCACCGTTTCCAATTGGCGGAGCAGGGCGGCCCTGTCAGTCACGGTCTGGGCGGTAATCGGTGCAATGTCAACATAATTCAGGGCTTTTTCCAGTTCTTTTTGCGGTAACTGGGAAAGAAGCGCTTTGGCGGTTGCGCCGGCAAGAGTGGGAAGCACACCTCCGATCTGACCGGATATGCGCAGGTCATACGGACTCGGCACTTCATAAAGTTCGACGCACTGGATGCCTATCAGGATGGTTAGCATTACGGTCTCCTGAGAAACGGCAACCAGCTTCTCCAATTCCTGACGGGTGTTGGTTATCAGGAAATCGTGGGTATTGCCGGGGGAGAGTGCAAAACGGGTGATCAGCGGTCCCAGGTAATAGTGGTGGGTAATTGGATTTTGTGAAACGAGCATGTTTTCTTCCAGGGCTTTAAGGAGGCGGTGTACGGTAGATTTGCTTAATTTACAGAACGAAGAAATATCGGTGATGGTATCACATCCGTTACCAAGTCCCATCAGGACGGACCCCGCTCGAGAAATCGATTTTACCGCAGGTATTCTAGGATCGCTTCGTCCGGTCTTTGTTTTCTTTCGTTCGCGTTTCAGCATGACGTTATTATAGCACTCTCCGGAGTATTTGAGATTTTCGGAGCAAGCCCGTCAGCGAACGGTCAAGTTCGAGGGAAGTTGATTGGGTACCATCATCATTGCTCCAATTCTATATAACACGGCTGAGTAAAATAGTCAAATGTGATGCATCTTTAGGAAAGTATATCGAGCGTGGCCGGGGATTTTGACCATCTTGAATAGCAGTTATATATATGATACTATTCCTCCAGAGAAGGGTACAAATTGAGAGGTTTGACGAATGGAAGCAACGGAAAAGAAAAAGGCGCAACATTATCTGGACCTCCCGTATACGACCGCCGTAAATGCGGAACAACAGGAAAACGGAACCACCAAGTTCCTGGCAAGAATTGTGGAATTTCCGGAATGCAGTGCCGACGGTGCTACGCCGGAGGAAGCAATACGCCAGATCGAGACAACTAAAGCCGGCTGCATCGAGAGGTACTTGAGCGATGGTAAACCAGTCCCGCTCCCATTGAGAATGAGGAAGTTCAGCGGTAAGTTCCAGGTGCGGATTTCGCCCTCGCTGCATGAAGCTATAGCGATGCGGGCGGAACTGGACGGCATCAGCCTCAACAGCTATGTCAGCGCAGCTTTGTGGCGTGTTGTTGGGCAGGAAGAAGCACTGGAGATCCTCATCAAGAACTCGCCGGACGCCGCGGGCGGGCAGGCGCTCAGGATAAGGACTAAGAAGTAAACATCGCTAAAGGACTCGGAAATCATCGTCTCCAGCGCTCGCGACAGGCCCTTCCCACGTGAGATAAGTCATAGGTAGGCGGAACAGTTTCCCGTATCATGCAAGAGACGAAGCGAGAAACACGGTCGGGAGGGCATTTTGGCAACGAAAACCAAACGGAACATCGTAAGAATAGATGAAGAAAAGTGCAACGGCTGCGGGGCCTGCATCATCGCCTGTGCGGAGGGTGCACTGGCCATCATCGATGGTAAAGCCAGGCTGGTCAGCGAGAAATACTGCGACGGCCTGGGCAATTGTCTGGACTGTCCACAGGGCGCCATTTCCATCGAACAGCGGGATGCTGAAGAATTCGATGAAGCAGCCGTCGAGGAACACCTGAACAGCGAGAAGGGTAAAGAAAACGCAGCCTGTCCATCCTGCCCTTCTACCCGTGCCATGGAATTCAAGAAACCGGCGATTCCGGTAAAGCGGGATGTTAAGCTATCTGCCGCCCAATCAAGGTTAGGCCACTGGCCGGTACAGTTGACACTGGTGCCGCCGACAGCGCCGTTCCTCAAGGATGCAGACCTCGTGCTGACCGCGGACTGCGTGCCCTGCGCCTTTGCCGATTTCCATGAGACGTTTCTCGGTGAAAATAAAGCGCTTATCGTCGCCTGCCCAAAGCTGGACAACTTCCAGCAGCATCAGGAAAAGCTCAACCAGATACTGGCGGTCTCAGGAATCCGCAGCCTGACGGTGGTCCACATGGAAGTGCCCTGCTGTTCCGGTCTGGTTTACATGGCCAAGCAGGCGATACTGACGAGCGGTAACGTGGTGCCGTTCAGCGATGTAACGGTAAGCGTGCGAGGAGAAATCCTAGGCCGTTAACTCGTTATGAGCTTCTTACCCAGTTCGTAGGCTTCGGCGAGTTGCTCCGGGTGGTCCTTGATCTCGCCTTTTTTGTCGATGCCTCGTACCAGCAGGTCCGCGGTGTAGGCGGCGTTGACGGCATCGAAGAAATACTTCATGGTCAGCTTTGGCCCATCGAAGAGCTTGGCGCCTTTGGTGGCGCCGACACCGATGAAAGATCCTTTTTTCAGGGGAGAATGGACCTGTTTGAGGATATACCGGCGCGCCCATAAAGCCTGGCAACGGCTGATGAAACCCATCATCTGCGCGCTGACGGTATAAAAGAAAATCGGTGAGGCTGCAATAATGACATCAGCATCCAATACCGTCTGGTACAGGGTTTTCATGTCGTCTCTCAGCGGGCAGGTGCCGTCCTTGCCGCACTGGTAGATCTCCTTGCAGGGGATGATGTTCAGGCGGTCGAGGAGGAGCTTTTCAGTATCCGCTCCGGCTTCCCGGGCGCCGCGCAGTGCTTCATCCAGCAGCAGGTCCGTATTGCCCCCGATGCGTGGGCTGCCCATGATTCCGAGGACTTTCACATCAGCCTCCCAATCTAGCTGTCACAGAAGAGCTTACCGCCCTGGGCGCAGTTCTCCCGTTTCATTTCAACGATATCGATAGTGACTGCCGTCTCCGGGCAACCTACATTCCGGGCGATGGCCTCGGTGACTTCCTTGACCATGCCCCGTTTTTGTTCGAGGCTGCGGCCTTCAAACAGCTTAATAGTGACAAGGGGCATTGTTGACCTCCGTCAATCAATAATAGTTTACACCCAGAACGTCAATAAAGGTCAGGCCTTATTGGCCCATTTCTCTGCGTAATCACCCACAAAGGGGAGCTTGTACATCTTGTTCTGTGACGCAACCAGCATCATTGCAATCCAGAGGATAAACGCTAACGCACCAAGTAGAGCACTGACGATTGTGCCAACCACTGGAATCCAGGCGAATATCATTATGACAACAAAGATCGCCCCAAATGAGAGAATGGACTGAAATGCATGGAACCTGATGAAGGTGTTCTTGGGTTCGAGGATCAGCATGACAAGGCCGCTGACCCACCCGAGCACATAACAGAGTACACCGCCGACGTTTTGCTGTAACCCGGTAGACATATCAGACATACAACCCTCCTCCGCTGGATGTATTAGTCCAGAATATACCTAACGGAGCAAAGCTGTCAAACACAATATAAGTAACTACTTGGAGCGCCTTTTCAATATCGCAACTAGGATGCCGAGCAATATCAATGTAACAGAGATGAAGAAAGCGCCGGTACCATAGAGGAACCATTGCGGGAAGTTGAGTGAGATGGATGGAGCAATGACCGTTTGGACAGGCTGGGTGATTACCGGAGGCATGACGGATGTGCCGGTGGGCGAAACCGGGGCAGCCGGGGCGAGCGAAGCAATCATGCCTTCGGGCTCGAGGTCAGAGCCAGCTCTGAGGATGGTGGAAAATATGCCCGTGGAACTCCACGAACTGAAAGTGCCGGGCGTACAGGCACGGACCTTCCAGTAGTACGTTACACCTGCCTCGAGTTCGACATCACATTGCCAGACATTGACGGGTAGCCTGTGGTCGCCCGTCATCGCCACAGAAGGAGCGGCGAAATTGATGTCTCTAGCCACGAGGAGTTCATAAGCAGTGGCGGACTGCACCGCCGTCCACTGGAACAAGGGCTGGGCTGGTACATCGATGGCCCCGGGGGCCGGACTCACCGGCCTGAGGACAATCTCTTCCGTATCGAGAGCTGTGGTGAATTGAAGGATGTCCGACCAACGGCTGTTGACCGGGCTACAGGCCCGGACCCGCCAATAGTAGGTCGTTCCCGGCTCGAGAGCCGGCAGACTGATGGAGCTTGCTTCGGTCTTTCCTTTCAGGTCTGAAGCAATGTCGATGAAGTCAGCATCATCATCGCATTGCCATTCGTATTCCGTCGCGCCGGGCATTGTCTCCCAATCGAGGTCGATGTTCCTGATCGTATGGTCGATGATGTTCCCATACCCGCTTGTCTGTGCTTTTGGGCTGGACGGGAATACCGGTCCGGTCATGATATCGTCGAACCGTAACAGCCTGGCAGAAGCATCCGTCGTCCAGATATGGTTTCCGGATGACCAGAGACCGAAGAGCGAGGAATTATCTTCAAGGCCCCTTGTCATCGTATCGAACTCATTCGTCATCGCGCGCGGGTCAAGGCAACGCTCCATGCCTCCATCAGCAATCATATTGGACGCGTACAGCGTCCCTTCATCTGTCACCAGAAGCCGGTCGAGTTGTGAATCATCCGGGTACGTTGCGTCGATGCTTTCCCACTCTGTTCCCGTGGTCATTTTAAAACGCTTGATACCATCTCCGGAAGAAGCTCCGGCGGCATAGATGTAGCTATTGTCAGAGTAGTTTGTATCGAATATCGGGTAGACCCGGCCGTCGAAAGGAGATCCATGCTGACCGGTGACCTTGTGGAATCGTCCTGATCCCTGATACAGATAAACGTCCCCGATCATCGTGCCAGCGGTCATGGAACCGTCGTTCGCGAAATCCGGTGAAAGCGACAGGCTGGTAAAAGGCACCTCTCCACCCTTGATCCCGGGTAAATAGAAGAAGCCCGCATTATCGGTGCGGTACACCATGGCGGTAGCCTCGTTATAGCCGGCGATGAAAAAGGTATCTTCCGAAACGACCGCCCAGGCATCGATGGTTATTGACGCGCCGGTTTCCGGATCAAAGGCAGGCTTGAACCGGTAGTTCTGGCCGCGGTCGGAAGATACCAGGATTCCCGGTACCCCGTCCGCTTGCCCGGTGCAGAACACGGTATCGCTGCCGGAGCCGTATCCAGGCGGCAGGGAAACCATGTTGCATTCGGTGATACCGGCAATGCCGGGCCAGAGAACCCGTTCCCATGCTGCCCCGCCGGTGGTGCTCCTCCACAGGCTGCTGCCGTTGCCCCAGGTCAACAAATACATGGTCGCATCACTGCCGTAGGCAGGCGAGGGAACAAAGTCCACGATGGTATCGAGCGTGGTATCGATAAGGCCGGCCTGGTTCCATGTCTGACCATCCAGGCTGAAAGCTACCCCGCTTCCGTTACCACTGGTAGCCGAGAAATATCGGTCTTCAGCGGTTTGGAACAGGACTGAAGTGACCGTACTTCCGGCAGGTGATTTCCTGCTGTGGCCCCAGGTCGAGCCATTGTCCCGGCTGACATATACGTCAGTGCCTGAGGCGCCGCCCGCCATGAGAAGCGAAAAAGGATTCGTTCCGGCGGCGGTAAGGCTCGCGATATCGACGTTGGGAAGGCCCCCCTCGAGACCGACATCGAGATCGGTAGCTGGTGAGCCATCGGCGGCGCATTCGATGCGGTAGACATCGCCGTATCCGTCGCCGGTATTCACGCCGGCGTAAAACAGACAGTTTTCACCGGACGGGTCAGCGAAGAAGTCATCGGGAAAAGCGAGGCAGGCTGTTTGAGCGGCGATTGCCCGCAACGGAGCATCGTTATTGTAGAACTCAGCCGCTCCGATGGTATCGTTCCAGCCGGTCCCCGCTCTCTGGAACATGATGTAACTGTTTTCTTCATCGGTTACTGCCGTTATCAGGCAGCGGTCCGCGTGATAGCCGGGAGAGAAATTGACATCCAGTATATCGTACCCGGTCAGGCCGGTGTCTTCCCAGGCAGGCCCCAGGTCGTGTTCATCGAACAGATAAATGCCACCGGATTCTCCCGGGTCGTTGTCCTTTACCCCAACAGTAATTATTGCTTTATCAAGGACCGTTACATCCAGAGAAACAATCGTGCGGTTACCGGTCCCGGCCTGTCCCGGTGTGGAAGGAAGAGGGAAGAACGTTTCGCCGCCATCTGCAGACTGGTAGACCCGCATGCCGGTAGCGTAGACGATAGTCTCAGGAGAGCCGGGAGAGACGGCGATATCGATGATTTCCTGATGGACATCACCGGTGGCCCGCCATGTCAGGCCGTTATCTTCAGAAACGAACAGGCTTTCCGCCAGACCGGACACAGCGGCATAAAGCCTGCCATTTTCCGCGGCCGCCACCTTGACGATGTCAGAGCCCGGCGCCAGGCACCAGCCCCCTTCATCACCCGCGGACGGAAGAGGCACTTCTACAAAACGTACCGCCGTGGCAGCGTAAACGGGAAGTAACGGGGAAATAAAACCTGAACACAACAAGAGACCAGGTATCAAACAATGCAAACACAATAAACTGTAAAACCGGATGCTCTTCACAAAAAGTCAGCCTCCTGACTATCAGGAGAGAAGATGAGGGGAAGCCCGATAAAAGACCGAACGTATCATACCATACGTTGGCATTGAAAGGGAATAGTATGTAGCAAATTCTAACATTGGGAAACAGATGAGCTAATATGTAAAGTTGAACCTGTGCGTGAACCGACGTTATACTGGAAAAAGATGAGGTGTACAAATGGAGCATAACATTCACGAAATCGATGAAGGGCTGGACTATGTCGGGTATGAGGAAGCATACCGGCTGATTTCCGATAACGTTCCCCTGCTGACCGCGGAAGAAATGGACCTGGAACGCAGTACCGGCCGGATCGCGGCGGAAGACGTGATCGCGAAGGTCAGTTATCCTTCCCAGGACGTGTCCCTGAAAGACGGTTTCGCCGTTGTACCGGGAGACATCGCCGGGGCTACGCCGGAGAACCGTGTCAGCCTTACGGTGATCGGGGAAGCTTTCGCAGGTTCCAGGTACGAAGGGACGGTAGCTCACGGCCAGGCTGTGAAGATATGCTCCGGGGCGCCGATCCCGCGCGGCGCCGGGTCGGTCGTCTCGGAAGAGTTCTGTGAAGAACTGCCGGGAAACCGGATAGAAGTCAGGGCGGACTCTCACGAAGGCCGGAACATCCTTCGGGCCGGGGCGGAAGTACAGCATAACGCGGTCATCGTACCGAGGGGCGGGAGGCTGCTGCCGGGATACCTCGGGATGGCGGCCGCCGCCGGCCTGCACAAGGTCAACGTCTACCGGAAACCCCTGGTGGCGATCATGGGCATCGGGGATGAAGTGGTGGCCCCCGGCGAGAACCTGAACCCTGGCCAGCTTTATGCCAGCAACCTGGTGACCATGGAGGCGTGGCTCGGTCATTACGGAATGGAGTGCCTGTCGTCTGTAGTAGGGGACGATTATGACATCATCCAGGCGGAGATCACCCGCCGCATCGACGAGGCGGATGTGTTACTCACCAGCGGCGGGGCGTGGGGAAGCGAGCGGGACCTCGTGGTGGCGGCCCTGAACGGCCTCGGCTGGCGGGAGATATTCCACCATGTACGGCTGGGACCGGGCAAGGGGATAGCCTTCGGGATATGGCGGGGAAAGCCGGTATTCTGCCTGCCGGGCGGTCCGGCCAGCAATGAGATGGCTTTTATCCAGCTTGCCTTACCGGGGCTGCTGCAGATGAGCGGCGATACGCTGCATCCGCTACAGACGGTGTATGCCCGGCTGACCGAAGACCTGAAGGCCCGCCACCCGGCCTGGACGGAGTTCAAGGACGCCACGCTGACAAGGGACGAAAAGGGCCGATATTCGGTGCAGATGTACCGGCACCGCAGCCGCCTACAGGCCATTGCCAGCGCCAACAGCCTTATCTGCATTCCGGAAGGGGAGATGGAGCTGCACGCCGGGGACATCATACCGGTGCAGGTCCTGACGCCGCGCGTGGATGAGATATAGAGGCGGCAGCGGCGCCGGGCAACCCCATATCCGATATTCGAAATAAAAGAATCCTTATTTTTCGAATCCCGTCCGAGACTGTTCAGGCTCGGGGACCCGTTATTCGTTTTTTGGTAAGTCAGCTGCAACGATAGGACCATACATTTTTTCCACCCAGAGTGCATAATTATCCCTGCCAACCATGTCCAACATGTGGATATGGAAAGCTTTCATTGCCTCCACGCGCCGTAGATCCTTGTCCTGATTGCCATATACCTTATCACGGGTACGGATGAGCTTATTCAAGGCGTTGGACGCTCTGACCATAATCAGCATATGCTTTTCATCCTTGACGGACGCCGCTTCCTTGATAACGTGGCGCATAAGGGCAATCTCCTGATCAAGTCCCCTCACTTCACCGGCGGATGAATAGTCCTCTCTTTCCTCCTCCTGGCTGAAGATACGGGAGTAGTAGCCATGCTTGAGGGCGTTCTGATTGCCCGGCTGGCCGCCGGGTTTGCGTTTTTCCTCTTCCATGTTCCGTGAACCTTTTCTTTTACTACCCCCGTCCCGTTTTGGTTGACGGGGAGGGCGGTAGGTGATGCAGAATGAGCATAGAACACATGTACTAAACTTGTCAAGGGTGTTTTGTCACTTTTTTGGGGGCTAAACAAAATCTCTCCTGGCCTCTTCCTTCGGCGAGCTCAGGACAGGCTCCTGCGAATGAGAGACAACCAATCGTGCTACGGCTTTGCTTTGCGGCGAAAGCCATGATTTATTGCCTCCGGTGGTGGATTCCCGGCCGGAGCCGGCAATGACACGTCAGGAAGGAGAGGGACTGAAAATGGAGGATTCCGCCACGGCGGAATACCCCTCACCTTAATCCTCTCCCGCAAGGGGCGAGGAAACTAGTAAGGGGGGCCGCGAGCAGAGAAGCCCGCGAACCATACTGGACGGTTACTTACGGCGAAAGCAGGGAGTCATTGCCGGCAGAGCTGGATTTTCCGGTCGGGCTCGGGAATGACACGAGGCGGGCCGCGGTTATGACAGCCACCTCACCCTTCGTTTCCCTCTCCGTTTACAGAGAGGGAACGATAGCCTGGTGGATAATCGGGAACGGTTGGGGATTTCAAGGTTTCCGGCGGCGGCGATGATTCCCGTTTTCACGGGAATGAAGACTCCTGGTTGATACTCATAATCCGGAATTGTGCTGGCTCTCGCTACTTGGAGGGCTTTCGCCGGGGTCATGTAGTCCTTGCTATGGTGTTTCCACCCGGTAACGGCCAGAAAAGAGAGAGCCCCGGGAATTTCCCGGGGCTCTCAGTGTTTCTAGTAGAGGTCGTGCTCTACGCCGGTCTTAGACAGAGCGGCGAGTGCGGACGATCAGGACGATCATCGCGATGACCAGGATCGCGCCGATGACGATGATGGCCCAGATGTAGGCCGGAGCAATCTCGTCGCCTTCAGCGGGCGGTACAACCGTGATGGTGGTCTGATCGGGTACCGGGATCGTGAACGTCGGGGCCGGCTGGGTGGTGATGGTGATGGCCGGAGCGGTGGACGTCGGGGTTTCTTCAGCAGCAACCACGAAGTTACCAACGGTGGACCAGTCACCTTCATTGGGGGTCAGGGCCTTGACGCGCCAGAAGTACTGTTTGCCCTGTTCAAGTTCGATGGTGATGGGGAGCTGAGCGCCGGCGGTGTATATTTCATCAGCGTAAACCGTGGTGGCGAAAGCAGCGTTGGTGGACAGTTCGAACTTGTAGGCGGTGGCTCCGGCGATCGGGGACCAGGAGAAGGCCGGGGATTGGCTGTCAATGACCGCGCCGACGACCGGTGAACCGATCTGCGGTACGGAAGCAGCAACCTGCTGGATGGTGAAACTGCGAACTTCGGAACCACTGCTGCTCAGCGGGGTGGTGGCGGAAACCATCCAGTAGTAGGTCGTGCCGGGGGTGAAGGTGGTGCCAAGCTCTTGGAACGCTACCACCGGAGCAGAACTGATAACGGCGTTCACTTTGATAATCGAGGTGAAAGCGGGGTCAAGAGCGATCATCTGGGTATAGGAGGTCGCCTGGGAAAGGCGGTTCCAGGAGAAGTTCACGGGTTGGGAAGCGCCCAACATGGCGCTGGTAAGCTGGATAATACTCTCATTGGCCGGAGCGGTTACGACCGGAGCGGCTTTGACAAGAGTATCTTCGAAGTACCAGAAAGACCCTGCGGTGTTATCGAAGGCGCGAAGGGTTACGACGCCATCGGCAGCCTGTGCCTGGAGGGCATTAAGCGTGGCAACGGTAGCATCGGCATACTGCGTGCCCCACCAGATACCGGCATGGGTGCCAGCAATGTTGGGCATGGTGGAACGGTTGAGGTACGTAGTAGCAGCAACAGCCGGAGGACCAACCACCACGATCTGATCGGAAACGGTGAACAGAACGCCATCGAGGTAGTAGATACCGGTATTGACTTCGGTATCGTTGAGCGGGGCGTTCATGGTCTGCCAGGCAAAGGTCTCCGCGGCGCCCATGGCATAACGCCAAACATTGGAGGAAGCGGGGTCAGCAGCGAACAGGAACTGGCCATCGCCCAGGCCGCTGGCGGTTATCAGGGCATTGGCCGGCGCGCCGGGTTTGGCTACCCAGGTATCACCACCGTTGGAAGTAACAGCTACGAAACCAGCAGCGTCGCTGGCAATTACCTGGCCGTCGCCGAGGGCATACATATCAACCACAGCAGCGAACAGTTTGGTGTCGAGAGCGGCGCTCCAGGTGAAACCGCTGTTGGAACTCTTGTAGATATCAACGCTGGTTGAATCACCAACAAAAATGCTGGATGCTGTATCAACAGCGATATCGGCGATGGTAGCGGGGGCAGTGCGCTTGTACCAGCGGCCGGTGCCGCCGTCAGCGGAGTAGTAGATGTCGGAACCGCCCTTGTCGGCGGCATAAATCACGTTGGAGTCGCTGGCGACACCACCGAAGATAAGGACAGAACCGGACGGGATGCAGAGCACACGGCTGGTGGCGCCTGCGGCGATGCGGTACACGCTGGTGGTGGCGGCATCATCGGTAGCGAGGTACATCGTGCCGTCTGCAGCGGTATAGAGATCGAAGACGGTATTGGCAGCCTCATAGCCATCGTCGATCAGGGAGAAGTCGTTCCAGGTGTTGCCATTATCAGTGGATTTGGAGAAAGCAGCACCAAGGCCGCTCTTGCCTCCATAGAGGACGCCATCGTTGAATTTGACGACGACATTGTCAGCACCATCATCAGCGCCGATTCTCTTGTAAGCGCGGGCGCTCTGGAAGGTCATGGTTGCGCCGAGCGGATTCAGGCAGCGGACGACATTGTTGGAAGTTGCTGAGCCGGCAGCAAGGGAGGTGCCGTCATAGGTTACGCTGGAGATCGGGGAAGCAATGGTGTTCCCATAGACCTGCCCGACGGCATAGTCCATGGCGCGCCAGACACCGCCGCCGAAAGCGGCCGCGCCGCCATCAGTGGCATCCATGCCGATGAAGGATATGCGGGAAGTTTCATCAGAACCGTCATATTCGGGAGCAAGTACCAGGGAAACATCATTGACGGTCAGCGCGCCGGCACCGGTGTAGACAGCGGCCGGATACCCGGTCTCGGTGTCCCAGTTGCCATTAGCGTTGAAGCTGAGGCTGTGAAGTTCGATTACATCGGAAGTGGCGTCGGTCATGACGGCCACGGCCATGAAGTCAGCCTGGAAGATGGGGGAGAAAGCGAAGGCATCGACTGAATCCAGCGTGCCGAGCGCGGTTATTGCGGACGGATTAGCGTTCACAACGCCGGTGAAATCCTCAACCGCATCCTGCCAGATGCCAACACCAGCGCCGTAGTTGTAGTAGTAGATAGCGCCCAGTTCGGTCGAAGCACCTGCGCCATGAGCTCCGTAGACAGCGATGTAGCGAACGCCACCCGCTATCGTGGGCGAGATGGCGATGCCGTTGATCGCGGTAACCGGATCACCGACCAGGCCTTCGATGGTTCCCATCGAGGTGAAGCTCACGCCACCGTTGATGGAGATCTGAACGCCAACGCCGGCTGCCGGAGTGGCATCCGCAACGACGATGACATCGGTGTCATCAGGGGCAATAGCAACGTAGTCAGCACCCGCAAGCGCGAGTCTCGGGGTGATGTTGGACCACATAGCGCCACCGGATGTGCTCTGGTAAAGAGCTGCGCCGGTCACGGCATAGGCAACGCTGCCATTCATATCGAAATCAACGATATCGATACCAGGGGCAAGTACGTTGAAGGGAATCGAGGCGGGGGCTGAAAGGATCGGTTCCCAGTTCAGCGGGTTAGCGGCCTGGACGGGGGCGGTGCTGAAAACCATGGTAGCAAGCAGCACCAGGATAAGGCCGATACCCCAAAATTTCTTTATTTTTTTCATCGACTTTTATTTTCCTTTATTGATATGTTTTTGAATTAATATATGATATCCCTGTCTGCTACAGCGGTTGTATCCGCTGTGCCGGGATACATTCCTGTAGTCATTCCGCTTTCAGGGTGCTCTGCCCTGTTTCCCTTTCGGGTCACCTCGATAACATCACCTCCCTTTGCAGGCATACCTCTAGCAAGGTACAATTCAATATCAGTCTAGCATAAACTAGGTGTTTGTCAACCCCTTTACTAGGTAATTATCCATTAATTTGAAGAAAAACACGTATTTTCGATATTGCGTTGGCGAATAGGTACTGTGCTTCTGATGTGTATAACGTCACGGTACCGTGAAAAGTTAGCATAAAACCGGGAAAAAAAACAACCGGGCGCCGCCCGGTGGCTTTGCTGAAACCCCTGTTCTGTTTTGGAGAAAAACAGGCTCGGAGCAGGTGAAAAAATCCGGTGAAAATTAAGTAATTACGGAAAAAACGGCCTTAAAAAAGAGTAATGGTACTTTCAGGGGATACCTGCGGATTTACTTATTGAGGCGGGCGGACAGGTCCTTCAGCGAGACGGTTTCCTGGCCGGCGTCCGCCATGTGGCGGAGGGTGACGGCGCCTGCTTTCACTTCATCCTCGCCGATGATGACGGTATATCGGACGCCGAGCGAGTTGGCCTGTCGCAACTGGGCCTTGAGGCTCCGGCCGCCGGTGGCGGTTATCGCCCGTATACCGGCAGCGCGCAGGTCCGCCGTTACGGTGATAGCCATATCTCCGGCGGCATCGCCCAGGCGGGCGACGAGCACTTCAGCACCCGCCGATGGAGGGACAACGATATTCTTCTTTTTCAGGTTGAGGATGGTGCGCTCGATACCGGTAGCGAAACCAACTGCAGGGGTGGGTTTGCCGCCGAGTTCTTCGATGAGATTATCGAACCGGCCGCCGCCGCCGATGGTGCTCTGGCCGCCCTCGTCCGGCGGCTGGATCTCAAAGACGGTGCGGGTATAGTAGTCCAGGCCGCGGACCAGCCGGTGGTTGACCTGGAAGGGAATACCGAGCAGATTGAGATAATGTTGAACAGCCTGGAAATGCGCGGCGCAGTCCGGGCAGAGGTATTCCAGGTTTTTGGGAGCGGCTTCGGCGATCTGCTGGCAGGAGACCTGCTTGCAGTCCAGCAGCCGGAGCGGGTTGTTTTCCAGCCGCACGGCGCAGTCACGGCAGAGTACTTCCGTATGACCATTGTAATAACCGGTGAGGGCGGCAAGATACCCGGGGCGGCATTCACGGCAGCCGATGCTGTTAAGCTGGAGGGACAGCCCGGTCAGACCCAGTTCCTTGTAGAACGACCACGCCATGGCGATGACCTCGGCATCGAGCATGGGATCGGCCTCGCCGAATGCTTCACAGCCGAACTGGTGGTGCTGGCGGTAGCGGCCGGCCTGGGGACGCTCGTACCGGAAGAGGGGAGCGACATAATAGAGTTTGACGGGTTGGGGCAGGTTCTGCATGCCGTGCTGGACATAGGCCCGGCAGACGGGGGCGGTGCCTTCCGGTCTCAGTGTCAGGCTGTTGCCGCCGAGGTCATCGAAGGTGTACATCTCTTTCTGGACGATATCAGTGCCCTCCCCGACGCTGCGTTTGAAGAGGCCGGTATCCTCGAAGATGGGGGTATCGATACGCTGGAACCCGTAGAGGGCGGCCACCCGGGCTATCGTCGTACGCACATATTCCCAGTAGGGTTGATCCCCGGGGAGAATGTCCGTGGTGCCGCGGGCTGCCTGGTACACTGTGGTGCCTCCTTGTATTCCTATTGGAAAGAATACAGGAAATCATGAAAAAAAGCCATTTGTACGGTTTCACAGCGGTTTTTTCCAGGTCAAGACCCACCTTGCCTCCCTTAAAACAGAGGTAAAAGTCCTTTCACATCGAGGCAAATTGAAAACAGGCGATTTTGGACCATGGCCCCGAGATTTGCGTGTTATCCTTACTCTTTATTCGGTATTTCATTCGTTTACACTCACTGCCATATAAGATATACTGTAGACATAATGTAAGCGGCGAAGGGAAGGCGCGCCCGGTGCACCTGCCTGTACGGCACAACGATGGAATTCGAGCGACTTCTGGAAAAGGCCCGGGAATACCTCCCGGCAGAGAAACTCTCCGTCATCGAAGAGGCCTACCGCTTCGCGGAAGAAAAGCACCGGGGACAGCAGCGTCTTTCCGGTGAACCCTTCCTGGACCACCCGCTCCAGACCGCCTACATCCTTTCAGAACTGCAGATGGACGCCGGTACGCTGGCGGCCGCCCTTCTCCACGATATCCCGGAGGACACCGGGGTCCCCATCGAGGAAATAGAGAAGAAGTTCGGCGCGGAAATAGCCCGCCTGGTTGACGGGGTGACCAAGCTGACGCGGGCCACTTTAACGGCCTCGGCAACCTCGGTCAGCGCCACGCAGGCGGAAAACCTGCGCAAGATGCTGGTGGCCATGGCGGAGGACATCCGCGTCGTCTTCATCAAGCTGGCGGACCGTCTGCACAACATGCGCACGCTCAATTGGCTGTCCAAAGAACGACAGCTTGCCAACGCGCAGGAAACGCTGGACATCTACGCCCCGCTGGCCCATCGCCTGGGCATCTGGGAACTGAAGTGGCAGCTCGAAGACCTGTCTTTCCAATACCTCCAGCCGCAGGAGTACCAGACCATCGCGCGTTTGTTGAATGTACGCCGTAACCAGCGGGAAACGTTCATCAACAAAGCCATCGATGCGTTGAAAAAAGAATTCGAGAAAGTCGGCCTTATCGCGGACATATCCGGGAGGCCGAAGCACATCTACAGCATTCATCAGAAAATGGAACGCTATGCCGCTGTCGGGCGGCACTTCGACCAGATCTACGACCTGCTGGCGCTCCGTGTCCTGGTAGCCGGGATCCCGGAGTGCTACAGCGCCATCGGCATCATCCACAGTATGTGGCATCCGCTGCCGGATGCGTTCGATGACTATATCGCCAACCCGAAGCCGAACGGCTACCAGGCGCTGCACACGGCGGTCCGGGCCTTCGGGACGACGCCGGTGGAGATACAGATCCGTACCCGCGAGATGCACAGGGTCGCGGAATACGGTGTCGCCGCCCACTGGCGGTACAAGGGCGGGGACTCGACGGACATCAAGTTCGAGGAGCGGGTCGCCTGGCTGCGGCAGCTCATCGAATGGCACCGCGAGCTCAGCGGGGCGGAAGAATTCCTGGAATCGGTCAAAACGGACATTTTCATCGACCAGGTGTTCGTTTACACGCCGCAGGGGGAGATCAAGGACCTGCCGCGCGGGGCCACGCCCCTGGATTTTGCTTACCGCGTGCATACGGACCTCGGCCACCGGTGCGTGGGAGCTAAGGTCAACGGGAAGCTGGTACCGTTCGATTATGAATTGAAAAACGGGGACGTAGTGGAGGTCATCGCCGCCAAAGGGGCGCGGGGACCGAGCCTGGACTGGCTGAACCCGAACCTCGGCTACGTCAAGACCACCCATGCCAAGACCAAGATACGGCAGTGGTTCAACAAGCAGGAGCGGACGGAGAACATCGAGCGGGGGCGGCAGATCGTCGAGAAGGAGCTTAAGCGGCTCGGCATCGACCCGGAACGCACGTCCCTGGCGGAGATGTTCGGGTTCACCAACATCGATGACTTCCTGGCGGCGCTGGGAAATGGCACCGTTACCGCTCATCAGATAGTCCTCAAGCTGGCAGCCCGGGATGCAGCGCAAAAAAGCGACCTGGAATCCGCCATCTCTCCTTCCAAGGCAGGGCCCTCTGCGATCCGCGTCCTGGGAGTCGGGGACCTGATGGTGAACATTGCACAGTGCTGCCATCCGGTCCCGGGGGACGAAATAATCGGCTACATCACCCGGAGCCGGGGTGTGACCGTCCACCGGGCGGACTGTCAGAATGTGCGGAACGAGCAGGAAAAAGAACGGCTGGTTCCGGTGGAATGGGGGAAGGGCGACCAGTTTTACCAGGTCAACATCCAGGTGGAAGCCCTGGACCGGGTGGGACTGGTGCGTGACCTTTCCACGATGGTCGCGGAAGAAAAAGTTAATATCACGTCCATCAATATGGCCAATGGAAATGGGCGCCTGATTACTGTATATTTAACTATAGAGATAACGGGACTGGCGCAGTTGAGCCAGGTCCTGAAGAAAATAGACGGCGTCAGGGGCGTTATCAGCGTCAGCCGCGTTGGCGGCCGCCCGGAAACGCCAAAAGATGCCGAACAAGCCGCTTGACCGGCCAGGAACAAGCGGGTAAAGTAGTATTGTCATATATCGAGTGGAGGTAGTCCTTGGCTAACAAATCAGCGGAGAAACATGCAAGAATCTCGGTGCGGAAGCAGGCGAGAAACAAGGCGATTAGAAGCGAAGTAAAGACGAAGATATCAAAGGCTGAACGTGTGATCCAGTCCGGCGATGCCGCCGCAGCCCGGACCGCGGTAACGGAAGCCGTCAGTTCCCTGGATAAGGCCGCGGAGAAACAGATTCTCAGATCGGAAGAGCACACGTCTGAACTCCAGTCACCGCTCATT
>CAZQQL010000006.1:0-59222 GCA_964595455.1 uncultured Dehalococcoidaceae bacterium
TGAATTCGGCAACCACCATGTCATCGAGAATGTACGCCAGTTGCCACTCTAGTTAACGAGACACAAAGAAGCAGGCGGTAGTACCGCCTGCTTCTTGGCGCACTAATATGTTCAATTGCTCCGCGCCTGCCATAGCCCCTGAGTCCGAGCGTACTATGGGGAGTTGTTCACCTCAATTACAGCAACATCCACCTAAGGGCAACTGCTCCTGAACTGGTCCGGTGCCGATTCCAGGGCTTCCGGCGATTGCGAACATTTCAATTTTCTCGGTTACCATGGTTGGTTTTTCATACTTTTCTTTCATCATACCACCCCCTTTCTCGTGAAGAACTCGGATTTCAATCTGGCGCTATGGCAGGCGCTGGGAGCCGGTTCAGTCAATTTTCCTGTCTCGGAATAAGCCACGCCGAGGCATCGTTTACAGTGACTAAGAAGTTCACATCCCCGGCATTGCTTAAAATCATCTTTTTCAAGGCAGCGCAGACGGGACAGGTCTTCACAGGGATTCACCCGCCAGAGCTCCCGGAACGATGTTTGTTTTATGTTTCCGATGCGTAAAGGCATCACCAGGCAAGGAAACACATCTCCATTGGAGGATATCGCGCATATCCCGCTGCCGGCCTTACACGGCCCTCCCGCCTTGCAGGACGGACCGTCGAGTTGTGATATGGAACTTGCCCAATGCGCCAGTAACTCGCTTTCATCGGCGGTAAACTTAAACGGGTCCATAGAGCCGCTGCGCGCCGGGACAAAGTCGTAATCGAATGTCAATGGAACGCCGGCTTCTTCCGCCAGGGCTTTAGTCGCTGCAGCCTGTTGAATATTGATATCCATCAGGAGAGTCTGCCATGAAACCGGGACACCGCGTTCTTTGAGCAGCCGGATGCCCTCGAGCATAGCATCGAATGAACCGTCACGCCGCGTAACCATATCGTGCGTATCAGCATTCGAGCCGTGCAGGCTGACGCGGACCTGCATAGGTCCCAGGTCGCGGAGTTTATCGGCAGCATCAGATGATATCAGGGTACCATTGGAAAGTATTGATATAATGAAACCCAGTTCACGGGCATAGAATGCGATATCGAAGAAATCTTCCCTGACGAGCGGTTCCCCGCCAGTGAACGTAATATACATGGTGCCGGCATCCTTTAATTGATCGAGGATGCCGTGCCATTCAGGCAGCGAAAGTTCCTCCCGGTGAACATCGATATAGCAATGCCGGCAGGCCTGGTTGCAGCGATGTGTCACCTCAATCGAGACCTGCAGCGGAACAAGGTTCCGGGCTGCCCGGTCCATGACGCTCTGAAGAACGGGACGGCTTGTTGTTACTGTCATCAGGCCTCCGTTGCCTGCGTGGGAGAAGGGCTCATGTGGACCAGGCCCGCTTTCAACAGTTCGCTGATAAATGCCTCACTGTCCGCCCTGGCTTCCTCGCGGCTGACATCGAACCTGTCGAAAACGGCGTCGCTGATTTCTTCAACTACTTTCGTGCCGTCGGCGACTGCCCATATTACACTGGCAACTCTGTTCAACACTCGTATTGTGCTGTTGTCACGGTCTGCAATGACGATCTCGCCGGCGATGTCGCGCCAAACGACGCCATCATCTCTGTGGAGAAATCCATCAATAGTCATACTGCAAGCTCCTTGGTAACGCGTTGTATATCCGGCCAGAATGAATCGTCTGGCAGAAAGGCAAGCTCGTAGGCCGAAACATTTGAGGCTATCAGGGCGCTGAAATCCGCCTGGGCGGCAAAAGCGGCCTGGTCTTTATTCTCGAACAGCGGTGATGTATCCAGCACCTGCAGGAGGATACGTTTGTAGGTATCTACGGGGCCAAGTTTACGCACGGATACCTGTGTCCCATGTTTCAGGAAAAATATTGCTTCAAGAGGGAATGCTTCGGAACTCTGTTCCGGGACGCCTCCAGTGAACGGCGTTCCCGAAATGAGTAAACCGCGCTCATCCGGCGCGAGAAGCACGGCTTCATCGTTGAGGATTTTCCTGCCCCCGGCCAGGCCGGCGACAGTCGTCTTGCCGGAGCCGGAGGGACCGGTAAAGAGAAAGGCCCGATCCCCTTCGGCGATGCCGCAACCGTGGACCAGGTACGCGTTCTGTTCAGTGTTCCTTACTTTCCGATAAATACCCGGGTAGAGGCCGCGGAGCAAAAGATCTGTCAAGCGGAACCCCAACCGGGCATCGAACACCATCCTATCCGTGGTTACGGAGAGTAGACGGGCATCCCAGTCGAGATCGCATTCAATGAGCTCCGGCTCAGTCCAATAATGACAGTTTTCAGCGTGGCCGCAACTTCTACGGAGCCGATTCTCCGTCTCTTCCAGCGTCAGGTCATCCTTGAGATGGAATTCGATGGTAAATTCGGGGAGTTTTGCAGATACGAAAGCCCGGTAACGTTCCCGGAGGTACCGGACAAAATCCCTGTCACCACTGTACAAACCGATGCTGGTGTCACCGAGAGAAATCGCCAGGGTCCCATTAAGGTCCGGGTACATGATTGGTTCTTGCTCGCTATCCTTAGATGGTTACTAGAGACATTTTGCCACGGGGGAGTGAACCATAGTGTTAATGAATGGTTAGATTCCGGTGCTGTACGGCAGTGTCCAAATTCGCGTAATACAGGGCAGCAACATGTTCACTGCAGCGTGAATGATGAGGCCCCGGGATCGATTCGCCAGAACTTTAATTCCCGCCATCAAGTACGGTATTTATGGCATCTCGCGTCTGTATCGCGACTGTACGGGCTGCCTCAGCGAAGTCCTTCCCCTTGGAAGCATAGAGTATCTGCCGGGACGAGTTGATGATGGTCCGTTCGCGCCGCGCATCCGCTCCGTACCGTACGGTCTTCTGCAGTTCGCCGCCCTGGGCCCCTACTCCGGGTATCAGAAGGATGATCTCCGGATAAAGCTCACGGATGAGCTTGAGTTCCTCAGGGTAGGTGGCGCCGACCACCAGGCCGAGGTTGCCAGTAGTATTCCAATCATTGACTTTTGCAGCCACTACTTCAAAGAGCGATTTCATCTCACCATTAAACTCGCAGCTAAGCGATTGAAAGTCTACTGCCCCCGGATTGGAGGTGCGGCAAAGGATGATGACGCCTTTGTCCGCATACTGCATGAAGGGCTCGAGGGAGTCGCGGCCCAGGTACGGGCTGGCTGTTACAGCATCCGCTCCAAAGTCCTCGAAAACGCTGCGGGCGTAAGCTCTGGCCGTATTACCGATATCGCCGCGCTTGGCATCGAGAATGACGGGGATTTCCGGTGGTATGTGTGCGCGGGTACGGCGCAGGGCTTCCAGGCCTGAGGCCCCCATCGCCTCGTAGAAAGCGATGTTCGGTTTATAGGCGCAGACGAGGTCACGCGTGGCGTCTATGATTTCCCGGTTGAAGGTATAGACGTCTATACCCTCTGGCATCATCGCCGGGTCGGTATCCAGGCCTATGCAGAGCAGGCTGCCGTTGGCACGGCTGCATTCGGTAAGTTTACGGGCAAAGCTCATGGCGACCTCACAGGCCAGCCTGCCATACTGGAAGCTGCGGCGTCTCGGGCTTCTTAATCGAAGGCGTTGACGACTTCGTACTGGGTGGTGCGGGCTTCCTCGGGAAGCATGCTGGAAAGAATTTTTTCCATGGCCATGGTGTGGCTGCACAGCTTCCAGTTGGAAAAGAACTCACAGGTGCAGTGCCACTGTCCGTTTTCAAGAGAAACGTGATAATCGTTGTTTTCACCGTGGAACCTGAGGGAGAAGCTCTCGAAGGTAATCCGGTCCTTTTCCTGGGCATAGCGCCTGGCTTTTTCAATCTTACCTATCAGGCTGGACTGCATTTTCTTACCTCCTTAAAAACCCGGAGGGCACTGCCTCTGGTTAAGCGGCAATGCCCTCCGTACAGTCAGACGAAAACCGACTGAATCGTCCGGTTGTTATACACCATCTCTTTATCTCTCTTCATCACTTACGATTGTACTCTCTTTTTCCTGACATTTCCACCCGGTCTTCAGCATAAGTCAATAACAGAAGTCTTTTATTTTTTTAAGAAATTTGTGGCTGCCTCTCAACCGGGATACGTGTTGACACGGTTGCCGGCCCGGTTGGCTGCGGCTAGTATATGACTGTTCCTCTTTCTTTCCTTGACGGAAATGAAGAAGCAATGCGAATAGCTTACCCGCGAAGCGGCAGCGTGGTATACTGATAAAGGCCATGGCACGTATACGGAAAAAACGGATAGGCGTCCTCACCGGAGGCGGCGACTGCTCCGGCCTCAACCCCGCCATCAAATGGGTTGTCAAGACCGCCATGGACGAGCGGCTCGAGTTTGAACGCAGCATCCGTTATGAAGTCCTCGGCATACGTGACGGCTGGAAAGGGCTGGTCGGCGTGGACCTTTCCTCGCCGGACACCCAGGGCAGCATCGTAGAGCTTAATCCTGACATCGTCCGCACATGGGACCGGTACGGCGGCACCATGCTTGGAACCTCCCGCCAGAGCCCCTTCGATCCCGAGAACGATCAGTCCAAGCTCGTCATCCAGAACATAGAACGGCTCGGGCTGGAAGCCATCATCGTCCTCGGCGGAGACGGCACCCTGGCCGGCGCCAAGCGGCTCTCCGACGCCGGTATCAACATCGTCGGTATTCCCAAAACGATCGATAAAGACCTGCCCGGGACTGATTATACCCTGGGGTTTGAAACCGCCCTCAACGTCATCGTCGAAGAAGTGGACCGGCTCCGGACGACCGCCGGGTCTCACAAGCGCATCTTTGTGGTAGAGACCATGGGCAGGACGGCCGGTTGGCTGGCCCTCGAAGGCGGTGAAGCCTGTGGGGCTTATATCATCTTGATCCCCGAATGCGATTATTCCATCGACCGTATCAACGAACTGGTACTGGAAGGCCGGCGGGAAGGCACGCGGTATGAAATCATCATCGCGGCGGAAGGGGCCAAACCGATCGGTGGTACCGAGGTCGTGAAAAAACCCGGTGAAGATGCCTTCGGCAACAAGGCCCTGGGAGGTATCGGGGAAGTACTGGCCAAACAGATAGAAAAGGGAACCCGGCTGGAGACCCGCAGCGTCGTGCTCAGCCACCTGCAGAGGGGAGGCGCACCGTGTGCTTACGACCGCCGCATGGGCCGCTATTTCGGCATCGCAGCGGTGGACCTGGTAATACAGAGGAAATTCAATAACCTGGTATGCCTTTGCGATGGCAAGATATCCTATAAACCGCTCTCACAGATCTACGGGCACCTCAGCCTGGTCGATCCTGATACTCAATATGATAAAGACCGATATAACGGGCGCCGCACCATGTTCGGCGGCCCGAGAAAGAAGCAGGCTCTCGTATGAACACCAGCAACATCGACTCATTGGTACAGCAGTCCGTATTCGGCAAGGACGCAGCCTCCGTCAAGGAGAGCCGCACGGCCATCCGCAAGATGGCGGCTGAAAAAGGTATTTACCCGGCCAGCATCCAGGCCCTGTATGAGGCAGCCGGCAAGGGCGTCTACGCCAACAAGACCGTACCGGCCATCAACATCAGGGGCATCACGTATGATGTCGCCAGGGCCGTGTTCCGCTCCCTGAAGAAGCACCAGGCCTGGGCCTGCATCTTCGAGCTGGCCCGCTCGGAAATGGAGTACACCGTCCAGTCTCCGGATGAATACACCGTAAGTCTTATGGCCGCCGCACTTAAGGAAGGTTACAGCGGCCCGCTGTTTATCCAGGCGGACCACACCCAGATACGACGGAAGTTCTTTCGCGAGACGCGTGACCAGGAAATGAACGATATCAAGAAACTGGTCAAGGATGCCGTCGAAGCCGGCTTTTATAACATCGATATCGACGCTTCGACGCTGGTGGACATCGATAAACCGACGCTCGAAGAGCAGCAGGACATGAACTCGGCCATCACCGCTGAAATGACGAAGTTCATCCGCGGCATCGAGCCGAAAGGGGTCACGGTCTCTGTCGGCGGAGAAATCGGAGAGATCGGCAAGGGCAACAGCACCGTCGAGGAACTCCGGGCGTTCATGGATACGTATAAAAAGTACCTCGGCAGCGGTATCAAGGGGATATCGAAGATAAGCGTGCAGACCGGCACATCCCACGGCGGCGTCGTCCTGCCGGACGGCACACTGGCCAAGGTGAGTATCGACTTTGACACCCTCAAGAACCTCTCCCGGGTCTCCCGCGAGGAGTACGGACTTGGCGGCGCAGTCCAGCACGGCGCTTCCACGTTGCCCAATGACGCGTTCGACATGTTCCCCAGGGTCAACACCCTGGAAGTCCATTTGGCGACCGGCTTCCAGAATATCATCTATGATAGCCCGAAGTTCCCGCAGGACCTTCTGAAGACCATTAACGAGGACATCAAGCAGCGATACAAGAAGGAATGGAAAGAAGGCGAGACTGAGGAGCAGTTCATCTATAAGACACGCAAGAAGTCTCTGGGGGATTTCAAGAAAGATCTCTGGAACCTACCGAAGGAAAGTAATGAAGTCATCATGCAGGAACTGGAGAACCAGTTCTCCCTGCTGTTCGAGAAGCTGGCGGTAACGAACACCAGAGACCTGGTGGAAAAGTACGTCAAGCCGGTCCGATAACTGTCAACGAAATATCAGAGCATGCAAAAAGGCAGGATACTCCACAAGGGGTCTCCTGCCTTTTTATGTAAACCAAAAATAACCGGCCTACTTTTTGCCGATTCTGAACATCTTGGTGCCGCAGGACGGGCAGACACCCTGCGTCGCCGGTTTGCCATTCTTCATGGTGATGGCTTTGGGATCTTTCATTTGTTTCTTAGCGCGACATTTGACGCAATAGGCTTCCATGAGACCTCCTTCCCTTCAAAGCTATTTTCATCTACAATAACCTATTGCTAGGCTCGTGTCAAGCCTGTTCCACAGGTAAATTTTACGTTTACAGGCGTGCACAGCTTCAGAAGCTCGGTTTTTACGCTCAAATCTTACCTGAAAGTACTAGGTGTCCCGAGATTGGCAGGCTGCCTCAAGGCCGGTTATGTTATACTGGAACGAGACCAGCGAGGACAGGAATATGACAAGAACGCAAGTATTCGTCGACGGACAGCACGGCACCACCGGTCTTCAGATCCATGAACGGCTCCGGGCGCGGGAGGACATCGAACTTCTCAGCATCCCGGATGACCGGCGTAAGGACCCCGATGCCAGGAAGGAATACCTGAACAAGGCGGACATCGTGTTTCTCTGCCTCCCGGACGACGCCGCGCGGGAATCGGTATCTCTGATAACGAGTACTGAAGTCTGTGTGATCGACGGATCAACCGCCCACCGGGTGACGCCCGGCTGGATTTACGGCCTGCCTGAGCTAAGGCCGGAACAGAGGGATCTCATTAAAGCATCAAAACGCATTGCGGTACCGGGATGTCATGCAACAGGCTTCGTGGCGATGCTGTACCCTCTGGTAGCCGGAGGGGTCGTGCCGCCGGACTACCCGGTTACGTGCCACACGACCGCCGGCTACAGCGGCGGCGGCAAATCCATGATTGCGGACTACGAGAACCCGGCCTCGCCGGAGCATATCAAGACGCCGCGACCGTATTCCCTGGCGCTGAACCACAAGCACGTCCCTGAGATGACGAAAGTGGCCGGCCTGGACCGCGCACCGATCTTTGCTCCAACGGTAGTAAACGTCTACCGTGGCGAGATACTTTCCATCCCGCTGGTGGCCGGTTACCTCGGCAAGAAGATGACCGCCGCGGACATCAGAGAGTTCCTGGCGGACTACTACAGGGGAGAGCAGTTCATCCAGGTCATGCCCTACCCGGCGGACGCCTACCTGAAAAACGGCTTCATGACGTTCGAGGACTGCAACGGCACGAACAACCTGGACATCTTCGTGTTCGGGAACGAGGAGCGGATACTGCTCTCGGCCCGGTTCGACAACCTTGGTAAGGGAGCTTCCGGCGCGGCGGTACAGAACATGAACATCGTGCTGGGGCTGCCGGAGGAAACGGGACTGAGTTAGATTTACTTAACTTCAGTCTCTCTCTTCACCCGCTCGGCATATCCCGCCATCAGCAGCCTCGTTACTGCGCCGGGTTTACCGTTGCCGATGGTTGTTCCCTTGGCGGCCCCGACAATCTCAACCAGCGGCATGACCTCGATGACCGCGCTGGTCATGAACGCCTCGTCGAAGTCTGACAACGACTCGAGAAGGATGTCCTCTTCGGCGACGTTGATTTTGAGTTCGGCGGCCGTATCCATGACCAGTTGCCGGGTGATGCCGGGCAGGATGCCGCTCTCCAGCGCCGGGGTAACGAGCACGCCTTTTCTGACGAAGAAGATGTTGCTGTTGCCGCCTTCGGCGATGAAGCCCTTATCGTTAAGGAGAACAGACTCGTCCAGTCCCATCACCGCCGCCTCCCGCCGGGCGAGCACTGTTACCAGGTAGTTGTTGGACTTGATACCGGCGACCGCCGAATCCGCGCACCGCCGCACGCCAGCAATACCTGCCCGGTAACCGCGCTCATACACCTCCGGCGCGATACCGCGGAATTCCCGGGCATGAACGACGACTGTCGGCCTGCCGCCGGATACTTCCCACGGCATGGCCGGAGCATCCCCGCCGGTGACGGTCAGGCGCACCCGGGCCTGGCTCAGGTTGTTGGTCTGTACCGTCTCCCGGCAAGCGGCAGCGAGGTCAATACCCGCTAAATCCAGTCCGATGGCGGCCGCGCCCCGCTCCAGGCGCTCCATGTGCGGTTCCAGCAGGAAGATGGACCCATTGTAGGCACGCATCGTCTCGAAGAGGCCGTAGCCGTAAAGGAAGCCGTGGTCGAAGACGGATATCTTTGCCTCGTCCCGTGGGAAGAACTCACCGTTTATGTAAACCAGTTCAGTCATCGGTCGCTCCGAGTTTGAGGAAATTTGCCAGTATTCTGTATCCGTCCGGCGTCATGATAGATTCAGGGTGGAACTGGATGCCCTCCACCATGTCCCGGCGATGCCGCACCGCCATGATAACGCCGTCTTTTGTCCGCGCGGAAACTTCCAGCGATGCCGGTACTGTGTCGGGGTCGATGACCAGCGAGTGATACCGTCCCCCCACCAGCGGCGAAGTGATGCCCTCGAAAATGGTCTGTCCATCGTGGTGCATGAACGATTCCTTGCCGTGCATCGGCAGTTTTGCCCTCGTGACAACGCCGCCGTAGACATAGCCGATGCACTGGTGCCCGAGGCAAACCCCCAGGATGGGTATCACTCCCCGGAAGCGGCGGATAACATCGTTGGAGATGCCGGCTTCCAGCGGCGTGCAGGGACCGGGCGAGATGATGATGTGGCTCGGTTTCAGCTCAACGATTTGGTCGAGCGTGATAGCGTCATTGCGATAGACGACCGGTTCTTGACCCAGCTCCCCGAGGTACTGGACCAGGTTGTAGGTAAAGGAATCATAATTATCGATAAGCAGTATCATGGCTGTTTCTCGTCCGGCGCGGAGAGCCCCAGGGCGCGCATCAATGCCCGGCCTTTGTCCAGCGTTTCTATGTACTCGGATTCCGGCTCGGAATCGTAGACGATGGCCCCGCCCACCTGGAAGTAAGCTTTACCGTCTTTGACGATGATAGTACGGATGACGATGTCCAGGTCCATGTCACCGTCGAAGCCAATATAGCCCAGCGAGCCGGTGTAGATGCTGCGGCGGGTCGGCTCCAGCTCTTCAATGATCTCCATGGCGCGCACCTTGGGCGCCCCGGTGATGGAGCCGCCGGGAAAACTGGCTTTAAGGAGGTCGATGACGCCGCAGCCTTCCCGCAGCCGGCCTTCCACCGTTGAGGTCAGGTGAAAGACGGTGGGCCAGGTCTCCAGGATGGCCAGTTCCGTGACCTTGACCGTACCGTACCGGCAGACACGGCCGATGTCGTTACGCTGAAGGTCCACGATCATGATGTTCTCAGCGCGGTCCTTGCGACTATTGAGCAGGCTTTCTCCCAGCGCCCGGTCTTCTTGCGGGGTACTGCCGCGCGGCTTGGTGCCTTTGATGGGCCGAGTCTCTACCCGGTCCCCGGTCAGCTTCATGTACCGTTCCGGGGACGCCCCGACGATGCTGACACCGTCGAAGTTGAAATAATTAGCGAAAGGAGCCGGATTGATCGCCCGGAGCCGACGATAGAGTTCATACGGAGGTACCGCGATGTCCGTCTCGAACCGCTGGGAAAGGTTGACCTGAAAGATATCGCCGGCGCAGATGTATTCGCGGGCTTTCTCAACGGCTTCCAGGTAGGCCTTGTGAGTGAAATTGGATTTCAGTGAGCCTTTTCCGACTGGAGACATATCTCGTTGTACGACTGGCGGGTTCGACACCAGCGGGCGCAGTTCTTCGAGTCGTCTTTCTGCTCGTTCCCGACGCGCTTCTGTGACTCGTTCCGGCAGGCCGGTGGAGATTATCCAGGCACGTTTTTCCCGGTTATCGAAGGCAACGAGGGCATCGTAGAACGCCAGGTAACACTCCGGAAGCTGCAGGTCATCGACGGCGGAAGCGGGCAGGTTTTCGATGAAGTGGCAGAGGTCGTAGCTGAAATAACCCACAACCCCGCCGTTGAATGGTACCGGAGAGTTTACCCTGTCTGTGCGGTATTCCTGCAGCAGTTCCTCGAGGACATCGAACGGGTTCCCCCGCCTTGTTAGACGTCCCCCATCCTGAATGAGAGTGATATCGTCACCCCGGCTGCGCATAATGAGGAATGGGTCGCTGCCCATGAAAGAATACCTGCCCAGCTTTTCCGGGTCCATGCCGCCGTCCAGGAAAAAACTGAAGGGGCGATCCGCGAAAACCTCGAAATATTCCGCCGCAGTTAATCCAGGGCTGATCTCTTCAATTATCGGGCAGGCAGGCTCCATCAACATCCCATCAGTGTCTTCATTGCCCTGCCGAGGCGTTCGATGCCTGTGCGTATCATGGCTTCGTCCATGCAGGAGAAGTTCAAGCGCATGTCATTGCTTTCCTTCCGGTGGACGTAGAAGGGATCTCCGGGGACAAAAATGACCTTGTCCTTGAGGGCGTAGTCCAGCAGCACCCGGCTGGAGAACCCTTCCGGCAATGCCGCCCAGATGAACATGCCTCCCTGCGGGTGTGTATGCGTTACGCCCGGCGGGCAGAAATCGTCCAGGCTTTCCAGCATGGCTTTGAGCTGCCGGCCGTACCGGTCCCGGATAAGCTCGATATGGGCCGCGGTATCGTTATCGACCAGGTACTGGTAGGTGATCATCTGAATGAACTGGGTGGTATGGAGATCGGCGGCCTGCTTGGCGACGAGGAGCTTGTCCATGAAGTCGTCCGGGGCGGCGATCCACCCGAGCCGGAAACCCGGCACCAGGGTCTTGGAGAACGTCCCGAGGAGCACGGTCTGGGCCGGCAGGAGCGTCTTGAACGACGGCGCGGGCTTCCCGGCATACCTCAGTTCACCGTACGGGTCGTCTTCCATAAGGTACAAGCGGCTGCCTTCGAGTACCTCCGCCACGGCGCGGCGGTTCTCCTCCGGATAGGAAACACCGGACGGGTTCTGAAAGTTGGGCACGGTGTACATCAGCCTGGGTTCGGTCTTGCTCATGACCTTCTTCAGCGCGGCTATGTCCATGCCGTAGTCGGTGACGGGCACCGGATGATAGGTTGGTTTGTAGAGCGAGAACGCTTGGATGGCGCCGAGGTAACCCGGCTCTTCGATAATGACGTCATCGCCTTCATTCACGATGACTTTGGCCATCAGATCCAGCCCCTGCTGCGAGCCGGTGGTGATGAGGATGTTGTCCGGCGTTAATGCCAGGCCCTTCGCCCGGTAGTTCTCGCAGATGTATTCCCGCAGCTTGAGGAACCCTTCCGAATTGGCGTACTGGAGGGCATCGCTGCCATAAATATCGAAGACCTTGGCGGAGGCTTCTTTCAGCGCCGCCACGGGAAAGAGGTCGCGGTTGGGCAGGCCGCCGGCGAAGGAGATGATGGAGTGGTCGATGGCGACCTTGAGGATCTCCCGTATGAATGACCTGGGCACATCCGCGATGCGGTCTGAAAACACGCCTTTCATATAAAGTCTCCCGTCCTGATTACATGTCTTCTATTATAGTGGATTTCAGTTGCCTCCGTATATTGATAGACTCTTGGTCCCTCAACTTGCCAGTATAAATCCGCTCTGCTATGCTGGATGAAAACCATGACGGACCAGCAGCACATATACTTTCGCCGCCGTGACTATGTCAAGATAACCTTGTTCGGGTTTGCCCTGACCGCCCTTTACCAGAGCCTTCACAGCATCATCCTGCCGCTGCGGCTGTTGGACTTCATCGATGAATCGCAGAAGAATACCTACCTCGGCATCGTGACGCTGTCCGGGCTGCTCCTGGCCATGTTCATCCAGCCGGTTTTCGGGGCGCTTTCGGACCGTACGGTATCCCGCTGGGGACGGCGACGCCCTTACCTCTTTATCGGAGGCGTCATCACTGCCCTTATCATTCCCGGCATCGGCCTGATCGGCGCGTATTTCGGCTTGTTCCTGGTATACTGCCTCCTCCAGGCCAGCACTAACGTGGCGCAGGGGCCTTACCAGGGGTTCATCCCGGACCTCGTTCCGCCGGACCGTCATGGAGTCGCTTCCGGCGTTAAAGGCCTTCTCGAGATAACCGGCGGTATCACGCTCGTCTACCTTTCCAGCGTCTGGATGGACCGCTACTATGGCGGCGGAGGCGCGGGCTGGCTCTGGCTCGTGCTCGGCGTGCTGACGGCGGTGATGCTGATCTCGGTGCTGATCACGAGCCTCGCCGTAAAAGAACCCCGGATCATCAGCGCCCACAAGGACGAACCTCTTTTCCGCACCCTCTACCAGACCTTTACACGGGACGTCTGGCGCAACAAGAGCTTCATCTGGTTCCTGGTCTCCCGCCTCCTCATTTACATGGCGTTCACCACCATCCAGCAGTTCGGGCTGTACTACTTCCAGGACGTAATCGGGGTTGAAAACCCCGGCGAGGCCACGGCCACGTTCTCCATCATCGCCGTTATCGGCATGGTCGTGGTGGTGTGGCCGGCGGGGTATCTTTCGGACAAGTTCGGTCGCAAGATACCCAACATCACCGCGGGGCTGCTCGGCGCCCTGGGTATCGGCATTATAGCCGCATCGCAGCAGTACGGCACAATATTGTGGGCAGCAGCCATCATCGGCCTGGGCATGGGTATCTTCAACAGTACGAACTGGGCGCTGGCGGCTGACTTCGCGCCGCAGGAAGAAGGAGCGCGGTACCTTGGCGTGGCTAACATGGCTACCGCCGGCGGGGCGGTGCTGGCCCGGGCGATCGGCCCGCTCATCGACCACTTCAACGGCCAGTCCCTGAACCTCGGCTATGACATCATGTTATACATATGTCTGGCCTACTTCATCGTGGGCGCGGGCTTGTTGTTGCGGGTCAAACGGCAGACTTACCAGTCTCTCCAAAAATATTGAGGAGCCAGGTTGGGAGCGGGATTATCCGGGACGCTGTTTCTCCGTCCTTTTTTTCAAATAGATGGTCAACAGCCATGTCCCGGCAATGATCGCCAGGAAGCAAATGAGAAATGCCCACCAGGGAATATGCTTGAACCAGAATGCGCCGAGGTAAGCTACGAACGAATAAAAGATCATCCGTCCGAAGCCGCAAGCCAGCATGAAACGCCAGAGCGGCATGCGCAGAGCCCCGGCGATGATGGCAATGACATCAAAGACCATCGGGAATACCGATAAGATAAAAACCCCGGCCCAACCCCAGCGTTTCACCCAGGTCTCCAGCCGGCCGTACATGGCATTGCGGGCCAGCAGTCCCCGTCCGCTCCGGCCGAGGAGATAGCCCGCCAGTTCGCCAATGGCTGCTCCCGCCCCGCCAGCCACTCCTACCAGCAGTGGCGAGGGCAACGCCATCCCCAGGGACGCCATGACAGCAACGTTCCCTATCGGAAAGAGGACCGTCCCGTTGAGAATGAGGCTGATGAGGAACGCCCCAAGGTAGCCATACCCCTTCAGGTCGTCGAGGATGTGGGGGTTGGTGAAATACAATGCAAGTATTCCCGCGATAACGCCAAGCGCGAAAACCAAACCGGCGATGGGAGCGATACGGTCACGCAGAGTCGCTGGTTTCGGCTGCACGCCTGTAGGTTGTTCTGGCAAACTGTCCATAGTGTGAGCCATTACGTTGATCCAACGCTTTGAGAACGGCAGGACTAGAAAGCTATTCGCCGCCAAGGGCGGTCTTAAGCGCTTCCTTGGACTCTTCACTGGTGACGGCGATGATCTGGTCTCCGGCTTGCAGCACGGTATTACCGGTGGGCACCTGTGCGCTGGCGTTCTTGGGAATGATGAGGGCCATCTTGGCGTCCTTGGGGAGGTCAATATCCTTCAGGGCCTTGCCGACCGTCCTGGCTCCCTGGTTGATCTTGACATCGACGATGACCAGGTTCTGCTCTTCCAAAGAAAGCAGTTCCGTAACAGGATGGGTTGGGACTTCGCGCTCGATAGCTTCGATGATGATGTTGGTAGCGCTGACAGTGACATCAACGCCGAGCTTCTTGAACAGGTCCGCGTTCTGCGGGTTCCGGATACGGGCGATGGTGCGGGGAACGTTGTACTTGTGCTTGGCGACCTGGCAGGCAACCAGGTTATCTTCATCGTCTCCGGTCACCGCCACCAGCATATCCGCGCGGCCGGCCCCGACTTCACCCTGGGTGGCTGCCTCGCAACCGTCACCTCGGAAACAAACACTGCCGAGTTCGTCGGTGATTGTCTTGCAGATGCGGGAGTCCTTTTCCAGGACAAGCGCTTCGTGACCTTCGTTCAGGAGGGCTTTCAGAAGGAAATAACCGAGCCTTCCTCCGCCGACAATAATGATATACATGGCAGGACTCTACCCTTCTATCTTTTCTTTCATCAACTGGGCGAATACCTTGGTCGGACTGATAGTCTCCAGACCGAGGGCCGCATACATTTCTTCACGGAGCGGGTCATATATACGGCATAGAACACGCGGCACGTTGAAAACATGTTTTGCGATCTGGCACGCCATGACGTTCCGGTTGTCGCCCTGGGTGACCGCCACGAAGATGTCCGCTTCTTCAATGCCGGCCCGTTTGAGGGCTTCGGAATCAATTCCGTTCCCATAGAGCGCCGTGCCCCCGAAGGAGGGCGGCAGACGCCGGAAACTGTAGGTATCGCTGTCCAGGATGGTCACATCATGTTTGGCTTCATCCAGCATCGTCGCCAGCCTGGCGCCGACCCTGCCGCATCCCATAATCAGTACTTTCATATCAGTCCTGCCTCCGGTCCGGTTAAAGCTGGAACAACAGCACCGGGCACGGTGAGTTTTTCAAAACGTAAGGAACAACGTTGCCGAGACTGAACTGCCCGAACCGTTGCTTGTACGATATTCCCATGACAATGAGGTCCACGCCTCTTTCTACCGCCTCATCCACAATGGCCGGGCCGATCTCGCGAGCCTGGAGGACGTCCGTTTCAACCTCGTAGTCTTCTTCTTCTGCTATCGTCTCCGCCCTGTCCAGGACCGCTTCCGCCTCACGTATTTCCGATTCTATTTCAGCATCCAGCGGCAACGCCCTCTTGATGGCTACCACGGACACCGCCCAGACCTTGCCTTTGTCCTTTTTCGCCAGGCGGCAAGCCAGCCGCATGGTCTCTTCATCAGCTTCACTGCCCCGTATCGGGACCAGAATTTTCTTAGCTTCCATGACCTCACACGTTTTTCAGATATTCAATAGTGGCTATTATAACCCCTCGGCAAAGAAATCTACAATAGAAGGAGGGCTTTATTTTTTTTGCTTGAGCGGTTTTATCTCCCACTCTTCAGCGGGCTTTTTCTTCTTGAGCCTCAGATAAAGGTACACAAGCAATCCCACAACCATCCAGCCCAGTCCTACCCAGCGGCTGTAAGGTTGTGTAACAAGAATGATTATCCATATACCAGCGGTAGAGAGAAAACCGAAGACGGCGCTGAACGGTATTTCCCTACCGCCGATCTTGATATTCCAACCGAGCTTGAACGGCCGCTCCATAGCGGGTTTCTTGATACGTAGCCCAATGATCGAAGCATGGGAAAACATGAACGCGAGGAGAGAACCAACGGCATACAGCGCGCCCATGTTCTCGAAGACGCCCGTGCTGAACAGCCCCGGGATGAGCAGTGCTATAGCGATGCAACTGAAAACCAGGATAGCTACGTACGGGGTCTTGAACTTGTTATGGACCCTGCTGAGCAGGGGCGGAACCAATCCGTGAGTACCCTGGGAAAACGCCAGACGGGAAATGCCGATGAGCCCGGCGTTGGTAGCGATAAGCAGGATTGTGGCTGCCAGGACAGCTACCAGCGGTTTGAGGATCACCTGGATGATCTCCAGCGGCAGCTTGGCGGCTATGCCTGCTACCGGGTCCCTCGCCCATTCAGTGGCGAGTTCCTGCGGGGTCATCGCAGAGAGAGTTACCAGGGAGATACCGGCAAATATCACCAACACTGCTACGATCATCATGATCAGTGCCCGGGGGACGCTGCGTTCCGGACGCTTGGTCTCCTCGGCCATCTGGGACATGGTCTCGATGCCGGTATAGGCAATCGTCGCCAGGGCTATCCCGAGTACCAAATTCTCCGCTGACGGCCAGTTATCGACGATGCTGCGCCAGAGCAGGGTAGGATCGAAGAGAAGGATGAATCCGATGACCACGAGAGATACCTGGGTGAGAATATCGATAAGCGTCGCGCCGATATTGATGAAGGATGTTTCCTTGACGCCTACGACATTGATCAACATCAGGAAGCCGACAATGCCGATGGATGAAAACGTGCCAATAACGGGAGAGTCTTTAAACGGTTCCCAGAAAAAACCAAGGTAGGGCGGGATGGTATAAGCTGAAATAGAAATGGTGACGATGTAGCTTAGCATGAGAGCCCAGCCGGCCATGAACCCGGCCATGTTACCGAAGGCATGACGAGCGAAACTGGCCGAACCACCAGCCTCGGGCAGGGACGCGGTCCCTTCTGCGTAGGTCAGCGCGGTAAAGATGAATAGAATGCCGGCCACGCCCAGCGCGATCGGCGTGGCTCCCATGGCAACGAGCGCAACGATACCCAATGCATAGTAAATGGAAGAACCGACATTACCGTAGCCGGCGCTGAAAACCGCCGGAATGCCGAGGACCCTTCTCAGGCGAAAACGTTTGATGCGGCGGGGCCGGAACACCCTATCGCCGGGTTTAGGACGCCAAGATTCAGGCATAATTCATCACTAATCGATACATTCTACCACACCGGACAGTGATAGCAAACCGCAAACTCGCCGGGCGGGCAGGGCCGGAACTTGAACGAATCAGCAGCGAAAAGCTATAATGAACGGTATCAGAAAGGAGACCTTGCTATGCCTTCGTACGCCTTTTTTAAGAATGAGTTTGTGCCCCTCCAGGATGCCAAAATACCCATCATGACCCATGCTTTTCATTACGGCACTGCCGTTTTCGAAGGTATCCGCGGCAACTGGAACGCCGATGAACAGCAGGCGTATATCTTCCGCATGAGGGAGCACTACGAACGGCTGGAACGTGGCTGCAAGGTCCTCAAGATAAAGAACCCTTATACGATCGATGAAATGTGCCAGAAGACCATTGAACTGGTGGCGAAATGCGGTTTCCAGGAAGACGTCTATATCCGCCCGGTAGCGTATACCAGTACGAACGCCCTGGGCGTGCGGCTCCACAACCTGGAACATGATTTCTTTGCCTTCGTTATTCCGTGGGGCAGGTACATAGACGTGGACAAGGCCCGGTGCAGCGTCTCCACCTGGCGGCGCCCGCCGGACAACGTGATTCCTCCCCACCTGAAGGCGGCCGGCATCTACATCAATAACGCCCTGGCCAAGACGGAAGCGCAGGAAAACGGCTTCGACGAAGCGATCATGCTGTCATCGGAAGGCTACGTGTCCGAGGGTTCCGGCGAGAACATTTTCCTCGTCATAGACGGCAAGCTGGTCACGCCGGCGCCGTTCAGCAGCATCCTGCTCGGCATCACCCGGAGTACGGTCATCGACCTGGCAAAGAACGAACTTGGTATCGAGACCATTCACCGGCCCATTTCCCGCGCGGAACTGTACAGCGCCAGCGAGTGTTTCCTGACCGGCACCGCCGCCCACGTGACGCCGGTATACGAGATCGACCGGCGGCTTATCGGCAATGGTGAAATCGGGACGGTAACGCGGCAGATACAGGACATCTACGCGAGGGCTATCTGCGGCAAGCATCCGAAGTACCGCAACTGGTGCACGCCGGTGTTCCCAAACGTCGATTAAGCCGGTAATACACGTTTTAGGTGACGGCTGTCTTTGGCAGGTTGTCATTCCCGTGACAACGGGAATCCAGTTCGGGGCTCGAACTATCTTGATTCATAAATAGCGGGCGGGACATGCTCCTTACCCGCCGTGCTTTGCCGGAAGAACCAGCGTTCCACAACAATGCTTCATCAACCCCCTCACCTTAATCCTCTCCCGCGACCTCACCCTAACCCTCTCCGCTGTGCAGAGAGGGAATAAAGAGGTCAAGATTGGTTGGGAGAGGAAACTGGAGAGGGAATCAGTTAAGATTCTGGTTCAGAAGGTCATTCCTCTCCCTCGACGGGAGAGGTTAAGTGAGGGTGAAGTTCGCTGGCTTTCAATTGAATCACAGATAATGTATTATCAATGTTACTGAGAACATCATTGTTCCAGAACCTGAGCACCTCATAGCCGCGACTTTCAAGGTATTTTGTCCGTTCTTCGTCTCTGTGAATAAATGGCTCTTCGTCGTGTTGGCCACCGTCTACTTCGATGACCAGCTTTAGTTCAAAACTAACGAAATCAACGATGCAAGGGCCAATCCGTTGCTGTCTCCGGAACTTCGCTCCGTCTACTTGACGGCTTCTCAGCCAATACCAGAGCTTGTTTTCGGCATCTGAACCGTTGCGCCTCAAAGCTCTGGAAAGCGATGCAGGGAGTTTATCTTGCTTCAACTGCCCCTCGTTCTACTAAGATTGAGTACCCCCTCACCTTAATCCTCTCCCGCGGTGGGGAGAGGACATCTGAAAAGGGGAATCGGCCAATGATCTCCCCAAAAACCATTCCCCTCCGAGTCAGGTGAGGGTGGTGTTTCCCCTTTTCAGAGTCGATTGCTGATGTCTCCTAAAGCGGTTTCAGCCCGTTCTCCCGGCGGATGGAGTTCATCGTCTCCCGGATGCCACGCTCCATCGTCCATTGGGGCCTGTAGCCGATCTCAGTCTCGAAGGGCTTCATATCGTACTTGACCGCCATGATGGTGTCCCCGCGGGCTTTTTCCGGCGGCAGCAGTGATATCTGCGCGCCCGGCACCAGAGTTTTAACATATTCGGCGATCTCTCCGACCGTGCAGACATCCCCCATGACGGAGTAGGCCTTTGTAGGCGGGTTTTCCACCCGGCTGGCCATGACCGTGGCGCGGGCGGCGTCATCGATGTATACCCAGCCGAGCACATTGTCCGCGGCGGCGGGTACCTTGCCGGGCTTGCCGAGCGCCGGGTTCCCGACGAGTTCCTGGATGATCTGGGCGGTACGGCCGCGTTTCTGGCCAGGACCGTAGACCATGACCAGCCGCAGCGCGGTGATATCCAGCTTGTACCGGTTGGCGTAGTAGGCGGCTACGTTCTCGTTGAAGGATTTGGCGGCGCCGTAGAGGTTCTGGGGATAGTGGGGGGCGTCATTGGGAATGAACTCTTCGGCGTATTTAGATGGCGGACCGAAGACAGAGCCGGAGCTTTCCCAGACCACTTTTCTCAACCCGAGGAGCCGCGCCGCCTCGAAGATATTGGCCGTACCTTCGATGTTGATGCGGATGCCCCGCAGGGGATTGGCATTGACATCGAGGTACATAAGAGAAGCCAGGTGTATCACTTTTTCAACTTTGTGTTCCTGGAGCGTCCGGACGATGAGGGGGAAATCAGTCACGTCCCCGGCGACAAGGCGGACCTTATCCGCGACGACCGCGGCGTCCATGACCTGCTCGAGCGCCGCCGTTGAAGGCGCCCAGTCATAGGCCACCACCTGTTCCCCGAGGTTAACGAGATCACGTACTATCCTGGCGCCGATAAACCCGGTGCCACCGGTCACAAGGTAAGACATGTTACCTCCGGTAAAGAGTAAAAATAAGAAATCAAAAATCAGAGACTGGAACAAAAAGACGAAACAGGGAAATCAAACTACAGGCGACAAGCTGAGGCTTTGCCGGCTTGTCTCTGATCTTTTGTTTTCCGGTCTTTGCTCTGTTTTAACCCACCTGCCGGACAACACCGATGACCCGTCCCTGGATCTGGACGTCTTCGGCATCCGCGTAGAAGGGCTGCATGGTGGTGTTGGCCGGCTGGAGCCGGACGCGTTTGCCCTCTTTATAGACCTTCTTGAGGGTGGCTTCCTTTTCTCCCCGGAGCCAGACCGCCGCCATCTCGCCGTTTTCCACAGAGACGACGTTCTGGAGGAGAACGATGTCGCCATCATCGATCAAGGCATCGATCATGGACTGCCCCTTGACCTTGAGCGCGTAGACGCCCTTCTTGCCGGCAACAAGCTCTCGCGGTACCTCCATGGTATCCGAAACAGCCGCCACGTCCCAGCTTTCCGTATTGGGTACAGGTATCGGTTGCCCGGCGGCGATCATGCCGATGACCGGCACTGCAATCTGGCCTTCCTGGCCGGAATCACGGCCCAGCAGCCGTATGCCGCGGGACACATCCGCCTGGCGTTCGATAACGCCGCGCTCCTCCAGTATCTTCAGGTTGTAGTCCACGACAGATGTGGAGCTGATGCGGCATCCCTTCTGGATGTCACGGATGGACGGCGGAAAACCGTTCTCCGTGAGGAACCGGTCAATGAAACCAATAATGTTTTTTTGCCTTTCCGATATCTTTTTCATAGCCCTCGTACACCCGCGAACAAGTGTTCTACCCCACTATAGCGTATTCTGGAAAGTCTGTCAACACCTGTTTTCAGGTACTACCTGCATCTGGTTGATGGATAACTATAGTGTCATTGCGGGCTTATATGCCCATTGCGAAGACTTCAGGCCCTGTGGCAATCTTAGAGATCGGGATTGCTTCGCGGAGTTTATCCTGAGCGAAGCGTGAGGACCCGCAATGACTCCACCTACGAACAGCCAAAACAAACAGAACCGTGTTTGTATTGGAAAAATCTCGGAAATCTTCCCTATTAATAAAAAATGTTCCTTGGTACCATGAATTGAAAAGTTATATACTGTTGACCAAACCGGTGTTGTATAAATGGAGGCATACGATTGACAATCAGGAACGGGGACATCCGTGTGTTACCCAAGGTGCCTTCCCTTATTCGCGGCCTGGATGAGATCCTCCTGGGCGGCCTGCCGGAAGGCCGTACCACGCTGATCGTAGGAGGACCGGGGACCGGTAAAAGCGTGCTGGGGCTGGAATTCCTCTACCGGAGCGCGCTCAACGGAAACGCCGGCATCTTCATCACCTTCGAGGAACGTTCCGAAGCCGTGCGCCGGAACGCGGCTACCATGGGCTGGGACCTGGCGGGACTGGAACAGAGCGGCAAGTTCGCCCTCATCGAAGCCAGGCTCGACCCGGTCACCGTCATTTCCGGCGATTTCGATCTCAGCGGCCTGCTGGCCATCATCGACGGACAGGCGAAAGCGCTCGGGGCCAAAAACATCGTCTTCGACGCCATCGATGTCCTCCTGCGTTTCTACGATAATCCGCTCCGTGAGCGCCGGGAACTCTATGCGCTGTATGAATGGCTCCTGGACCGGGAACTGACGGGGATTCTCACCGTTAAATCAACGGAAAATGCCGATGCGGACGCCAGGTACGAATACCTGGAATTCATGGCGGACTGCGTTATCAGGCTTATCCAGAAGCCCGGGGAATGGGTCTCGACCCGCGTTATCCAGGTCATCAAATTTCGCGGTTCGGACTTCGGGCGGAATTCCTATCCTTTCGTCATCGACGCCGGCGGCATCATCGTCGTACCCATCTCCGAGTTCGGTCTCCAGCAAGTGCCGACAAGCGGACCTGTTTCGTCCGGAAACGCCAGGCTGGATACTCTGCTGGGAGGCGGTTACCGGAAGCGGTCCAGCGTCCTGATCACCGGGGCGTCCGGCACAGGTAAGTCCACTCTCGCCAACACGTTTATCGTGGCCGCCTGCGCCCGCGGTGAGAAGGTCCTGTCAATAGGTTTCGAGGAGTCCCTGGAGCAGACGATCAGCACCATGCTGAGCCCGGGCATCGATCTCCGTCCGGCGATTGAATCCGGCATGCTGAAGATGCTGACCGCCATGCCGGAAGCCACCAGCACGGAAAAGCACCTGGTAGCGGCCTTCCGGGCCATCGATGATTTCCAGCCGGAAAATGTTGTCGTCGATGCCGTCTCGGCGTTCGAGAGGATGGGGAGCAGAAGAGCGGCCTTCGAGTTCGCTATGCGTCTCATCAGCCGTTGCCGCGACCGGGGCATAACCATCATCCTGAACAACCAGAGTTCGGCAGGAGACAAGACTCACCTCAATATCAGCGGCCTGGGTATCTCGTCCCTGATCGATACGATTATCTGGCTCCAACTGGTGGAAAAGAACGAACACCTGGAACGGAGGCTGCTTGTCATCAAGTCCAGAGGCATGCATCATTCCCACCAGTACCACCGTTTCAAAATAAGTGAAAACGGCATCATTATCTACGATGACAACAAGAAACGGGAGGGCTGGGATGAGCGATAATGATTCCCCGGAAACGTCCCCGTTCTACATCATGATACTGTTCGTCGCCGGTGAAGCAACTAACTCCCGGTTAGCGCGTGAAAACCTGAATGATATCTGCCGTGAATACATTGACGGACGTTGCCGGATAAAAGAAATCGACGTATTAAAGGATTATGCCGCCGCCCTGGCGGACAAAATTTACGTTACGCCCGCACTTGTCCTAGAATCACCGGAACCGCGGGTAGTCGTTATCGGCAACCTGGCTGATAGAGAAAGGGTCATGACCGCCCTGCGGTTGCCTTTGTACCGTGCAAAATGACAATGAGAATCTGATAAGACGGCTGGCTGAAACGGAAGAGATCATCCGGGCTCTGCGGGGCGGCGAGATCGATGCCGTCATCGGTGACAGAAGCGTGCTGCTCGTGCGGCTCAAGGAGGTCGAAGACATTCTGCGGCAACAGCATGAAGCGCTGGAGCAGATGTACGACGAGCGCACTGAACTGGTGAGAGAACTGCGGCAGAACCAGGTCGAACTCGAACTCCAGGCCAGGGACCTCAGCATGGCCCAGGAGACCAGCGAGGAACACCGGCAGAAATATGAAGACCTGTATGATTACGCGCCGGCCGGCTATCTGACGCTGGACGGTGACGGTGTTATCACGGACGCCAACCGGACAATCGCCTGGATGCTCGCCGAGGACCGGGACAAACTTCTGGGAGCGAGGTTCTACAGGTATGTCGCAGCCGAATCGCAGGATGCCTGGTTCCTATACGTCGGGCAGCTTACCGCCTTTCAGGGGCAGGACAAACCCGAGCTTACCATGAAAAGGAGCGACAACTCTACTTTTTGGGCGCTGCTGGACGGCAGCGCCGTTTCCGCCGTTGACGAGATTTCCATACGGCTGGTCCTCACCGATATTACAGAACGGAAAAAGGCTGAAGATGAACTACGGCGTTACCAGGAACACCTGGAAGAACTGGTTTACGAACGTACCGGGGAATTGCGGGAACTGGCACGCCGCCTGGTGGACAGCCGGGAGCAGGCGCAGACCACCATCGGCAATGAACTCCATGATGAAGTAGGCCAGCTACTGACGTATACCACCCTGCTGCTGGACCGGGCGCTCCGCAAACCGGACCAGAAACTGGTGGAAGAGGCCAGGGGCATTGTGGGGCAGGTGATCTCCCAGATACGCGACATGTCGACCATGCTTTCTCCCCGGCTCCTCCGCACCGCCGGTTTCCGGGAAGCTCTCTATTCACTCATCGAGGATTTCCGGAATCGTACCAGGAAGAAGGTCGAATTTGCCTGCCCGGCGGAGTGCGGCAACGTTCCGGAGGAAGCCGCGCTGGCCGTGTACCGCATCATCCAGGAATCCCTGACGAACATCACCCGGCATGCCAAGGCGACACAAACCTCTATCGCTATTACAAAGTGCGACCATGAAGTGCAGCTAGAAGTTATTGATAACGGCGTGGGGTTCGATCCAAACCGCTCCCATAGCCACGGTCTGGACGGCATGAAGGAACGCGCCATGGCCATGGGAGGGGAGTGTATTATTACCTCAAGCCCGGGAAAGGGAACACGGATCAACGCCCGCATTCCCCTTGAAAACCCGTAACACCGTCAAAAATACAAATAACAATGCGCTGCCTTCTCAAGTCGCTTTAAGAAGCTCAGCCTTACCTTATCACTTTGGTTCTAGCATCCCGGATGATGTCCTCCGCCCGCTTCCGGGCGTCATTCACGATCATCTCTGCGCGCGCCATAGCTTCATCACTGCGTTCCTTGATGAGTGAACGGGTAATCCTCCCCGAATGGGGCGCATAGAGAAGGCCGACCACCGCTCCGACGGCTGCCCCTATCAATAACCCTATACCGGCCCCTTTTGCCATTTCTCCATTCATCTTTTTTCCTCCCCATTACCAAATAGGACTGTCAACCGCGGACCTTTATATCGCGTTGATAATCGCGATGACGCCGACGATGATCAGCCATATCCCGATGACATAGGCGATGATCCTCGGCCAGGCAATTATGATGATACCAACGATGATGGTAATGATTCCGGCGATGAGACCGCCGACTCCCAGGTCAAGGTCCATATCAAACTCCTTTCCAGCCGCAAGACAAGCCTGAACACCGGGATGCCGGCGGGGGCGGGGCATGCTTCCGGCCTCCGCGGCATCCCGGGACCTTGGTATTGTATCCGGCGCATCTACTGAAACTCGAGCGAATGGACGTTCTTCCCGGAATATCACACTGCTTCTCCGGATACAATCACCATGATACGGGTGCGGCGCGGACACACGGTATCCGTGCATCTACGTAAATTACGAAGAACTATCCCCGAAACCGCCGGTTTTATCTACCCGGATAGTAAAGGGGAGTTCCGCGATGACACGCGTCCCTCGTCCGGGAGAGGAATCTATCGTGAAGGTACCGTGCATGAGCATGGCCCGCTCTCTCATGGAACTTAACCCGGTCGACATTCCCCAGGCGAACCCCGTTACATCGAAGCCACGGCCGTCATCTTCGACTTCGATTACCAGCCGTCCTTCTCTCACCGCGAGCCGGATCCAGGCTTTGGCTGCCCCGGCATGGCGCATGATGTTTGTCAAGGATTCCTGGACGATACGGAACGCAGACATTTTTACCTGCTCCGGAAGGGCTACATCGAAATCGGGGGACTCAAACTTGGTAGTGACGCCGCTTTGCGTTCCGACCCGCTCCACCAGCCAGTTGATAGCTCCTGCAAGGCCGGCGTCATCCAGTATGCCTGGTCGTAACTGAAGTGACATATCGCGCACCTGTTCAAGCACATCCGAGACCTGGCTCGCGGCTTCGTTTACGATGCCCGGGACCGTTTCCGGCGCGGCCTTAAGCACCTTGTTGAGCAGCATTCTGATAAAACTCAGACGCTGTCCGATCTCGTCATGCAGTTCCCGGGCAATGGTCCGGCGCTCCTCTTCCTGCACCACGATGAGGCGGTTGGAGAGGAAGGTCAACTCCTCGCTGCGCTCGCGGTTTTCCGTATCGTCGTGGAGAATAATCAGCCGTCCTGTCAATTGCCGCTTTCGGTCGTAAATCGGAATACGATTCAGCACGAAATAGCGGCGGGCTCCTCCGGCCTCAATCAGCATTTCCGTACGTTCACCGGCAGTACCGGACAGGAACTTCGTTATCATCGGGCGGTCCGGCCAGATGGCCTGGGCCGGTCTGCCGATGACATCAGAAAGCGTATGTCCGGTGACCGCCTGGGCCGACCTGTTCATATCGAGGATACGGTCCTCATCATCGAAGACAATGACGCCGTCATTCAGACGATCGAACACCCGGTCCCGGGCCATCGGGATTATGTCCAGTATCCCGAACCGGAACAGACCAATGGCAATGGCGATCCCTGAAACCACAAAAGCGGGAGCGGTCATATCAACGTAGTATGTCGGGGCCGCCCGCATGACATAGATAACATTCCAGACGAAGGGGAAAGCCACGCTGAAAAGCAGGGTGTACAACTGGAGGCGAAACAACCGGGCGGGATGGAAGAGCCGGCGCACGACCAGCGTGACGCCGGTCAATATCAGAGCATACGAATACAGGGAATGGATAAGGAACCAGGCGCCGTAAGTTTTCCGTTGGATAATGAAAGCATCGAATTCTTCGATGCGGATATCATGCCACATAAGGCCGTGGAGAGGGTTCGTCCAGACCAGCGTCAATGTCAAGACAGGGATGATCACCAGTAAATAGAAATGCCGGGCCGTCCAGGAACCCGGTTGGAGGTAATTAAGCGTGAATAACAGCCATACTACCGGTACGCCTACGACGCCGATGTACTCGATGTTGTTGGCGAGCCGGAAGTCAGCCTCGTCAACAGCAAATACCTCGATGATATACCCCAGCGACCATGCCAGGGTGAAAGCCATGAAAACTATCATTGTCCGGGAGCCCGGCGCCGGCATCCGCCTCCAGAAAAAGAAGGCCAGCAGCACCGATATCAGGGCCGAGGCCGCCAGAGTCCCCAGGTAGGCATCGCGAGCCAGCATCTTCAACCCGGAAGTGATGAAACCATCCGGGAGTTAAGTATATGAACCCGGCCTAGTGCAGGAAATGTTCCGAACCCTTCCGTCCCCCTCATATACAGTATATTCCGGGGATGAACGCCTTTATTGCCCGGCGTAAGTATAAATGCGCTTGTCAACCTGACGCCGACTCCGTTAGAATATGAACAACCTTTCAAAAACAAACGAAAGATGACGACACCGCAACATTCACTGGAAGTAAAGGATATTACCAAGTCGTTTGGCGCAAACCGCGTCGTGGACGGGGTATCGTTCGACGTTGGTCCGGGCGAGGTTTTCGGTCTCATCGGCCCGAACGGCGCCGGCAAGACGACCACCATCCGCATGATGATGGACATCATCAAACCGGACAGCGGGACGGTGCTCGTGCTCGGCGAGCGCCTCCGGGAGCAGACCAAGGGCTTCATCGGCTACCTTCCGGAGGAACGCGGCCTGTACAAGAAAATGACCGTCATCAAGACGCTGGAGTACATCGGCGGCCTCAAGGGGATGACGAGGGAGCGGTCTTCCGAACGGGCGCAGGCCCTCCTGAAAAGGGTCGGTTTCCAGGCCCATGCCAGCAAAAAAATAGAAGAACTCAGCCGGGGCATGAGCCAGATCGTGCAGTTCATGGTAACCATCGTTCACGAACCGCGCCTGATGATCCTGGATGAGCCGTTCGCCAACCTGGATCCCGTCAACACAGAGCTTCTCAAGGAGATCATCTTCGAGTTGCGGCAGGAAGGCAAGTCCATCATCCTCAGCACCCACCGTATGAACGAGGTCGAGGAAATGTGCGACCGTGTATTCATGATCAACAAGGGCAAGGGCGTGCTCTACGGCGACCTGGCGAAGATAAAATCCCGGTACCGGCGCAACTCGGTATTCCTTGACTACGAAGGTACGCTGGGACCGATGACAGGCGTTTCTGTAAAGCCAAGCGAGCGCGGCTCCACGGAAATCATCCTCAACGACGGCACTACTCCGCAGAAGGTTTTACAGCAGATCGTGAGACAGGGCGTGATCGTGAACCGGTACGAGGTTTCCACGCCGCCCCTGCATGATATTTTCCTGGAGGTGGTTGGCAGCCGAGATGAATAAGGTCCTCTACATTCTCCGGCACGAGTTTATCCAGACGATTTCCCGCAAGGGTTTTATCATCATGGCGGTGCTGTTCCCGCTCATCGCGCTGGCAGCCATCGGTATCTTCCAGTTGACCCAGGTACTGGGCACATCCGAAGAACCGGAGGAAGTCTCGAAGATAGGGGTGGTGGACCAGTCCGGACTGATCACGAATTATTCCGGGGACTATGGGCTGACAGAGTTCGAAGCGTACCCGGCGCCGGAAACCGCCAATCAGGCGCTGACCGCCGGAGAAATCGAAGAATACTATGTCATACCGGAGACATACCTCGAGACCGGGATGGTGGTCCGCTTCCTGACCGAAAAGGAACTGGAAATCTCAGGTGATGCCTATAATGCAGTGCGATCTTTCCTGCTGGACAATCTCCTGGAGGGCCAGGCCGGGCCGGAGATCGTAGAAAGGGCCAAGAACCCGCTCGGGGTACAGAGCGTGCGGCTCGATGAGCGCGGCCAGGTCGCCGATGACCAGGGCGGCTTCCAGGCTTTCGTCTTCCCGATGATATTCGGCTTCCTGCTCATCATCACCATCATGTCCGCCTCCGGCTACCTGCTCCAGGGCCTCGGAGAAGAAAAAGAGAACCGGGTGATGGAGATACTCCTGTCCTCGGTCTCGCCACAGCAGCTGCTCATCGGCAAGGTGCTGGGGCTGGGCGGCGCCGGGCTGCTCCAGATGGTCTTCTGGCTGTTCTCCTCGTTATTCATCGTGAGGCTGGCGTCATCATCCATCGGCGGGTTCTTCTCGGAAATACAGATACCGCAGAACATCCTCGTCATCGGGTTCGTCTATTACATCCTGGGCTACCTGTTCTTCGCGGTCGTGATGGCGGGCATCGGCGCGGTAACATCCACCGCCAAAGAAGGCTCGCAGCTTTCCGTCATTATCGTCCTGCCGGCCATACTGCCGTTCTATATCTCGTTCATCTTCATGCAGGACAACCCGAACCATGTCGTCAACACCGTGCTGACGCTTATCCCGGTCACGGCGCCCATGTCCGTGTTCATTCGAATGGGGACAGGGAATATCGCATTGTGGGAATACATCGCGAGCGGTTCGCTGCTCGTTCTCGGGATCATCGGCGGGCTCTGGCTGGCGGCCAAGATATTCAGGGTATTCCTGCTGATGTACGGTAAAACACCGGGCCTCAAGGAAATGGTCAGGATGCTGCGCCAGGCCTAGAGTGCGTGCTCGTCGATGCGCTCGCAGAAGTCACCCTGAAAAGGCGTAGCCATGGTCTCCAGCGCCAGCTTATCCATTTCGAGCTGGACCGGTATCGGATAATCCCCGGTGAAACAGGCCGTGCAGAAGTCTTCCCGCGGCTGGCCAACCGCATTGATGAGTCCATCCACGCTCAGATAACCGAGTGAATCGGCGCCGATGAACTGGCGAATCTCCTCAATGGATTTCTGGGCGGCGATGAGTTCCCGGCGGGTGGCCATATCCACCCCGAAGAAACAAGGGTACTTGATGGGCGGCGCGCAGATACGGAGGTGAACTTCCTTCGCGCCCGCCTTGCGCAATATCTTGATGACGCTGGGTGTGGTCGTGCCGCGGACGATGCTGTCATCCACGACAACGAGCCGCTTGCCGTCCAATAGTTGAGGCAGTGGGTTGAACTTCATCTTCACCCCGAGGTCGCGGAGGCGCTGGTCCGGCTCGATGAAGGTACGGCCCACGTAACGGTTCTTGATAAGGCCTTCGATGACCGGAATGCCGGACTCGCTGGCGTACCCCATACCGGCGGCGGTGGCGGAATCCGGCACACCCATGACGACATCCGCATCCACGGGGTGCTCGCGGGCAAGGCCGGCGCCCATGGCCTGGCGAGCCTGGTACAGCAATCGCCCGTTGATAACACTGTCAGGGCGGGCGAAATAGATATGCTCGAAAATGCAGAGGCCTTTGCGGTGCGAGCCGCCGGGATAGCTCTGCACACCGTTGTCATCGATGCTGACGATCTCTCCCGGCTGTATTTCCTTCAAAAAATCAGCCCCGATGTGGTCCAGCGCGCACGTTTCCGAGGCTATGACCCATCCATTATCCAGCGTGCCCATGCAGAGCGGCCGCACGCCGAAGGGATCACGGAAGGCAAACAGCTTGTTCGGTGTCAGCAGGACGATGGAATAGGCGCCCTGCAGGCGGCGCATAGCGTAGCGTATCTTGCCAACCCAGTCCGGTTCCGTAGCGGAAAGAATGAGATTGGCGATGACCTCGGTATCGGTCCCGCCGTTGAAGCGGTAACCTTTTTCCCTCAGTTCCTCGTGGAGACGGGCAGCGTTGATAACGTTGCCGTTATGAGCGATCGCCATGGTGCGGACACCATTCCCGACCACGATGGGTTGAGCATTGGAAACCCGGCTTGAGCCGGAGGTAGAATAACGGTTGTGGCCGATGGCGATATGACCGGTCAGGACGCTGAGGGATTCTTCCGTGAAGACGCTGGAAACACGACCCATCCCGGTAAATAAACGGATTTTCTGGCCGTCCCCGGTAGCTATACCGGAGCTTTCCTGGCCTCGATGCTGGAGAGCGAAGAGTGCGAAAAATGCTAAGCGGGCTACATCGACGTGACGGGAAAACATCCCGAAAACACCGCAAGACTCGTGCAAGATTACCCTGCCTTTACCATGTCTTGTGAAAGGACCTCTACAATTTCAGTATACGGCATCAGCCAGTGTGCGGTCAATCGGACGCACACTCAGTTTTCCCGGTTTTTACATCCAGCCAGGTAGTAATTTTTCTCAAAAATCCTTCATCCCGCCGTAGCCGGTGGCCGAGACCTTCCAATAAAACCAGATCTTTCGGCTGTCCGGCGGCTTCGTAAAGCCGGTGAGCGTGGGCGACCGGTACGGTTTTGTCATCCGTACCGTGGATGAGGAGGAGGGGGCGGGGCGAAACCCTGCCGACATGTTCTACCGGAGTCATCTCCAGGAGGCCCCTGAACCACTCTTCCTCCGATGGGGGAAAATCCCTCTCGCGAATGGCGCCGATCTGCCGGTAGCGGTCTATGATTGAAACCGGGTCCCGGTCCAGGAACAGGCTGAAATCCGCCGGGCAGGAACAGGACACGAGGCCCGTCACGCGGCTGTCCCACGCGGCGATGTAGATGGTCGTGGCCGCTCCAGCAGAAAATCCGACCAGGAAGACCCGATCTTTATTGAAACCGCCCTTGTTCAGAAGAAAATCCAGCACCGCTCGAAGGTCGCGGGTCCAGCCAAGGAAATCGATATTCCCACCGCTTTCCCCCGTCCCGCGAAAATTGAACCAGGCAACGGCGTATCCCCACCCGTGGAGCTTCTGCGCCAGTTCCGGGTAGCCGCCGTCGCCCGGTTCCGGCGGAGCTCCGGACGGCGCGCCATGGCACAGTACGAGCAACGGACGCCTTTCTCCATCATCCTGTGTGAGGAGATGACCGGCTATGAGGATATCATCGGACTGGACGGTAAACCGCTCGTTCTTCACTGACAGTCTCTGATTTCTGATCTCTATTCTTTCTTCTACCTAGATGCTCCGACCGATGGAAGCAGCTATCGTCCGCAGTTCATCCATGAGGCGGGCGAAATCCGATGGCGTCAGCGACTGCAGTCCGTCAACCAGGGCTTCCTTGGGATTGGGATGCACTTCAACGATGAGACCGTCCGCCCCGGCCGCGACGGCCGCCTTGGCGATGGCCGGAACCAGGGAATAGTGCCCCGCGGAATGACTGGGATCGACGATGACCGGCAGGTGGCTGCTCTTCTTGAGCACCGGTACGGCGGTAATATCCAGGGAGAAGCGGATGGAGTCCTCGAACGTGCGGATGCCGCGCTCGCAGAGGACGGCCTTGTTGGCGCCTTCCGCCAGCAGGTAATCAGCGGCGAGCAGCCATTCCGTAATGGTATTGGAGAAGCCACGCTTCAGCACGACCGGCTTCTTGCTCTTGCCGGCAGCGGTCAGGAGAGCATAGTTCTGCATGTTGCGGGAGCCGATCTGGAGCATGTCCGCGTAGGTCGAGACGAGGTCAACATCCTGCGGATTGACGACCTCCGTCACGACGGGCAAGCCAAATTCTCCCCTGGCCCGGGCGAGCAGTTCCAGCCCCTGTTTCTGGAGTCCCTGGAAACTGAATGGAGATGTCCTCGGTTTGAAGGCACCGCCGCGGAGTATCGTGGCGCCGGCGTTCTTGACGATGGTAGCCGCTTTCATGAGCTGCTCCTCGCTCTCCACGGCGCAGGGGCCGGCGATGACAACGATCTTCTGTCCGCCGATTTTCACCCCGCCGCAATCGACCACCGTATCCTTCGGGCGGAAGTCCCGCGAGGCGAGCTTGTAGGGTTTCATGATGCGGGTCACGCTCTCGACGCCGGGCAGCACGGCAAAGAACTCCGTGGGTACCTGGCCGGTGTTGTGACCGAGTATCGCGACCACGGTCTTGTCCGTACCGATGTTAAGCTGGACGTTCAGACCGAGCGACTTCGCTTTGGCGACGACGTCATCGACTTCCTGGGTGGGGGCGCCCGATTTCATCTCGACGATCATGGCAGGTTATGTCTACTCCTTTACGTGATGGTATGTTTCATTATCAATCTTAATGGAAGCCATTAAAAGGAATCAAGACACTCACGGAGAGCATGATACCACTGGACCAGGCATCCGTGCCCTCAACGGCATCCCGGAGCGGATTGGTGGAATTATGTATATCAAATCATCCCACTTTCGTAAAAGGGGGACCGAGGGAAATTCAACGGCGGAGCTACACTAAACTTTACCCACTCTGGGAGACCTGCTGCTCTTCGGGTTTCTTTGTCCTGCGCCGTCGCCGGGGCTTGGGTTTCTTCTCCGGTTCTTCTTCCTTGATCTTGATGTGTATCTGGGACGGGCCTCCCCGGCTTTTCTTTTCGTTGATTTCAAAGACGTCTTTGTGGGCCTTGATGAGCTGTGAAAGCAGCCGGTAGCCGTAGGTCCGGGAGTCGAAACCTGGGTCCAGCTGGTGCAGCCGCTGACCGATGCTGCCGAGAGATGCCCACCCACCGTCCTGCTGTACCGAATCGATCGCCGATTTCAGGAGCGGGACAACATCAGCGGGTTCAGCCTTGACATGAGCTTCGTCCCCGGTACGGGGGATCGGCTTCTTTTTCGTCTCTTCCACGAGATTTTCCGTGTAAACGAATATCTCGCAGGCGTTGACGAAAGCCTTGGGCGTGGTCAGCTTGCCGATTCCCAGCACGAAAAAGCCCTTTTCCCGTATGCGGGTGGCGAGGCGGGTGTAGTCGGAATCACTGGAGACGATGGCGAAACCGTTGACGTAGCCATCATGGAGGATGTCCATGGCGTCGATGATGAGGGCGCTGTCCGTGGCGTTCTTGCCCACGGTGTAGCGGAACTGCTGCATGGGCTGGATGGCATGAGCATTGAGGACCTCTTTCCAGGAGTTCATCTGGGGGGTCGTCCAGTCTCCGTAGATACGGCGCACGGAGATGATGCCGTATTTGCTGACCTCGGCGATGATCTTCTCCACTAGTACAGCCTGGGCATTGTCGCCATCGATCAACAGTGCAATTCGCCGGGTTTCAACGATCGTTTCCGCCATGATATCCTCCCGTTTCTCCCGCTATTTTACCATATTATGTCATGGTTCCTTAAGATATGGTGATGGAAACGGGCCCTGAAAAGCTTTTTTGGCATCCCCGGAGCAGAATTATGAAATGGTGCAGGATAGGTCGTCCCATTTTCGTAAAAGGGGACCGAGGGGGATCTGGACGAAAGCTACAAATATTCTGTGAATGTCTCTCTGGAAATTCCCGCCTGAGCGAGTATCGAGCGCAGAGTAGCCGGTGCCAACTCATGGCGATGATACGGAACAGTGACCCTGCGGTTGTTGACAGAATGCTTGAGAATGTAGTGACTGCCGTGTATCCGGTGGATGTGGAATCCCGCTCTAACAAGGGCTTCGATGGTTTCTTTCCCGCTGGCACGTGGCAGTTTCAAGCCGTTACCTCGATGACTGCTTCTTCCACGCTACCCTCATCAGGCACCGGTTCGCCGTCATCGATAAGGCTTTCGATATAGCCTTCTATTGCTTCTTTGATATTGCTTAGAGCTTCTTCCCGCGTGTCCCCTTCGCTGATGCAGCCGGGAAGCAGCGGAACATGGACGGTGTAGCCGCCAAGCTCATTGGGTTCAAGGACCACTCTGTATCTTCTTGTCATACCCCTTACCTTCCCTTTTCAAACAAATTATAGCATACGGGAGAGACCCGGAGTTGGTATGCTGAGAAGCCGCAGGGTGGGTAGAGTCGAAGACGACAGTCGAGACGCCACCCACCACGTACACCGGATGAAAGGCGGTTTACGCTTCGCTGCACCCACCCTATGAGACTCACCCGATCCCTTTCCGGCATCCCGGAGCGGATTTACTGAATGGTGCAAGATGGGTCGTCCCACTTTCGCAAAGGGGGACCGAGCAGGATTTAACGATGCGTTTCACCTCGCAGCACGCGGTAATTCTCAAAACATAAGTTTCTCACGTCAACAACCCCCGTATAACCCCTTCCAGAGCCGTCCGCCACTGGTTCCCCAGCTTCCGGTAGTCCACGCGGACCTGCGTCCTCCCTACCGTGATGCCGTCCCGCAGCATGCCGGTGAACTTCATGACATCGAAGGGCAGACCGGTGAAGCGCCGTATCACGATCATCCCGTCTTCCGTACCGATGCTCTCTATCCCCGCCCTGGCGCCAAGCCACTTGAGCTTGACGGCATAATACAGGTTTTCCACCACCTTCGGCAGCGGCCCGAAGCGGTCTTCGCACTCTTTCGTCAATTCGTCGAGGTCTTCCGGGGCATCCGCATCGGCGAGCTTCCGGTAAATCTCCAGCCGCGTTTCCACGTCCGCCACGTAGTCCTCCGGGATGTAAGCGTCCAGCGGCAGGTCGACGGACGGCGCCGGCAGCCGGGGCTGCGGCCTGGGACGGCCTTCGTTGAGGGCTTTCTGCTCTTCAACTGCTTCCGCCAGGAGCCTCGTGTAGAGCGCGAACCCCACCGCCGTGATGTGGCCGCTCTGTCGATGCCCGAGGATGGAACCGGCGCCGCGTATCTCCAGGTCTTTCATGGCGATGCTGAAACCCGCGCCGAGTTCGGTGGCCTCATAAATGGTCTGCAGTCGCTTCCGGGCGATGTCCGTCAGTCGCCGCCCCTTGTCATAGAGAAAATAGGCATACGCCAGGTTGCCGCCGCGTCCCACCCGGCCGCGCAACTGGTACAACTGTGTCAGCCCGAACTTGTCCGCCCGGTTGACGATAAGCGTGTTGGCGTTGGGCATGTCGAGGCCGGACTCGATGATCGTGGTACAGACAAGGATGTCCACCTCGCCGCGGCTGAACGAACTCATGACCTTTTCGAGGTGGTCTTCGTGCATCTGGCCGTGCCCCACCGCCACTTTCGCTTCCGGCACGAGTTCCCGGATATGTTCGGCGACGATGGCGATGCTCTGCACCCGGTTGTGGACGAAGAACACCTGCCCGTTGCGCTCCATTTCCCGCAGGATGGCCTCCCGCACCAGGTGGTCGTTGAATTCGGCCACATAGGTCTTGACCGGAAGGCGCTCGTTGGGGGCGGTCTGCATGGTGGACATGTCCCTCACGCCAGCCAGCGACATGTGCAGGGTGCGGGGTATCGGTGTGGCGCTCAGTGTCAGGACGTCTATCTCCTGCCGGAGCTGCTTGAAGTGTTCTTTGTGGTTCACCCCGAAACGCTGCTCCTCGTCGATGACGAGCAGTCCCAGGTCCTTGAACCGGACGTCCTTCTGGAGCAGCCGGTGCGTGCCGATGCAGATATCCACGCCGCCTTTCCCCAGGGCGTCGATGACCCGCCGCTGGTCGTGCGGCGTGCGGAACCGGCTCAGCATTTCCACCTTGACCGGGAAAGCCGCCAGACGTTCCGCGAACGTGGTATAGTGCTGCTGCGCCAGTACGGTGGTCGGCACGAGCACCGCCACCTGGCAGCCATCCATGACCGCCTTGAAAGCCGCCCGTACCGCCACCTCCGTCTTGCCATAGCCCACATCCCCGCAGACGAGCCGGTCCATGGGCCGGTCCCGCTCCATGTCTTCCTTGACGTCCTGTATCGCTACGGCCTGGTCGTGGGTCTCGACGTACGGGAAAGCCGCCTCCAGTTCCTGCTGCCAGACGGTGTCATTCCCGAAGGAATGCCCCTTGACGATTTCCCGGGCCGCATAGAGGGAGATAAGTTCTTTAGCAAGAACGGACGCCGCGTCCTTGGCTTTCTGCCGCGTTTTTATCCATTCCTGCGTGCCCAGGCGGCTCAGCACCGGTGTTTTCTCGCCGGAACCCACGTACCTGTCCACGCGGTCGATCTGGTCCGTCGGCACGTAGAGGGTGTCCCCGGCGGCGTATTCGATGACGAGGAATTCCTTGTCCGTGCCGGCGCTGGACATCGTCTTGACGCCCTCGAACTTACCGATGCCGTGCTCGATATGGACGACATACTCGCCGGGAATGAGTTCGACGGTCAGTTTGTGCTTAGGCGCCGGGCGTTTCCTGACGAGCCGACGCTGCTTGACGAAGCCGAATATCTCCGCGTCCGAGAACAGGTACGTGTCATCGTTCAGCACCCAGCCTTCCGGCAGCGAACCGCGCACGAGGACCATCGATCCCGGCCCAGGCGGCTGGGCTACGGTCTCCACCGGCACGGCGATGATGTTCCTGTCTTCCAGTAAATCCGCGAGGCGGTCGGCCTGGTGGCTGACCACGATGAGCCGCTTCTTCGCGGCGAGCAGTTCGGATGTCTTGTCCATAAAAGCAGGAAGCTGGCCGAGATATGACGGCGCTGCCTTGAAATCGAGCGTCCTTTCCTCGCCCCAGGCTTCCAGATGGAGAGACGGTCTACCGGCGGTCTTCGGCTGGAGTTCGTTCCAGGTGAAATGCGGCTGCGGGAAATTTTCCGGCAGTTCGCCGAGTTCCATCTTCTCCGCCCGGAGCTGCTCGGCCTCGACGTCCAGCATGTCCGCCGCCTGTTCCAGGGCTGAAATCTCGTCGTAGATGATAACGGCGTCATCCGGGAGGAAATCGAGCAGGCTGCCGTGGCTGAACAGGGGCGCATAGAAATACGCCTCGCGGGGAAGCTTACCCTGTCCGAGTTCGACGAAGTCGGTCCGGTACTGCTCGACGGTCTCCCGGGTGCAGCCGGAGAGGTCCAGCTTTTCCTGGACGGATTCCACGTGTCCTTCCCCGGCGGACTTCATGGCGAGGAGTTCCGTGGCCGGGCCAATGCCCACGGAGCCGATGGTCTCATTCGAGCGTTGGGTATCGGGATCGAACCGGCGGATGCTGTCGATGGTATCGCCGAAAAATTCCAGCCGCACCGGGAGGTCGTGGGTGGCCGGCCAGATGTCGATGATACCTCCGCGGTGGCTCATCATGCCCGGCAATTCCACGACGTTCTCCGCCCGGTAACCGAGCTTTTCTAACCCGGTAAGCAGGTCGAACGGTCGGATGTCCATTCCGAGCCGGACCGATTGGACGTTGTCGCGGAAGGCGCTCGCGTCGATGGTCCGGGAAACCAGCGCGGGTATAGAAGTCACTACCAGCGGGTTGCCTTTTTCCAGCGCTTCCAGCACGCGGAGACGGTCGGTTTCCGTAGCCGCGTCCGAGGCCATGCGCTCGTAGGGGAGCATGTCCGGTTCCGGGAACAGCATGATATCGCCGGAAGGGAGCCAGGTCTGGAGTTGTTCGGAGAAGGAACGGGCGTGCTCCGGCTGGGAGGTCAGGAACAGGACGGGACGACCCAGCGCCCGGTACAGGACAGCGGACAGGTAGGCCCGTGCTGATCCCGGCGCAACGGCCGATAGCTCCTCCCGCTGCTTCAGCAGGGTAACAATGCGCTGAATTTCCCTGTTCTTGACGCTCAGGGCGAGCAGGCCACTCAGGTCCGTCATGTGTTTTTCTCCAAACACGTATGGGGCTCGCCCCTCAAATATAGGGCGGCCCTATTCCTCTTGCATTGTAGCATACTCTCAAGGCTATCTACGCCTGAGAACCAAAACCATAACACCAAGCGCCATCAGCAGTATCCCGGAACTGGCCGCCAGGCCCCATGCCAGCCCGATATACCCGCCGATCCATCCCATCACCGGCGCGCCGGCCGCCACGCCGCCGGTCAGCAGCGCGTGAAAGATGCCGGTCCCCAAACCGCGTTCCTCCGGCGCGGTGTTCTCCGCCACCATTGCGGAAATGGACGGGAACATGAGGCCATGGGCTATCCCGTACAACGCCAGGCACAGGGCAATGAACGCGAACGCCCCGGCGAACGGGAGGAGGAGCAAAGCCGCCATGCCCAGCAGGAGGCCGATCACCGTCAACAGGGATTTGTTGATTCCCGTCCTCCTGCGGCCGATGGGTATCTGGACAAGCAGGAACATGACGGAAAAAGCCGCCATGGACATGCCGGTATTGACCGCTTCCAGGCCGAGGCCCCTGACATAGAGGGGCAGCAGCGTCACCACGCCGCCGAGGGAAAAATACTGCGCAAAGACCGTGGCGTACGGCCCGATGAGCGTTCTCCGCTTCAACAACCCGGATATTTGAGGCCAGGTCTTGCTGCCTGAGCTGACTGAAACCGCCGGCGTCGAGCGGGACGGGAGGAAAAAGGCAAGCACCGTTCCCACCACCAGCAAGCCGCCGCCAGTCAGGAACACGCTGTCAAACCCGAAGCCGGAGGCCAGCCAGCCGCCCAGTCCGTACCCGACCAGGGTCGCCGCCGCCAGCGCCATGCCATAGGCTGACATCGTCCGGCCATGGCTGCGCTTGTCCCCTTCGCCGGTCATGGCGGACATGGACGCCGGCCCCACGATGCCGCCGGAAAGCCCGTGCAGCACCCTCACCAGGCCGAGGTGCCACGGCAGGCTGACGAGCGCGTAGAGAAACATGGCGGCGGCGTCAAGCAGCAGCCCGGAAATAAGCAGGGGTTTCGCCCCAAGCCGGTCCACCAGCCTGCCGAAGACGATGTTAGCCGGTGTATTGATGATGGAATAGAGCCCGACGATGACCCCCACGATACCCACTCCCAAGCCGAGTTCGCTGGCGAACAGCGCCATAACAGGGATTAACAGGTGGGTATCCAGAAAGCCGGTGAATGTTATCACCGAAACTATCGGGACGAAAGTACTCTTCTGCATGGTATTTTCATCATACATGGAGGAACCATGATAAGCATAATGGAGGTAACCCTTCTTGTTCAACTCCGTCACGCTTGCTATAATGAAACGAATCAACATATGGAAAAGAACAAAAAAATCCGCAAAACCTCTGAACCGGACCTCGTCTACCGCCGTATCGTCGTCAAACTGGGTACCCACCTCGTTGCCGGGAGCGACAAGCTACTCAACCTCGGCGTCATCGCCGGGCTCACGGACCAGATAGCCCACCTGCACAGCCGGGGCGCCCAGGTCATCGTCGTCTCCTCCGGGGCCATAACCTCCGGCCGCCAGAAACTCGGCATCAGCCGGAAGATACGAGGCATCCCTTACAAGCAGGTGCTGGCGGCCGTGGGCCAGAGCCGCCTGATGAACACGTATGAGCACCTCTTCGAGCGGCACAGCATCACCGTCGCGCAGGCATTGCTGACGAAGCGGGACCTCTTCGACCGCGCCGGCTACCTGAACGCCCGTAATACCCTGCTGGCGCTCATGGACCTCAAGGTCGTCTGCATCGTCAACGAGAACGATATCGTATCCATCGACGAAATCAAGGAATTCAAGTTCGGCGATAACGACAACCTGTCGGCCATGGTCGCCAACCTCGTCGATGCCGACCTCCTCATCATGCTCACCGACATCGACGGCCTCTATGACGCCGACCCGTCTCGCAACCCGGACGCCAAACTGGTGCCGGTGGTCGCTCGGGTAGACGCCTCCGTCAAGAAAATGGGCGCCGCTACCCGCAGCAACGTGGGGACCGGGGGCATGATCACCAAGCTGGAAGCCGCCAAGCTGGCCACCGCTTCCGGCATCAACGTGGTTATCGCCAACGGCTTCGAGCGGGACGTCATTCCCCGCCTGGCAGCGGGAGAATCCATCGGTACGAGGTTCCTGCCGGTGCGGGAAGACCTGGAAAGCCGCGAACGCTGGATGGTGTCCGGGCTCTGCACGCGCGGGAGCATCACCATCGATGACGGCGCCACGCGGGCGCTCAAACAGGAAAAACGCAGCCTGCTGGCGGCAGGCATCGTCGCAACGGATGGCAAGTACAACCGCGGCGATATCGTCGCCATCCTGGATACTGAGGGTAACCAGCTTGGATGCGGCATCGTCAACTACAACTGTACGGATATCGGCACCATCAAAGGCCTGCACTCGGACAAGATCGCCGGCCTCCTGGCCTATGATTACGGCCCTGAAGTAGTCCACCGGAACAACCTAGCGCTTATTGAAAGGGGAGACGCAAGTGGCAACAGGTAAACTGTACCAGTCCCATGATGAATCGCTCATCGGCGGGATCAACTACGAGATAAAGAACGACACGGACGGCAGGTGGTGGGGCGAGCTGACCATGATAGATTATGTCAAGATCAAGGACGGACCGGGTTACATCATCGAGATCGAAGACGGCCGCCGCTGCCGGTGCAGCCTGAAAAAGAGGGTGAACCGCGCCGTTACCAGCCTGCCTCCCCGGTACGTCTATCACGTTTCCGGCTCCGGTAATTTTACCTAGTCCCCGCTGAGTCGCGGAACGGAAGCATACGCTCCGGGGACGGGACTGCGCAGAACCGGGGGTTGGCCCCAGCCCGTTTCAAGGCTCCCTGACCACCCTACCAGCAAATAATGGACTACTCGGCACTTGCCTGTAGTTGACTGGATGGTTATGTCTGCCAGGAAACGAGCGCCCATACCGACCGAGAACTCCAAAAAAACTGATACAACATTTATACTCCATTCTTCCAGTAGAAAGGACCCAGGGATGAAACCTGTGATGAAAACAATAATCGTTATTTTGTTGGCGCTTCTTATTGCCTCCAGCATCTGGGCATGTTCGGGAGACGAAACAACAACGTCTACAAGCACAACCACCGCCACAACCACCACCACGACCACAACAACCACGGCAACGACACCTACATCCCAGGCCCTCACCGAGGCCGAGGTACGGGCATTTGCCGACCCCGCTGCGACATCGATGATGGAAGCTATAACCGAAGACGATTTTGACAAATATGTTACCAGTGCCAACGATGAATTCAAAGCCGCCATCACCGAGGACGCCTTCGACACGCTGACAACTCAGGTAACCAGCCAGGTGGGTGAGTTCGTTTCGGCGACGTATCAGAGCTGGGAAATCCTTGAAGGCTACATTCGCGTCCATTACAAAGCGGAATTTACCAAAGCGACCATCGGCCTCCTGATGGTATTTAATCAGGAGCACCTCGTCGTCGGGCAGTTCTTCGAATAGCTGCCCTGTATAGGCACTACGGCGACAGGAAAAAGGAGGTCATATGAGCCTCTGGCAGCAGATGGTTTCCCTGTTCGAGTCCGCGTTCCGGTTCCCCGGACTCGGATGGCACCTCATCCTCTTGTCAATCGGGCTGGGGCTGGCATTCGGGGCGATCTGGCTGGCTGCCTATCGCCCGCCACTCCTCAGCCGTCCCTGGCTCTGGGCAGTGGGGGTCGTCAGCGCTTTTCTGACCTGGACTGGAATAGCTTTCGTCCAGGTACCGTTACAGACCTGGTGGAACGAGTTGCTGCTCCATTTCTGGCCGCCGCTCGTCATCAATCACTGGATACTCCTGGCAGCCGTTCCCTACATCCTGCTGAGCGGTATCGTCCAGGAAGCCTTCAAACTCGTGCCGGTCATTTTCTATCGCTGGCGGTGGCCGGAGGGTTTCAGTGCCCGTACCGGGCTTATCGCCGGGGCGGTGGCCGGGGCGGGGTTCGGCATCTTCGAGGCGGTCTGGGTTTTCAATAGCACCTTTGCCGCCGGCTGGAACACCGACCTCATCGGCAGTCTCGGCTTTCCGGCGCTTTACGGGTTCTGGGAGAGGTTCTTTTCCATTGGTTTCCACATCGCTGCTTCCGCACTGGCCGGCTACGGCCTTGGCCGCGGCTGGGGCTGGCAGTTCTACCTGCTGGCAGCGTTTGCCCACGGGATATTGAACTATTCCGTCATCCTACTCCAGCGGGGCATTCTCAATTCTTTCGGGACGGAAATGTACATCGCGGCAGTAGCTGTAATATTGACGGTTATCGTACTGTGGCTCAGGTGTAAAAAGGCCGCCGAAGCAGATGTGATGACGTAACCGGCTATCTTTTCTTCTGGCACTTCGGGCAGAAGTATGTTCCCCTGCCCCTGACCACGATGCGCTTGATGGCGGTCTTGCAGCGCGGGCAGTTCTTGCCGGTACCGTGCGCAACATTGAACTCATCATGTGCGGTCCCGGCGGTACCGTCCGGCCTTATATAGTTACGGACGCTGGCACCCTTGAGCACCAGCGCTTTCTGGAGCGCCCGGATGATGGATGCATGAAGCCGTGTGGTCTCCGCACGAGTCAGACTCCCTGCGATACGCTCCGGGTGGATTTTCGCATCGAAAAGGGCTTCATCAGCATACATGTTGCCAATGCCGGCAATAAGCGCCTGGTCGAGCAGTACTGGCTTGACCGGAGCGGTACGTCCTTTCAGGATGGAAGCCAGTGTTTCTGGCGTGAAATCCTCATCGAGCGGCTCCGGACCGAGCTTGGCCAGGACGGGATCGCAATCGCCGTCCAGCCACATCACCCCGAACTTGCGCGGGTCCCAGAAATGCAGCCTGGAGCCGTTATCAAGGTCCAGGATGGCGCGGGTGAAACGGTCGTCCTTGGGATCAACGATAAGCGAGCCAGTCATCTTCATGTGCATAACGAGGACATGGCCGTCGTCCAGGTGGAAGAAGAGGTATTTGCCGCGACGGGAGAGGTCGACTATTTTGCGCCCGATGACCCCGGTTTTGAATTCCTCCGGCGAAGGCCGCCGCACGATGCGGTCCCAGAACAACGTGACGCCGGTGATGATCCTCCCGACCACGTACGGCGTAAGCTCTTGTTTGATGGTTTCTACTTCCGGGAGTTCGGGCATAGATTACCTCGTTACTACGTCAACTTACCTGAACTAAGTCCCTCTTGATCCCTGTTTACGAAAAAGAGACAATCGTTCGTTCCCGGCGATCAATCACAGCTAATCCGGGACTATCGCCTCCCTTTCGGAAAAGGAGGCTGGGATGGATTCACACCATATCCCACCGCCCTATTTCATCTCGCCCCAGTTTTTACCGGACTTGGTGTCAACCTTGACAGGGACGTCCAGCTTTACGGCGTTCTCCATGACATCGCAGACGAGTTTCTTCATCTCGTCCATCTCTTCTTCCGGTACCTCGAAGACGAGTTCGTCATGGACCTGGAGCAGCATGCGGCTCTTCAGGCCGCGTTTCGGCATTTCCCGGTGGAGATCGATCATCGCCACCTTGATGATGTCCGCGGAGGTGCCCTGTACCGGCATGTTGATGGCCATGCGCTCGGCAGCTTCACGTACGAGGCGGTTGGCGGCGTTGATGTCCGGAATGTGCCGGCGACGACCCAGGAAGGTCTCCACGTATCCTTCCCGGCGGGCTTTTTCCCTGGTCGCTTCCAGGTATTTCGTGACGCCGGGGTACTTCTCAAAATAGGCCTTGATGAACTTGCCGGCTTCTTCGCGGGAAAGCTCCGTGGCCTGCTGGAGACCGTATTCACTCATGCCGTAGATCACACCGAAGTTCACCGTCTTGGCAAACCGGCGCTGGTCTTTCGTAATCTCGTTCCGGGGCAGGTTGAACAGGAGAGACGCCGTGGCGGCGTGAATGTCCTCGTCATTGCGGAAAGCATCGAGCAGCGTTGGATCTTTTGAGAGATGGGCCAGCGCCCGGAGGTCTATCTGGGAATAATCGCCGCCGAGCAGGAGCGTCCCCGCCGGTGCAATGAACGCCTGGCGTACCTGTCCGCCGAGTTCGCCGCGCACCGGGATGTTCTGCAAGTTGGGGTCCGTGGAAGAAAGCCGCCCGGTGGCCGTACGGCACTGGTTGAAGCAGGTGTGAATGCGCCCGGTTTTCGGATTGACCATGGCCGGCAGCGTATCGATGTACGTCGACTTTATCTTGGTCAACTGGCGATATTCGAGGATAAGCCCGCAGACCGGGTACTGCGGGCGGAGGAATTCGAGGACGCCCGCTTCCGTGGAATACTTGCCGCCGCGTTTATTGGAAGGTATCTGCATTTCTTCGAAGAGCACCTTGCCGAGCTGCGCCGGGGAATTGATATTGAACTCGTGTTTGGCTTCTTCGTGGATGTTGCTTTCCAGCCCCGCTATCTGGTCGCCGAGGTAGCGGGACATCTCTTTCAGGATAATGGTATCGATGGCAATGCCCGCGCGTTCCATCTCCATGAGGACGGGAACAAGCGGTATTTCCACGTCCCGGAAAAGCTTGAGCAGTGCCTGCTGTTCCAGTTCCGGGCGGAAAAGGTTGGTCAAGCGCAGCGTCATATCGGCGTCCGCGGCAGCGTACCTGGCCGCCGAAGCAATGTCCACCTGGGCCATCGTCAACTGTTTTGCGCCCTTACCGATGAGGTCGGTGATCGGCAGCATCTCGATCCCGAGACGGGCGAAGGCCAGCGGCTTGAGACCAAGAGCCTTTTCACCGAGCAGGTACGCCGCGATCATGGAATCGAATTCCAGCCCGGCCGTTTTTATTCCTACGCCAGCCATGACGTTCATATCGAACTTGCCGTTGTGGCCATACTTCTTTATGGAAGGGTCCTCGAAGATGGGCTTGAGACGGGCGACGACCTGCGCCAGCGGCAACTGGGTCACGGCATCCAGGCAGGTGTGCCCGACCGGAATGTAATACGATGTTCCTTCTTCCACAGCAAGAGAAATCCCCACGATGTTCGCCTGCTGGGGATCGAGACCCGTCGTTTCGGTATCGAAAGCGAAGTAGCCCGCGTTGGACAGGCGGTTGGCGACGTCGTCCAGGTCCGGAGTAGTGCAGACGATATGGTAATTGGCTTCCAGCGGGACCGCGGTCACGGCGACCTCGGCTGGTCCGGCGGCTGCCTCCGGCAGTTTGTTGATGAGGCTGAAGAACTCCAGTTCCCGGAACAATTCACTCACCGCGGCGCGGTCGAACCGGGAGGCTTCACACTTATGCAGTTCCAGCTTCACCGGAACGTCCGTCACGATTGTTGCCAGCACCTTGCTCTGCCGGGCAATGACCTCGTTGGCACGCAGTTTTTCCTGGAGCGTTGCCGGCTGCACTTCATCGAGCCGGCGGTAGATTTCCTCGATCGTCCCAAATTCCTTGATAAGCTTGACCGCGGTCTTGTCCCCGATGCCGGGAACGCCGGGGATGTTATCCGATGTATCGCCAACCAGCGCCTTGTAGTCCGCGACGAACTCCGGCAGCACACCGAACTTCTCTTCCACGGCGCGGGGATCGAACAGCGTCGTATCGCTGAAGGCCTTGCCCGCTTTCGGGTACAGAACCTTGATATTGGGCGTCACGAGCTGCATCGCGTCCGCGTCCCCGGTCACGATAATGGTATCGATGCACTGCTCCGAGGCCTGCCGGGCCAGCGTGCCCAGCACGTCGTCCGCCTCGAACTTTTCGATTTCGAACAGGGGAATGTTGAAGACCCTGACCATCTCTCTCACGCGAACGAACTGGGCGACGAGTTCGTCCGGAGTAGCGGGGCGGTGCGCTTTGTAGTCGTCGAACATGTCGTGGCGGAAAGTCGGGCCTTTCTTGTCGAACGCGACGGCGCAATGGGTGGGATGGATATCGTTAAGCACCTTGAGGAGCATCAGGGCGAACCCGTACACGGCACTGACCACCTCGCCCGTTTTGGATACGGTGAGAGGCGTCGCCTGCCGGTACTTGGTGGGACCGAAGGCGTGATAGGCTCGATGCACGACGGCGTTGCCGTCAAATAAGACTAACAGGGGTTTTTCCATGTCTCAATTATAACAGATGGCGTACATACCGGGAAAAAGCTAGTCCGGCATCAGGACGCCTTCGGCGGGTTCCCGTTCCGGTTCGGCCTCGATTATCTGGCCGGTCATGCAGCCTTTGACATATGTTCCAATCTGGATGAGCACCGCTGTCAGCGGCCCGATGAGCAGGATACCCCAGAAACCAGCGATGTAGAGGCCGAACACGAGCAGTACGAGCATCAGGGCGGGATGGATACCAAGGTAGGAACTCTGGATCTTCGGGACAAGGAAGTTGTTCTCCAGGGCCTGGATGAGTACGAAAAGGCCGACCACCCAGAAGGTCTTTTCCGGTACCATCGCCAGCGTCACGATGGCCGCTACAGCGCCCCCGATCCACGGCCCGAGCGTGGGGATAAGCTCGGTAACGCCGGCCAGCAGTGCCAGCGCCAGGGCAAAGGGAACATCCAGCAGGAGAAGACCGACGAACGTGAAGTAGCCCACGATCAGTCCCAGCATGAGCTGGGCCCGGATATACCTGCCCAGCACCCGTTCCAGGATGCCGAGGACCGCTTTGATATGCCGGTTGACCCTTTCAGAAAAAATGGTCGTCACGTGGACGTTGATAAGCTCCATGTCCTTGAGGACATAAAAGAGGAAGAACGGCAGCACGGCAAAGCCGAGCAGGAAATTGAGGGTACCGGGAATAGAAGGAACCGAATTCCTCAGGAAAGCGGAGATAGCCTGGCCGATATCGAAGCCGGTCCCGATTGCCTCGCCGGAGAGTGAAGCCCGCATTTCATTCGGCAGCGCGGCAAGAATGTTATCTATCCATTGTTGTACCTGGTAGATACTCTGGCTGAGGAAGTAAGGAGCGCTGTCGACCAACTCGACCGCAGCGTCCATAACAGCGGAAGCAATGAGGTAAACGAAGCCGGATATGAGTATCAGCAGCATCAGGAAAGAGATCAGCACCGCCATGATGCGCCGGAACTTCGGCCATTTGTTCCGCGGCGGTAAATGTCTCTCCAGCCATCGCACCACCGGTCTGAGGAGGTAAGCGAACACGAGCCCGATAGCGAACGGCAGGATGAACATCCTCAACCAGTACAGCAGCCAGATAATGAGGGCCACCGCTGCTATGAGCAGTACCACCGATACACCGCGCCGGTATTTCGTAAAGAATTCAGTCAATTATTCCGGTTTCACCACGCTTTCAGGGCCGGTCTTGCCGGTTGCATCAGTCGCTTTTGCTACTACTGATCAGTCAATCTCTCACGCACTTTTCTGCCGGCTTCAGCAGCGGCTGCACGGGTCTGTTCGATCCGATCCGAAGCCATTTCCTTTATTTCGCCGGCTTTCTGCCTCAACCTCTCACGTAATTCTTTACCGGTGGACGGCGCGTACAGGAAGCCGACGGCAAGCCCGGCACACATACCGATGATGAACCCCCCGCTGAAAGAGCCGGAGCTTTTTCCTGCCATCTCAGTCCTCCTTCTTCTTCCGCTGCCCAAACATACTGGTTGCCTGCCGTATGCCCTGCACCACCGCAGCCACCTGGGCTATCGGCTTGACGACTTCTTCCTTGATACAGGTGGAAATGTCCCGTACATCACCGGATATCTTCTGGGCGGTATCCATGACGGACTTGACCTTGAAGAAGGCTATGGCCGCCATCACGAGCAGCCCTAGAACGGCAATAGTGGTAACCAGACCGAAAATCACGATAACCAGGTCCCGGAACCATTCTATCGTCATGGACGCGCCTCCTGCCCGTTTATTCGCTCTCCCGCAATTTTAGCGTGCCTTGCCCCCGGTGTAAAGCCTGGTAACGTTAAAAATCCTCACAGATACCTTTCATCTGCCGCAGGCAGGAGGTATCGTTGGCTGAAGTCAGCACCGCGCGTATGCCTTCGATCCTGAAACGCGTCAGGCTGCCGGTATCCACCTGGAAATTCCAGAAACGATTATTGGTAACTTCCAGCAGCCAGCAGATAATGACTTTGATGACAACCCGGTGGGTGACGATGGCGATCTTTCCTTCCGCGCTCCGCGCCCCGATATCTTCAAGGAAGGGAACCACCCGGCCGCTGACCTGGGCCAGACTCTCCCCGCCGGGTATGGCGATCTGTTCCGGGGTATCCATCCAGTCCCGGTAGAGTTCCGGGTACTCCTGCTCGACCTCGGTTATCTTCTTGCCCTGCCATTTACCATAGTCCATATCGGTGAGGTTACTTACCGGGACAGCTTCCAGTTTCTGTACCTCTGCGATACACGCAGCAGTTGCCACGGCGCGCTGCAGCGGGCTGGTATAAATGAAATCGATTTTTTCGTCCTGAAGGTAGCCGGCCAGTAGTTCTGCCTGGCGCCGGCCGGTCTCGTCGAGCGGTATCTCCGTCTGCCCGCGGAAGGTTTTCTCAGCGTTCCAGGCGGTCTGCCCGTGGCGTATCAATAACAGTTCGAGCATCGGTCTATTCTCCTTCTGATGGTTTAAGCCCTGGCGCTTGCCTCCACGTAATCGAATGCGGAAGCAACCGCTTCCCGTATCTTCCTTTCTTCCCGATGGTAGAAGAGATGGCCGGAGCAGAGGCAGTCACTGCTGCCAAACCCCCTCACCGTCTCCAGCCTTTCACCAAGGATACCGGCGAGGCGGCATTCCTGTCGTTCCCGGCTGACGGCAATCATCACTCCAGTGACTTCGGCGTACTCCAACAGATAGTCGATATGCCAGCGGCGTTTCCGTTCCGGACGAACGTAACGTCCGAGGCGCTGCTTCAGGCCGCCCAGCGCGGAACCGGCGTAGGCATACCAACCGGCCGGATATACACGTTCAGCCAGCCTCCCGGCAGCAATACATCGCGGCTTTTCAAGACTCACAACGAGAACGTAACTCCCCCGCATATCCGCCGGCAGCTTTTCAACTGCATCAGGTTCAAGCCAGCGAGTATTCATCACTTCATGGAGCATTCGCTCATCCCGAGTCTGCCGAAGTACTCTCCGAGTCCCTGAACACTGTTAATCCCGGATGTTTCCGGCACTCTTCCAGTATAGGACCGCGGACCAGGAACGAGATCCCGGCCCAGCTTCCTCTTCCCACCGCCAGGTGATCGCCGGAGTTGATGCCGTACTTTGCCAGAATATCCGGCGACAATCTGATGCTGAGGTCCGGCCGCAGGTCGGTTGCCGCCAGCCACCGGCTGCCGGTTTTTACAGCTTCCTGTTCCTTGCCGGCAAGACTCATTGCCTGGTGATATAGCGCATCGAAGCCGGTTTTCGCGAGCAGAGCGAGGCTCGTCAGCACGAAACCTCCAGAAGACCGGCTGGCGCTCATGGTAATAAGACGGTCGCCCGGAGAAAAGCCGTATTCTTCCGCCGCGTCCGGCGGGACCGCGATACGCCCCGTATGCCCGACCTCGGTCAGCCCGAATATCCACTTACCGCCCTTGACAAGCTGCGGCATGGCGTTTTCTCATTATTCGGTTATCTTTTCGACTTCCAGCGTGCATTCGGTGAGGAGCGCCGCCGCGGCCCCGATAGCCGCCAGCACCGGCATCCACACGATGCCGATGACCGCCACCGGCGCTCCGACGGTCAGAGGAACTTCTATGATGGTCCGGCCGTCATGGATGAGGCGGACGCGGCGTATGTTCCCTGCATGGATAAGCTGCTTTATCTTTTCAACAACCTCGGACCCTTTTATGGTGAATTTTTCGTTTTCTGTCATCGTTACCCCCGTTCTTGCATCATAGTAATGCTCTTGCCGGGTGTCAAGGGTATGTCTCATCCGGCACAAAACACAGCATTCCGGCTATTCCCAGGGGACCGCCGTCACGGCCGCCCGGCGGGCTCTGAGACCTCCTCTAACCAGAAGGCGGCATGTCTGCATTGAAATACTCTGTCATCGTCCCGCATTTTCATGCTATACTGGTCACGGTACAGGAGGACATCGTGAAAAGTAAAGATTTTCTATCCGTGGCGGACGTTTCGCCGGAAGAACTGCGTCGGCTTGTTTCCAACGCCATCGCCATGAAAGCGGACCGCTGGAACACCCTTCTCAGCGGGAAAATCCTGATCCTGATGTCTGAAAAGCCTTCCACGAGGACCCGCGTCAGTTTCGACGCCGGTATGCGGCAGCTTGGCGGTCACTGTATCAGCCTCCTCCCGGAAGAAGTAGGTCTCGGTAAACGCGAGTCTGTCCCGGACGTTGCCCGCGTGCTGAGCCGTTTCGGGAACGCCATCGCGGCACGTACCTTTTCCCACCGTACCCTGGAGGTCATGGCGGAGAATGCCGATATCCCGGTCATCAACGCTCTCTCGGACCTGGAGCACCCCTGCCAGGCACTGGCGGACGTCATGACCATCATCGAGCGGCACGAAGATGTTACCGGCCTTACGGTAGCTTACGTGGGGGACGGAAACAATACAGCTCACAGCCTGATGCTTGCCAGCGTCATGCTGGGGATGAACTTCCGGGCGGCCTCACCGGACGGCTACAACGTCAACGAGTCCGTTCTCACGATGGCGCGCAGCTACGCCGAACTCAACGGCGCCGAGATAACCTGCGTTATCGACCCGAGGGAAGCCGTGACCGGCGCTGATGTCATTTATACGGATGTCTGGGCCAGCATGGGGCAGGAAAGCGAAGCTGAAAAACGCCGTAAGGTCTTCGCCGGTTACCAGGTGGACGAGAAACTGCTCCGCCTGGCTACCCCGGATGTTATGCTCATGCATCCCCTGCCCGCTCATCACGGTGAAGAAGTAGCCGAGGGTATTATCTACGCTCCTGAATCTGTCGTATTCGACGAGGCGGAGAACCGTCTCCATGCACAGAAAGCCCTCCTGGCGGAAATGCTCGGAGGCCTGGAGATACTGCTACCATAACCAGAGACGAGGGAGGCGCCATGTTCGTGACCATCCTGAAGCGCGGCTGGTTCGCCGCATTGATAACCATCATCGCGGTCCTCGCCCTGATTTTCTATGAGACGGTCCCGTACACCTGGGTGGTGCCCGGTCTCATCGTCCTCCTGTTCATCGGCCTCATCGTTGCTGTTATAACGGCCAGGAACGATAAGCTCGGCGCGCAGAGTCTCCGGCTTTCCCAGATGGCATCCCATTTCAACCGGCGTTTCACCGGTAATTCCACCGTCTCCATTTTTGCTATTATAGACAGCCTTTTCGGGATGGAGAATGAGCAGGTCTGGGAGTGGGCCCGCGGCTGTGAAATGACGCGCCGCGTGTACGATTCCTGGGCGGAAAATTTCGCCATCCGCGTGGAGAGCGACCTCCAGGACCGCCGTTTCATGATTTTCCTGAAAACACACATCAACGAACTCTGGGCAATGAACAACCATTACTATGAATTCGTCGAGCAGTTCACGGAAATAGCCGAACGGATGGAGATTCCCCGGAACGCCCTTGAACATTACCGGAAATTCACGGAAGAGTACAATATCTTCGTCCAGAACTTCCGGGAGGCGATCAACGAACTACGGACTGTTGCCCGGACGCAGCTTGAGGCCCCCAGCGTAAAACTGGCAAGGGAGATTGCGGAGAGGAAACCCCTGCCGGCAACAGACAGCCGCCACCGCGTAGAATAAGACACCTGTACCATATAGCCTTGAGCTTCTTCGGCTGGTACAATGGAAAGATATGAAATCAGCAACTGTCAAGCCTTTTGTCGCCATCGTCGGCAGGCCGAATTCAGGCAAATCGACGCTCCTTAACCGTATCGCCGGCAAGAGGCTGGCCATCGTTGAAGACCTGCCCGGCACTACCCGCGACCGGAACATGGCGGACGCCACCTGGGGCGGCCGTGATTTCACGCTCGTCGATACCGGCGGCCTGGAACTCGAACCCGATTCCCCGGTCGCCAAAGGCATCCGCTCCCAGATACAGACCGCCATCGACCAGGCCGATGTCATCATCGATCTCGTTGATGTCCGCGACGGGATAACTGCTTCCGACCTCAACATCGCGGACATGCTGCGGCGCATCGCCGGCAGCAAACCGGTGCTGCTCGTGGTAAACAAGGTCGATAATGACAAACTGGAAGCCGATGCCCTGGAGTTCTACGAGCTTGCCCTGGGCGACCCCATCACCATCAGCGCCCACCACGGCCGCGGCGTGGCCGAGCTGCTGGACAAAGTTGTGGAATCATTGCCGGAGTCAGGCCGTGAGCCGGTTTCCACCGGGGATGTCATCAAAGTAGCTATCGTGGGACGGCCCAACGTGGGCAAGTCGGCCCTGCTCAATTCGCTCGTCGGTGATAACCGGGCCATTGTGGATGATGTACCGGGAACAACGCGGGATGCCGTGGATACATTGATAACGTGGGAAGGTCAGCCGGCACTCCTCATCGATACCGCCGGCATCCGCCGCCGGGGCAAGATAGAAAAAGGCATCGAGAAGTACAGCGTCCTGCGGTCCCGGGAAGCCATCGATCGGGCGGATATCGCTCTGCTGGTGCTGGACGCCACCGAGCTGGGCACGAGCCAGGACACGCACGTCGGCGGTTACATCCAGGAAGCTTTCAAGGGCTTTATCATCGTCGTCAACAAATGGGACCTCATCGAGGACAAGAACGTCCGGGAGTGGAACCAGCAGCTAAGGAACACGTTCAGATTTGCCAATTACGCACCAATCATTTATACTTCAGCGATAACCGGACAGGGAGTCGAACGTATCATGCCCTTGGTAACCAAGGTCTACCGGGAAAGGCAGAAGCGACTGACCACCGCCACGGTAAACGATGTCATCGAACGCGCAGCGGCGGCCCACACCCGACCGCGGCAGCGGACGAAGCAGCTTAAGATACTGTACGCTACCCAGGCGGAAGTGAACCCTCCCACCTTCGTTTTCTTCACCAACGATGCATCGCTGGTGCATTTTTCTTATCGGCGCTACCTGGAGAACAAGCTCCGGGAAGCGTTCGGGTTCGAGGGTACACCCATCCGGCTCATTTTCAAGACAAGGGGTGAATCGTGACCGCCGGTTTCTATATCGCCGTTATTGTACTCGGGTATTTGCTCGGATCGATTCCGTTCGGTCTGATCATCGCCAAGATGGTAAGCAAGAAAGACATCCGCACCATCGGCAGCGGCAAGATCGGCATGACCAACGTCATGCGGGCGGCGGGCAAGAAAGCCGCGGCGGCCTCGCTCTTCCTCGATGTCGTCAAAGGAGTACTGGCGGTCGTCTTCGCCGGGCTGATCGTACAGGACAATCCGGAAACGGCCAGGGTCATCGGCGGTCTCGCAGCTATTGCCGGGCACACGTGGTCTGTCTTCCTCGGCTTCAAGGGAGGCCGCGGCGTGGCTACCTTCATGGGCGGCATCGCAGGCATGTACTGGCCGGCCGCCATCATCGGCGGGATCTGCGTTCTCGGCCTCGGGTTCCGGAGCCGCTATATGTCACTGGGCTCCATCACCGGCTCGGTCCTTGCCTTCGTGTACACGGCTATCATGAGCCTGCTTGAGATCGATTTCCTGGCGCCCGCTCCGGCTTTCGAGTACCTCATCTACGCCATGGTGGGATGCATCTTCGTCTATATCATGCACCGGGACAACATCTCCCGTCTCATAAACGGTACGGAGAGGAAAATAGACGATACTTCACCGCCCGGACCGGAACCCTCCCGCAGCACCTTGAAATAACCGGGTTAACCTGCTAGCCTAAGATTATGTCAAAATTCGCCGTTATCGGCACCACCAGTTGGGGCATCACGCTTGGCCTCATCATGGCGCGGAAAAACGACGAAGTACGGGTCTGGGCGCGTACCGAGAAAGAAGCTTTACGGCTTACGAAAAACGGTCTCGACCCGAAGAAGTTCCCTGAGATAGCCGTCCCCGCGGGACTCACCTTTACCGCCAAGATCGCCGAGGCTATGAACGATGCCAGCGCCCTCATCATCGCGGTGCCATCTGCCACGATGCGTCAGAACATCTCCCAGGCTGCCAGCTACCTGACCAAGTCCATGCTCATCGTCAGCGTCTCCAAGGGACTCGAGACCGGCAGCAACAAGCGCATGTCGGAGGTCATCGCGGAAGAAATCGATGAGAAACTGAAAGGCAACATCTGCGTGCTTTCCGGCCCGAACCTGGCGCGAGAGATAATGAGGGAAATGCCCGCGGCGGCGGTCGTGGCCTCGGAGAACATGGATACTGCCAAAAAAGCTCAGAAGCTGATGACCTGTCCCGGCTTCTGCGTATTCACCAATTCCGATATCACCGGTGTGGAGCTGGGCGGCTCGCTGAAGAACATCATCGCCCTTGGGGCCGGCATCGCGGACGGTCTTGATTACGGCGACAACGCCAAGGCGGCATTCATCACCCGCGGTCTGACGGAAATCACCGCCCTGGGTATCGCCCTGGGAGCCAATCCCCTGACATTTTCCGGCCTGGCCGGTCTGGGTGATGTCATCACCACCTGTGCCAGCCGCCTGAGCCGTAACCATCATGTAGGGGAGGAACTGGCGAGGGGCCGGACCCTGGAGGAAATCCTCGATTCCATGGACGAGGTGGCCGAAGGCGTCAACACCACGCTGGCCGCGCACACCATCGCCGAAAAGCTCGGCCTCGAGATGCCGATAACCGATACCATTTACAAGGTCCTGTACGAAGGTCTCTCCCCGAGAGACGGCGCTCAGAAACTGATGGGCGGGAACGTCAAGCATGAACTGGTCGGCCGTAGATGGCGGCTCTTCTCGGTTTTCCGACGGGCCGGCAGGGACTCCAAAACGCCGACATCCGCGGGGCAATAGTTACGAAAAGTCAAAGGTCAAAAGTACAAGTGAGTGCACGGCTGGGAACATAATGGTTTGGCGGACAATCTTTTTGGGTTGGCGGTGCAAGCTCAATGCTGATTTTGCGGAGATAGCTGGATCCCGTTTTACAACGGGATGCAGTTTGAGACCTGGTTTCTAGTCTTCTATCTATTTGTTCAGGGTTTTCGCCAGCTCTTCGAGGAGCTTCTTCTGCTCTTTGGTCAGGTTTTCCGGCGTTTCTACCCGCAGTACCACGAGCTGGTCGCCGGCGCCCCGCGCCCGCAGGTGGGGCACTCCCCATTCCTTGATACGGAAAACCTTGCCGGTCTGGCTGCCGGCCGGGACCTTGACCTTGTACGGGCCGTGCAATGTGGGAACTTCGACGTCCGTACCGAGAGCCGCCTGCGCGATGTTTACCGGCAGCTCATAGATGACATCATCGCCTTCACGTTCGAAGTACTGGTGTTTAGCGACGCCGACTTCCACGTAGAGATTACCGGCTTCGCCGCCGCGTTGCCCGGCGTGTCCTTCCCCGCTGATGCGTATGACATTGCCCGTGGCCACACCGGCCGGAATCTTGACGGCTACGGTACGTTTCTTCTTCTGGACACCGGTGCCCTTGCATTCTTTACAGGGATCTTTGACGATGACGCCTTCACCCTGGCATTGCGGACAGATAGCCGAGTTCACAAACTGCCCGAAGATGCTCCGCTGGACGCGCCGCACTTCACCGGCCCCATCACAGTTAGGACAGCGTTCCGGCTTGCTGCCGGGATTGGCGCGCGTACCATGACAGACCTCGCAGGCTTCACTGCGGAGGATTTCCAGTTCCTTCTCGCAACCGAGCGCTGCTTCTTCGAACGTTATGTTGAACCGGTAACGCAGATCGGCGCCGCGTTGGGAAGTCTGGCGCTGCGTCCGGGTCCCGCTGCCGCCGAAGAATGCCTCGAAGATGTCCCCGAAGCCACCCATATCGAACCCGCTGAACCCCTGCCCGAACATGTTTTCCGGCCCGTTATGGCCGTAGCGGTCGTACGCCGCTCGCTTGTCGGCGTCGGAGAGGACTTCATAAGCCTCGTTGATCTCTTTAAACTTGTCCGAGGCCCCCGGCTCATGGTTGCGGTCCGGGTGATACTCGAAGGCCAACTTACGGAAGGCTTTTCTTACTGCTTCATGAGAGGCGTTGCGGGAAATTCCGAGCACCTCGTAATAGTCTCGTTTTATCGCCATTATCTGCTTACCGGAACGTCACGGATTCTGGTCCATTTTGTCTGCACGACGAACGCGCGCAGACTACCAATTTCATGATACTCGCGGGGTAAAATGCTTGTCAATAAAGCTGACACCTAATTATCGCCGCGCTGTAAAGTCGTCGCGGGTTAACCGCGAAAATGCGTGCCAGCTATCATGCGCAAACATGATGACGCGCAGTATGATGTTCACGGCATCTGTAGTATACTGGCGGAAGCGAAATGTTCAAAATCAGGAAATCGGCCATCATAGCAGTAGTCCTGCTCCTGTTAGTCTCGGTGTTTTCCGGCTGCGTCCCGGCGGGCCAGACCACGCTCTCCGACATGATGAAGGTCCTGCCGCTAGGAACGGACAGCCTGTTCGTCATCGAGACCGGCATCCTGGGAACGGTCCCGGAACTCAACGATATGTGGAACACCCTCACCGAACAGACACTCCCCGCCGGCACGGCGCCGGCCACGCTGGGGATGGCGGCGAGTAACGGCAACCTGACCGGTCTATGCTACACGTTTGACGGCACGACCCCGTCTTACCCGGACGGGACCGGTGAACCGCTCGAAATCGGCGGCCTTACGGTCACCCGGACCGATAATTTCTGGGATTCTTTCAACCTGGAAAATGTGTACGTGGTCAGCGTCAAGGACTTCACTGAAGAAATCATCACCGGCCACAAAAATGATTCCGGGGCCATGTACGCCGGTTTCCAGGACTTCGTCGATGACGTCCCCGAAGGCATATTCCTCGGCGCGGTAAAGGGCTTCACCATCGGTGGCAAAGAAGCAGCGATGGCAATAGCCCTGCACGCCGGAAGGGAACAAGAGGACCCGCTGGACGTTACCGCCGTCTTCCGTATGCCCGGCGGCTCCACGATAGCTCTGGCTGATTTCCTGGAACGGTGCGGTATAACCGACGCCCGCATCACGGAGAAAGACGGGCTGATGAAAGTATCCGGAAAGCTGAAACCCGGGAATTTCAGCACCCTGATGGACAGGTTGACGGGGTCCTGGTAAACAGGCTTCAGGGAACAGGCATGTCCGGCGCGTCGTCCGGATATCTGACAGGTCGTGCGGCGTCGAGGTATTCCTGGAGGATCAGCGCCGCCGCCGCGGCATCGTACCGTTCGGTCCGGGCGGGCTTGCGGGCTTCCCGCACCATACGCCGCGCTTCCACTGTTGACAGGCGTTCGTCCTGGTAGACTACCGGGACCGGGGAACGCTGGCGCAGTTCTTCCGTGAACACGGCGGTCTTTTCCGCCTGGCTGCCCATGCCGCCATTCATAGAAAGCGGCAGACCGACGACGATCTGCTCCACCTCATTGGCGCGGACCAGTTCCAGGATGGCGTCGTAGTCCGAGCCGTCCTTGCGCCGCTCGATAATCGTGACCGGGCTGGCAAGAATGCCCAGGGGGTCGCTGAGGGCCACCCCGATACGGACATCGCCGACATCCAGGCCGAGTAAACGAGCGATGCTAGCCTCCCTTTGCCACGAGTTTTTCAACCAACGCCAGGGCTTCGTCGAGCTTGTTGGGGTCGCGCCCTCCGGCCTGAGCGAAGTTGGGCTTGCCGCCCCCGCCGCCGCCGGTGGCCTTGCTGACCTCGCGGATGATGTTCCCGGCGTTGTAGCCTTTCTGCACGAGGTCCGGCGTCACCGCGGCCACGAAGACCGGGCGGCCGTCACTCAACCCGCCGAGCACGATAATACCGCTGCCGAGTTTGTCCCGCAGGAAATCAGCCATGTCCCGGAGGACCTGCTGGCTGCCGGACGAAGCGCGGGCAGACAGGACACTGACGCCGTTGACGCTGACGACCCTGCTCATAAGGTCCGCGGTCTCGTTACGGGCCTGTTCTTTCTCTATAGCGGCTACCTTCTTGCGCTCGGCATCGAGTTCCCCTTTCAACGTGGTTATCTTCTCGCCGATGCCGTCCGGCGTCGTTTCCAGAAGATGTGCCGCTTCCGCCAGCCCGGCCAGACGTTTCTCGATGAATTCTTCAGCGCCGTGCCCGGTGACGGCCTCGATGCGCCGTATGCCGGCCCCGACGCTGCTCTCGGACACGATATGGCAGTACCCTATCTCGCCGGTGTACTTGATGTGCGTGCCGCCGCAAAGTTCCACGCTGACGGACGGTTCCCCGATGGTCATGACGCGCACCACGTCCCCGTACTTCTCATCGAACAGGGCCATGGCCCCGGCCGCGACCGCCTGCTTGTAGCCGGTCTGCTCATCAAGGACGGCGTGGTTCAGCCTGATGTGCCGGTTGACGATGCGCTCCACCGCCCTCAGTTCGTCCGGCGTGACCTGCTGGAGGTGGGAGAAATCGAACCGCAGCCGGTCCGGACCAACCGATGAACCGCGCTGCTGGACGTGCTCCCCGAGCACCTGCCGCAGGGCGGCGTGAAGGAGGTGCGTGGCGGTATGATTGCGGGCGATGTCCAGCCTCCGGTCGATGTCAACCGAGGCTGTGACCCGGTCCCCGACCTTCAGCGCGCCTTCGATGACCTTGCCTTTGTGGACGGTGATGTTGGGTTCGATCTTGATGGTATCGGTGACGGAAAGACGCCCCGACTCTCCGGTGATCTCGCCGGTATCGCCGACCTGACCGCCCATCTCGCCGTAGAATGGACTTATGTCAAGTACGACGCTGGCTTCCTGCCCGGCTACGACGGCGTCCACCATCCTGCCTTCGACGAGGAGGCGCAGCACCTCGGCTTCCTGCTCAAAGCAGGTGTAGCCGGTGAACTCCGTGGCGGCGATATCGCCGAGTTTGAAGCCGTCTTTGGCTTCGACATCGAACTTGTGGGCGGCGCGGGCGCGTTCCCGCTGCTTTTCCATCTCCCGCTCGAAACCGTCCATATCCACCTTCATCCCCTGCCCTTCGACGATCTCGCGGGTTAATTCGACCGGGAAGCCGTAGGTATCGTAGAGGCGGAAGGCATCCACGCCGGAGACACGCTTCGATTGCTTCGTTTCGGGCTTTTCCAGGATAGTATCGATGATCTCGAGGCCGGTTGCCAGCGTTTCTGAAAAGCGCTGTTCTTCGGCCTGGATGGTCTTCATGACGAATTCCCGGCGCTGGGTAAGTTCCGGGTAAACGTGCTTCATCTTTTTTATCGCGGCGGCGGCCAGTTCCGTGAGAAACGGCCTGTCCAGGCCCAAACGCTTGCCGTAGATGGTCGCCCGGCGCAGCAGTCGGCGCAGGACGTAGCCCCGGCCCTCGTTGCCGGGTAGGACGCCATCGGCGATGA
>CAZQQL010000007.1:0-56704 GCA_964595455.1 uncultured Dehalococcoidaceae bacterium
ACCAGGAGCACATCGGCGAGTGGGTGGAGCCGTGGACGTATATCCGCCTCACGCATCTCAAGGACATCGGCTGGAACGGCCTCAAGGACGGCCCCGGGACATCCATCTACCGGGTCGGGCCGCTGGCCCGTCTCAACGTGGCCTCCGGCATGGCGACACCGCTGGCGCAGAAAGAGTACGAGGACATGTTCGATACGCTCGGCGGGAAACCGGCGGGGCACACACTGGCCTATCACTGGGCCAGGCTCATCGAAGCCCTGCAAGCGGCGGAGAACATGCAGCGCATCGCCAACGATCCCCTGCTGACGAGCAAGGACATCCGCAACATGAAGCTCAACCTGAAAAAGGACGGTGTGGGGTGTATAGAAGCTGCGCGCGGGACGCTCATCCACCACTACCAGACGGACGACCGCGGCATGATGACGAAGGCCAACCTGCTGGTAGCGACACAGCACAACGCCGCGCCGATCTGCCTTTCCGTCAAGAAGGCGGCCCAGGGCTTCGTGAAGGGGCCGAACGTCAAGGAAGGCATGCTCAACATGGTGGAGATGGCGTTCCGGGCTTACGATCCCTGCCTGGCCTGCGCCACGCATTCCCTGCCCGGCCAGATGCCTCTGGAGGTCAACATACGGGACCACAAAGGTGAGGTTATAGAGACGGTGCGCCGGAATATGTAGCAACGGTGACGCGACCTCACCGTTATGCCCCCGATCCACTGATGGAGAGGGGGCTTTGTTTTTCCGGCCACGGTCATTCCAGGTATCCAGTACCGCCGGGCGGCGCAGCGCAATGATACACCACCTTATGCGTTTCAAAAACTCCCGGATAGGTTATAATGGGGTCGGTTTAGAAAGGCTTGCTGGTTTATCGTGCGCGCATTGAGATATTCCGTACGGGCGGCGCCGGTACTGAAATACCTGGGGCAGCTCAGCCTCATACTGGGGCTGCTCTCGTTCGTGCCGTTGATCGTTTCCCTGATCACGGGCAACTACGGGGTCTCATTACGATATCTGGTTGTGGTTGCCGGCACCTTGATCGCGGGTTTCTTCCTGCAAAGGTTGCCGACTCCAAAGCGTATCCAGACGAACGAGGCCATGGTCATTACCGCCCTTATTTTCCTCTTCGGCGCGCTGGTCATGGTCTGGCCCGTATCGGCCTCGGGGCTCACCTTTATCGACGCATTTTTTGAAACCACTTCAGCGGTGACAACGACCGGTCTGAGCGTTACGGCATCGGTTGAAGACAAGTCTTCGATATTCCTTTTTTCGCGTTCATGGATGCAATGGGTCGGAGGACTGGGCATCGTGATCCTCTCGGTGGCCACCATGATCAGGCCGGGCCTGGCAGCCAAGCGGATCGGGGACCTGGAAGATTATGAAGAAGACCTGGTCGGCAGTACGAGGTCCCATGCCCGGCGTGTCATAATCGTCTATTCGTCGTTGACCGTGTTTGGGATACTCGTTCTCGGAATACTGGGCACCGGGTGGTTCAACGGGGTCCTCTATGCTTTCTCAGCAGTATCCACCGGCGGTTTCTCGCCTCATAACCTGAGCCTGGCCGGTCTGGAGAGCATCTGGCAGCAAACTATGGTAGTAGTGCTGTCCGTGGCCGGAGCCATACCTCTCATCCTGTACTTCCGTTCTTTCAAAGAAGGTATCAGGATACTTCTTCGCGACAGGCAAGTGCAGTGGCTGTTCATCATCGGGGCGCTTATCGGAATCATCATTGCCTGGTTTCTCTTTATCGACGGCCAAGATTGGTCCCAGGCCCTGAAGAACGGGTTTCTGAACGCTTTTTCCGCACAATCAACGGCGGGATTTGCGACCATGGATGTATCCGGGATGCCTGACGGCGCTAAGCTGACGCTCATCTTCTCCATGCTGCTGGGCGGCGGCGCAGGTTCCACCGCGGGAGGCATCAAGATACTGCGTCTGCTGATCATCGCTCAGGTGCTGTATGTCTTCTTGCAGCGGGCTGCCATGCCCAGGCAGGCCGTGGCCGAACCCTCCATAGGCAAACGCCGGCTGGAATCGGATGAAATCCAGAATGCCATGGGCATCGTGTTTGTGTACCTGGCGTGCATCACGGCATCCTGGCTGGTATTTGTCGGGATGGGACACAACGCACTGGATTCGCTTTTTGAAGTCGTCTCAGCGATCGGTACGGTGGGCTTATCATCCGGAATAACGTCCCCCGACCTGCATCCGGTGCTCAAGCTGGTATTATGTGCGGACATGCTGCTGGGGCGGCTGGAAATCATTGCATGGTTGATCTTAGTCTATCCGCGCACATGGATCGGAAGGAGAATGGCAGGATAATATGAGAATCGTTTTTTCAGGAGCCAGTCCGTTGACCGTTGTCACCGCCAGGGAACTCATGAAACAGGGGCATGAGATCATCATCATCGAAATAGATAAAGAGAAAATCGACGAATACTCGGAAGAACTGGATTGCAGTTTTCTCCAAGGCGATTCAGCCAAACCGGCGACCCTGAGCCAGGTGGACCCTAAAAGCTGCGATATCCTTTTCTGCCTGACGAACAGCGACCAGATAAACATCATCACCTCGCTGCTGGGACGCTCGATGGGATTCAAGCGAGTTATCACCAACATTGAAAACACGAGCCTGGAACAATTATGCCGTGAAATAGGCCTCGAGGACACCATTATTCCGGTGTGGACCGTGAGCCGCCAACTGGTTGATATCGTGCGTGGAATCGATAATGTGAACCTGTCATCACTGCTGAAGGGAGATGCCAGGTTTTTTATCAGCACGGTAGGAGAGCAAGATGCGGGCAACATCGATGAACTGAAACTACCCAGAGATGCAAGGGTGATTTTTTATTATCGTGAGGGTAACTTCAAATTTGTGGAACAGGATACCAAATTGCGCAAGGATGACCAGATAGTTATCCTGACCGGCAGCAAGAGCATACCTGAACTGAACGACCGCTGGTACCCGAAAGTCAATAATAACGGCGAGGCAAAAAGACCCAGGAAATACAGGAACGGCTATTGAGGACGATAGTGAAGATAGCAGCCAATTCAAGTTCCGAGCTTTATGTAAATCAGACTACCCTGCTTTTCTCATGTTATAATTACGCCGTTAGCGGCAATATTGAGAGGTGAACCGATGAGCGCCATGAAATTCCGGAACAACATCGTTACCGATGCCCGTCACTGGCCGGCGACGGTCAAGAAGAACGGCAGCGCGGACCTGGAGAAGCTGAAAGGCATCGAATATACACACCTGATGAACGCGGACGCCAACCGGGTACCGGGTTTCTTCTGTGTCGATAGCTACTGGCTGTGGAAGGGGACCTCGGATAAGCCGGTGGAAGTACCTCATACCCACGATTTCAGCGAGGTCATTGCTTTTGTGGGGTCGAACGAGGATGACCCGCACGACCTCGGGGGTGAAATAACCATATGGCTGGACGATGACAAGCACGTGATCAACCGGTCAAGCCTCATCTTCCTGCCGCCCGGCACGCGCCATTGTCCGATTGTATTCAACCGGATCGAGCGGCCGGTGTTCTTCGTGACGATAGCGCCCACGGATGTTTACAGCCGGAAAGCGGTGGGGGACGCGGCTGTCTCCACAGCTCCTAAGGACGGCGACAAACCGCGGTACAGCATCATTACGAAGACCAAGGAAAAAGCCCCGGAAGACAAAAAACCCGCAGCCCCGCCGCCGCCGAGAACGAGCCGGGGCGCCGCGGTGCTCCACCTGGAGGATGACATGGTACCGGGGTCCTTCTACGTCGATTTCGTCTGGGTGTACGAAGGGACAGGGCAGGCCCCGCCTCCCGCTCACGACCACGAGTGGCCGGAACTGCTGGCCATGGCCGGCTGTGACCCCGAACATCCGCATGATCTCAGCGGGCTGATGACCATGGAACTTGAGGGAGAGGTCTACGAGGAGAGAAAGAGCAATATGGTATGCATCCCCGGCCATGTCAAGCATTGCCCGTGGAAGTACCTCGATTTCAAGAAACCGGCGCTGATATTCACGGCCAGTCCTTCTTCACTGTACTACAGTTCCGCGGAAGACCACTGGTAGGAACTCTCTTTTTCAACTACGTGACAATAAAAACCCCTCTCCGTGGGGAGAGGGGTTTTGTTTTCAGGTGAATCCTTTACCAATAATTGGGGTTATTATCGTTTCCCGGTATCATTTATTGTGATAAAACCAAAACAGACATGCCTGAACAACGACCCAGGCAGAAAACGGGAGTAGTTGAGATGGTCACACCCTGGCAGAAGCCGGCGATAGAGAGCAGCAACACGCAGAGCATCATCCGGGAATACATGGAAAAGATGACGTCCGCCCTGGACAGTGAGTCCGCGCGGTTGAAGGAACAGGCCGAGCAGGACGCCGAACGCATTATCGCGGAGGCCAGGGAAGAGGCGGAGAGCATCATCGCCCAGGCGAAACAGCGGGCACAACAGGAATCGAACGACGTCATGAACCGGCTCAAGCAGGATGCCGAGCGGCTGCTGGAAGAATCCCGGGAGAAGGCGGTCAACGAGGGCAGGCAGAAGGCAGAAGATATCATCCGGGAAGCGCGGGAAAAAGCAGCCGGCATCATTACAGACCTCATCGACCGCGGCATCAACAAGATAGAAGCCGAGCTTATCCGGACCGTGCTATCCGCGAAAACCATGCTGGAAGATGAGAAATCGAAACTGTGCAATGAAGCTGGAAAAGAAGAAATTATTGTCGAGAAACAAGCTTCCGAGCCGGGCGGGATAGATATTCTCCGTCCCATGGCTAAAGCCGAGAACACCACCCGGACTCTCGTGCGGCCGATGCCGGGGATTTCCGTGCATGTGAAAGCTTAGCCGGCGCCTTATTGCTCAGGTTCGACATTTCAAAAACCCCCTCTTTTGTGAGGGGGTTTTGTTTTGGAGATGCGCGCCCGGTTATAAAAGTAGATACAATCATTGCGAGCGCAGCCGTTGATATGTGACGTTACATCATTGTACAGTGGGCAAGAGGTAAGACGTGGATATAGAAGAACTTGAAAAGAAAATTGAACAATATCAACAGGAAAACGCCGTAACCATCAAGAGGTCCAGGTCTATCATACTGGGATGGGTATTCGTCGGGATGGCGGTGCTTGCCGTGGGGATCGGGCTTGAGTACATGCCAATAAACTTCATCGTGGCGGGCGTTCTTGTCCTGATGGCGGTTGTGTCATTTATCGATCTTTTGTAAGTTAGTTCAGGCTTTTTCCGCCCTGTAGAAAGTGGTTGCATGGAACCACGAGTGGCCTGAATCGGCGGGCGCCTCAGGCGGGGCCCGCCCTGCAAGAACTGCTGCCCACGAATGAAGTTCAGTACTATTTCTTACCCCGACACCCGCACTGTGACCGTCGTGCCCTCGCCGGGGGCGCTCGTTATCTCGAACGTACCGCCGATGAGTTCCGCCCGCTCCTGCATGCCGAGCAATCCGAGCTTACTTTCTCCGTTGGCATCGCTGTTCCGTTGGGCGGTATCGAAACCCTTGCCATTGTCTTTGACGGTTACCTTGATACGGTCATCGTGGAAAGACACCCTGACTGAAGCTTCGGTGGCTTCGGCGTGCTTGCGGACGTTGGTGAGGGCCTCCTGGACGACGCGGAAGAGGGAAAGCTCGGTCTCGGCGTCGAGCTGGTGCTGTTTGCCGGATGTCTTGACCGTGACTTCGATGCCGAAGTTGTTCTGCAGTTCCTGGGCCAGCCATTTGAGCGCCGGGATCAAACCGAGGTCATCGAGGATGGAAGGCCGGAGTTCCTGGCTGAAGCGGCGCACGCTCTTCGCCAGTTCGCGGACTTCTTCGCGGACCTCGGCGACGGTCAAACCGGACTCACTGCCGCCCAGTTCTTCCAGGTGCCGTGCGACGACAACGAGCGACTGCAGGGTGTCGTCGTGGAGCTCCCGCGCGATCCGTTTGCGCTCGTCCTCCTGGGCGCGGGAGATGGCCCTGGCATACGAGCGCAAGTTGTCCTGGATGGTCCGCTCCTTGGCGATGTTATCATCCGCCGTCTGCTTGAGCCTGTCGATATAAGACTGGAGGTCCGCCGCCATGCGGTTAAACGCCATAGCCAGGTCGCCGAGTTCGTCGCGACTGGACACCGGCAGCCGGTAATCCAGGTTACCCTGCCCGATCTGCCCGGCGCCGTGGCTGAGGGAGAGGACCGGCCGGGTCAGCGTACGAGAGATAACGAGCACAAGGCCCATGACGACGGCGACAAGGGCGCCGAATGCGATGAGCAGAGCGCTCTGGGTCGATTTGACCTGATTATCGATAAAGCTGGTGCTCTCCTCGATGGCCCCGACGATGTTCTGCCGGGTCTGTTCCGCCGGGCTGGAGAATTCTTCAATGTAGGTGGTGGCCCAGAGGGTCAGCGATATATAGCCGTCCGCGTTGACCGGCGAGATAGCGGCATACTTTTCCGTGATGCTCCCGTCCACTTCCTGCCAATCGTAATAGCCGGCCACCGGGCCATCCTGTGAGTCCTCGATGAGTTGCCAGAAGGTGGGCAGGGTTTCCCGGAGCGGGGAGATGTCCTTTTCCTGGCCGGGGAACCGGTGGATGATGATGACGGTGTTGGCGGGGTCGATGAGTGTAGTATATCCGGTCACACCGACGGACTGGACGATGATGGCGCGCAGGGCTTCGTCCGCTCTCATCTCCTCCACGGTCATGACAGGACGAGAAGCCAGGTACATTTCCACCTGGCGAGCGACGTCATTGGCCTTCTGGGTAATGACGGACTCGCCGAGCCGTGTCAGGGATTCGGTGCTGTCCTCAATCGCGGCGTTGCCAAGGTCGGTGCTCGTCTGGAGGGCGTAGTCGCCGAGACCGGAAATATCCGAGAAAGCGATATAGAGGATGACCGACATGGCGACGATGGTAAGAACAAGAAACGGGACCAGTATCTTGGTAGTGATGCTCCAGGTGGACCAGGAGAACAGCTTTTTCACGCGCGCCCCTTACTATATTTCCAATCAGCCGAGGTCGGTGAAGGACAGCCAGCCTTTCTTGACGCTCTGGAAGATGGCCTCGGTGCGGGAGCCGACGTTCAGTTTGTTGAACATGATATTCAGGTGACGCTGGACGGTGCGGATACTGATGCAAAGGCTGTCTGCGATCTCCTTGTTGGTCATGCCCTTGGCGGCAAGCTGGAGGACTTCATGTTCGCGGGGGCTCAGTTCGATCTCCTGGGAATCTTCACCGTGGGTTTCCTTTTCCCCGATCACGGCGCGCTGGATCACCTTACGGGTGATGGAGGGATGGAGGACGGGTTCGCCGCTGTGGACGAGCCTGACCGCTTCCACGAGTTCCTGGGCGGGAGCGTCCTTGAGCAGGTAGCCGGCCGCGCCGGCCTCCAGCAGGGCGAAGACATATTCATCATTGTCATAAGCGGTGAGGATGAGGATGGCGGTGGCTGGCTGGCTGGCCTTGGCCTTGCGGGTCAGTTCGATGCCGCTCATACGGGGCATGGAGATATCGACGATGGCGACATCCGGAGTAAATTCGTTAATCAGGCGCAGGGCTTCTTCGCCGTCGGCGGCTTCTCCAACGAGGTCCATGTCCGGTTCGCGTTCAAGGAGACGACGTGTCCCTTCGCGGACCACGGCATGGTCATCAGCAACGATAATCGTTATCTTGTCCATGTCTCCCTCCCAGATTGAGTATAAACCCAGAAGGTGTAAAGCATCAATATTTGCGGAACATAGAGGTATTAATTCCCAAGCCTGCTAACGAGGCTAAAACCACCGACATGACAGTTTATGCCAACACTGTTGGGTATGTCACGCCACAGGAATGGGCTATCTTGCGGAATTTTCTTTACCGGACATCCTTTACCATGATAGTAGATGCCCCAACCAGTTAAAACCAAGTGAGGAGGAAACACAATGAACGCCATCGAAATCATCGCCTTTTCCGTAGCCAGTCTAGTCTGTCTCCTGCCCGGCCTGATGGCCTGGAACCACTTCTTCGGCGGAGAAAAGAAGGCTGAGAACAAGAAAGTCGCCCTCCGAACGAGGACAGTTGCCAGCAAGGCATAAGTTACATCAATTTAATGTAGTATCCGGATAGTGGTGGGTCTGAGGGATTCCATGTTCCTACTCAGTCCCACCACGTTTATGTAGGGGATAAACAAGAGAAGAAAGGTCACAATTCCAGTCAGGGAGGATACATGAAAGAAACAGTCACTTCGCCCGTCACTATCAAGGACACCACCGCTAACCCCGCTCCCCTCGGTCTGCTCGCTTTCGGTATGACCACCATCCTGCTCAACCTCCACAACGCCGGTTTCTTCGCGCTCGGGACAATGATCCTGGCGATGGGGATCTTCTACGGCGGGATTGCCCAGGTCATTGCCGGCATCATGGAATGGAAGAAAAAGAACACCTTCGGGACCACCGCGTTCCTGTCTTACGGCCTCTTCTGGCTCTCGCTCGTCGGGCTCCTGGTCATGCCCAAGCTCGGTTGGGGAGAAGCCACAGAGAATGGCGCGATGGTCGCGTATCTCAGCATGTGGGGACTATTCACGCTGGTTATGTTCTTCGGGACGCTAAAGGCAAATAACGCCCTCCAGTTCGTGTTCGCATCCCTCACCGTCCTGTTCCTGCTCCTGGCCCTCGGCGATGCTTTCCAGAGCACGGTCATCAAGACCATCGCCGGTTATGAAGGCATCATCTGCGGTCTTTCCGCGATGTATGCCGGCCTGGCCCAGGTCATCAACGAGCAGTTCGGCCGCACGGTCATGCCCCTTGACTTTGCCACCAAAGCTGCCGCTGCATCGACCGCCAAAGCCGCCAAGCCTTCCGTCCAGGTTGAGGCTGCTCAGAGCAGCAACTAATCCGATGGGTCGATCAAGAAAGGGGAGCCTCAGCGCTCCCCTTTCTTTTTGTCCGTTTTCAGCGGCGATTTCCGGCGTTTATCGAGCAGGTGCCGTACCGCACGGAGCGGATGGCAATATATCATCCGTGGGCCGGCATACCTCATCACCACCCTGATGCGCTGCCTCATACCCGGGCGGTAGCAGTGAACGAGGCACCGGGAGCAGACCGTCTTCCCTTCTCCGAACGGACATTTCCAGAGTTTTTCCAGGGCGTAATCATTCAGTTCCCGGCATGCCGGGCACAGGTCTCCACCGGCATGAACGTGCCGGCAGTAGTCCCGTATCATGACCTTTACCGTGGCGGCTTCACGCGCGATCCTTCCCTGCATACTTTCATGATACACGGATTCAGCCGCCAACCAGAAATGAACGAGAGAAATTTACTTACTCCTCGGCACTCCCATTGCTTTACCTGCAGATTAGTTACAAAATATAGGTATACCGGCCCATGGGAGGCGCCAAATGAAGAAAACAATCGGTATATTGACGGGAGGCGGGGACGTTCCCGGCCTGAACCCATGCATCAAAGCAGCGGTAACCAGCGCACTGGAAGAAGGTTACCGCGTGATCGGAATAAGCCGCGGCTGGGGAGGTTTGTTCTATTACAACCTGCACGAACCATCCACCTACAACTACTACGTGCGAGAGCTCTCCGCCCATGACGTGCGTACCGTCGACCGTACCGGCGGTACGTTCCTGCACACTTCGAGGACCAATCCGGAAAGGGTACCGGCCAGCAGGATACCGGATTTCCTGAAGAATTCCTCAGCCGGAGTACCGGTGGCCGACCACGGAACAATGGACTTCACCCGCCATGTCATGGGCAACATCGAGCACCTGGGCATCGACGTCATCATCCCCATCGGCGGCGACGATACGCTCAGTTTCGCGGTGCGGCTCCACAACGAAGGAGTGCCCATCCTGGCCATTCCCAAGACAATGGATAACGATGTCTACGGCACCGATTACTGCATCGGGTTTTCGACGGCAGTAACAAGGAGCGTCGAGTTTATCACGAACATCCGCACAACGGCCGGCTCGCATGAGCGCATCGCGGTAGTGGAATTATTCGGGCGGAATTCCGGGGAAACGAGCCTCATCAGCGCTTACCTGGCATTCGTGGACCGGGCGGTCATATCCGAGGTACCAGTGAATCTCGACAGGCTGACGGAGTTCCTGCTCGAAGACAAGCGGAACAATCCGTCTCACTACGCCATCATGACCATCTCCGAGGGGGCGACCATCGAAGGCGGCCAGATCATCGAGACCGGGGAAGCGGACATGTTCGGACACCGCAAACTGGGTGGCATCGGCCTGATCCTGGCAGAAGAAATCAAGCAAAAAACCGGAGAAGATATGCTGTACCAGCAGCTTGCCTACCTGATGCGCTCCGGCGCTCCGGACTCCCTGGACCGCATGGTAGCGACCTGTTACGGGCATCTGGCGGTGCAGCTCATCAAGCAGAACGAGACCGGGAGAATGGTGGCGATGAACGAGGGGCGGTACACATCGGTCCCGGTGGGAACGTTGCTGACCCACAAGAAACGGGTTGACGTAGAAAAGTTCTACGACATTGTCAATTACCAGCCCAAGATCAAGGAATACATCGGCATGCCGATGTTCCTGAAATAGAAGAAAAAAAAGGGATGCTGGTAGCAGCATCCCTTTTCGTTTCATCCGAGAGTTAACTACCTACAACGGACCATGAGAACGGGCACAGAGCCGCCTCGGAGGACTTTTTCCGTAACGGAACCGATGGCCCAGCGGCTGATACCGCTGCGACCGTGTGTGGACATGATTACGAGGTCTGCGCCGATCTCCTTTTCCGCATCGATGATGGCTTCCGCTGCATTCCGGGACAAATTGCTTTCCACAAGCTTGGTGTTTACTATCACACCCCTATCGCGAAGGGCACCGGCAGCCTTATCGAGGTAGCGGGCGTCGGCGGATTTTTCCTTTTCCAGTTCGCCGTTTTTCTCGACCACTGGTACCGTGCCGCCTTCCACGTTGATGTATTCGACGTGCGGGTTCACCACCATAAGGAGGGTAACTTCCGGTTTTTCCTGCGGAACGAGCCTGTCCACCATGTTTTCCACGTAGTGCAGGGCAGCTTCAGCGAATTGTGAGCCGTCAAGGGTCACCAGGATCTTCTCTGCCATAAACGTACCTCCTCGTTATCGTGCGGGTTTCACTGAAAGATTGCCATGCGCGACAGCTATTGTCAAGGGCAAATGGCGTATTTACGTGATCCGTTGGCGGTGTATACCCATATTTGTGAATACGAGGTGCTATATAGAACCTGATAGGTACTGCTTAGTGCAATGGGGCTGTGGGGCGGGAATGATTCTCTGATTACGCGTTGGGCCTTTAATCCGGTACCTCGGCGGAGAAACGGGCATGCGGATCGTTGAGGAAATCCCGGTAGACCTTGTAGTGCTCGGTGTCCTCATAGGCGACAGGGCGGACCGTTTCGCCATCAAAGCTGAGTATTTTAGCTCCGGGGCAGGCCATGAGGATCGGGGACTGGGTAGCGATGATGAACTGTGCGTGGCCGTCGCGGATGTTTTCCAGGAGTACATCCAGGAACCGCAACTGGTTCATGGGAGAGAGGGCGGCTTCCGGTTCGTCCAGGAAATAGAGGCCCGGGATAGCATAGCGCGCCTTGAAATAAGCCATCAGGGACTGCCCGTGGGACTTGGTAACGAGGGAGCTTCCCCCGAAGTAGTCCAGGATAGCTGGCGTCGCAGCGGCCCATTCATCGAGGAAGCCAGTGAAGTCATGGAAAATCTGGGAGCTGAAGTAAGAACCGGGCACGCGGCCGTTGCGCCAGTGGACATCGATGAACCGGTAGAGTTCTTCCTCGTACGGACTGTGGCGGGGGCGCTTGCCCTGCTCGTTCTGCCAGATGTGAATGCCGCAGCGCATACAGACAGCCTTGAGGACGGTGGTCTTACCGGCGCCGTTCTCCCCGACGAAGAAGGTAACCGGGGTATCGAAAGTTATGGACGGCACGTCCCTGAGGAACCGGAGATTAAAGGGGTACTGGGTCAAGTCGGGATAATTTTCCGGGTGAAAGGTAATTTTTTCAATGTGCATCAACGAGCCCCTGATAGAGAGATTGCCGCCGCTCATCCTTCGACAGGCTCCGGATGAGCGGTTCCTTAATCATTATGGTAACTTCGACCGGGAAAGTCAAAAAGCATAGTTGCTGAGATCTCGGAAGATGTTCTAAGTGATACTCCCAGCTGCCCCGATATCCTTCGTTCGCCGGGGTGAACTTCAGGATGACTCCATTGTTCTACCTGATTGATTCATCAAAGCTTCTTACGAGCCTTGACGAGGCAGCGATGGCGCGGTAAGGTGTCAGGCATGGAAGGGAACGTATGCATCGGGACATCCGGGTGGCATTACGCTCACTGGAAAGGGCCCTTCTATCCTGTCGGCACACCTTCCAATGAATTCCTGCGATTGTACGCAAAACAGTTCACGTCCGTGGAAATCAACAATTCCTTTTACCGTCTGCCGGATGAAGCAACGCTGAGGGCCTGGGCGTCGACGGTACCAGAGGGGTTCATTTTCTCAGTCAAGGCCAGCCGGTACATCACCCACCGGAAGAAATTGAAAGACCCGGCGATGTCCCTCCCCAACCTGCTGGACCGCATAAAAATCCTCGGGGAGAAGCTGGGCCCCCTGCTGTTCCAGATACCGCCGGGATGGAAGGCGAACTCGGAGCGGCTGAGAAGCTTCCTGGAGGCGCTGCCGAAGGGTTACCGGTACGCCTTCGAGTTCCGTGACCCGAGCTGGTTCAACGAGGACATTACTGCTTTACTGGAACGCCGGAACGCCGCATTCTGCATCTATGAGATCGAGGGACGGCAGTCGCCGCAAATGGTAACAGCAGACTTCGTTTACGTGCGCCTTCATGGTCCGGACGGAGCTTACCAGGGAAGTTACAGCCCAGAGGCGCTGCGGCGATGGGCGGGCTACATCCTCGACCGGCGGCGGCAAGGGAAAGATGTATATTTCTATTTCGATAATGATCAAGCCGGTAATGCGGCCCTGAATGCGCTGGAACTCGAGGCGATGCTCGAACGGTAAATGCAATAGTGATGTAATCCTTTCAGTTACCCTGTTATAACTCTGCAACACGCCAGCGGTTACAATAATGTAGAGCGCCGCAGTGGAGCGGCGCCGTGTGGAGGTGGGGTGTGAAAGTTAAAGAAATCGGACTGAAAGAGGTCATCTGCGTCCAGCCCACGACCAACCTGGCGGAAGTGGCCGTCCAGATGAAACGGCATAACATCGGCGTGGCGCCGGTGTGTGAATCGGATAGGCTCATCGGTATCATCACCGACCGCGACCTGGTGATAAGCTGCATGGCATCCGGGGTCAATCCGGAGTCCTGCCAGGCCAGAGAATTCATGACCGGCCATGTCGTCTCGGTCACTCCGGATACGGAACTGGAAGAAGTTGCCCGCATCATGGGTAAGGAACAACTCCACCGGGTCCCGGTCATCCAGGGTGAAAAGCTGGTGGGTATGATATCGCTGGCTGACCTGGCAACGTCCCTGCACAACGATGCCCTGCTGGCGGACACCGTGAGGAGGATATCTTCCCCGACCCCGGCCATGGCGGCAGCGACACACTAATTAAACCGGAAACAACAACGCCTTTGTGAAAGAAGGTTGTTATGCATGCTGTAACGGCTGCCAATCTAAGGAACGCCCACGGCGGGGAATCCATGGCGCATATGCGGTATGAATTCTGGGGCAACGCCGCCGAAGCGGAAGGTTTCCCAAACGTAGCCCGACTCCTCCGGGCGATAGCCTCCGCTGAGACGATCCACGCCCGTAACCACTTCGAGGCGCTGAGGAGCATACCCGGCGACCATGTCTGCACGTCGATGGCGGTCTTCGGGCTGGGAGGAACGACATCCAACCTCCAGGGAGGCATCGACGGCGAGACCTACGAGATCAACGAAATGTACCCGACGTACCTGGAGACGGCCCGTTTCCAAAAAGTCGCCGACGCCCAACGGAGCTTCCACTACGCACTGTCCGCGGAAAAAACGCATGCAGAACTGTTCACGCGGGCCAAGGAAGCCATCGAGTCATCCGGTAAGGACATGCAGCTCGGGCCGGTGCGCGTTTGCCAGGTATGCGGCTGGACGCATGAGGGAGACATCCCAGACCGCTGCCCTATCTGCGGCGCGACACGGGAGAGGTTCGTTTCCTGGGAGTAAACGTTCCGGATTTGAGCTGTTCGATATGCCGGCGGAAACAAGGAACCGGGCTATCACGTTACTTATGGATCTTTCCCGGTCCCTTAAAAATACGCCGAAGTACGGATAACCTTTCCGGTTGCGGCACGTTATAGTTACTAGAGACAACTTTCTTAGCCATTGACGGCGCTGATACCCTGTTAGTTGGGAAGAACGTTCCGGTGGACATTGTCCCGGGAAGGTCACTCATGGCGTCCACCTTTAAATACATACGATTACTGCCTTTCGGCCTGTTACTGGCCGCAGCTGCCTGGATACGGTTCTGGGCCGTGCCGCTTTCATCCGGACCGGATGTAGCCCAGTTCTGGGGTTTTGCCGAGCTTTTCCGGCTGCACGGCCTGGACTTCTACCGGGTCGCCGACGGCCAAAGCCACATGCTGGCCCATCCGGGCTGGGCATTCGTGTACCCTCCGATGTGGCTGCTGATCCTGGGCGGGGTCTACCTGCTCGTGCCGGACGCCTGGGCGGCCACCCAGTATATCGACATCGCCTGGCGGTGGGCGGAGAAGACGCCGATCATCATCGCGGACCTGGCGATCGGGGTGCTGCTGTACCGTTTTGTACCCGGCGCCTGGTGGAAGAAGCTGATCTTTTCCGGCATCTGGCTGCTCAGCCCGATGGTCTGGTACCAGTCCGCCATCTTCGGGCAGTTCGATGCGATTGCCGCGGCGCTGATGTTCAGCTCGTTCCTGCTCATCGAGAAAGGCCACGACCGCTGGGGGTTCGCCGCCGCCGGCCTGGCGGTGATGACCAAGCAGCACACGCTCATCCCGCTGGCCTTCATGTTCGTGGCCCTGGTAAGGAACATGTCATGGAAGAAGCTCCTGCCGGACATCGGTATCTTCTGCGGTGTCATTGCCGCGGTCTCGATACCCTTCCTGGTTACCGGCAACATCGTAGAATTCGGACAGCAGGTACTGTTCGGGGCCAGTTCCCCCGGCTACCAGGTACCGCTGCCTTACGCTTTCAGCGGGACCGGGGCTACCCTGACCTGGCTGCATGACGACTTTGGGTGGAACACGCTGCCGCTCATCCGGGCTTCTATTCCAATCCTGGTCGTGGTGCTTATCGGCGCAGGGTTCCTCGTGTACCGGCGGAGGATAGCGGCGCTGCCGGCCATGCTCATCGGGGTATTCCTGTTCATGTGCCTGTTCTATCGGATCAATTACCAGTACCTGGTCATCTACATGCCGCTGGCACTGCTGCTGGCGGCGCGAACGCGGTTCGTGACGGAAAGGGTCGTCAGCCTGATAGCAGTGCTGTACCCCATCGGGTGGCTATGGATGTTCGGGACGACGCTCTGGTTCCAGTACCACCAGCCAGTGACCGGGTGGGTGGCGCCGTTCCTCGAGAGCATCGGCTTGTCCCGGTGGTGGGGCATCCCGGACTCGACCTATGCGCTGTATACCGGCGTTCTTACGGCGTTTTTCATCTGGTACGTCATTGGGGCATTGACCCGCTGGCGGGACAGAAGGACCGTAGCTACGGCTTTATATCGATTCGATGCGAGAAAAGACGTGAGAGAACGGCAGAGCGCTCGGTAAGCCGGTTAGTCGCCTGATTTGCGTTTAATGGTATACTGACAGTAAAGGACAGAAACGAGACCGCCAATCCCCCCGGCGGCCGACTCAGAAATCCTCACGGTTCCAGGCATTCATTATTTTGTTCACCCGGCGGTGAACCGTTGTTTTCACACAGGAAGGAGATAAAAATGGCACAGGCAAAGCAGGGCGATACGGTAAAAGTACATTACACCGGCAAGCTGGATGATAATTCAGTATTCGACAGCTCGGAAGGGCGCAGTCCGCTGGAGTTCACCATCGGCGAGGGGCAGGTCATACCGGGTTTCGAGAGGGCGGTCATCGGTCTGGACGAGGGCGGCAGTGCGAGCGTGCGCATCGAGCCGAAGGACGCCTACGGCGCGCACCACGACAACCTCGTCTTCGTGGTGGACCGGGGAGAACTGCCGGACGACCTTAATCCGCAGCTCAACCAGCGCTTCCAGATGCGGAACGACGACGGCCAGGAACTGATCATGACGGTAACGGACCTCTCGGAAAAAGAAGTGACGTTCGATGCCAACCATCCGCTGGCGGGACAGGCGCTGACCTTCGATATCCAACTGGTGGAAGTGGGATAGACGTTTTACAGAGATTTTTGGCCTTTTGTTACAGCTCTGATTGGGATTCGCAATGATTTCTTTCTAAGATGGGTTGTTTTACGAGGTCCCGGCGGCAGTGTTAGAATAGTGTCAATCGGTCTCATGTGAAGGAGGCGCAATTGTTCACCGGCATCGTGCAGGAAGTAGGTACCGTCGTTTCCTTGCGGAACGGCAAGCTGACGATTTCCGGCAAAGGCGTGCTGGACGGCCTGGAGCTCGGGGCGAGCGCGGCAATCAACGGCGTCTGCCTGACAGTGACGACGCTGGCGGCGGGATCGTTCACGGTGGACGTGGTACCAGAAACGCTGCGGCGGTCCAACCTGGGGAAACTGCAGCCGAGGGACCGGGTGAACCTGGAGCGGGCCCTCAGGTTCAATGGAGAACTCGGCGGGCACCTGGTGCAGGGGCATATCGACGATACCGGCACAGTGACGGCCAAAACCCGGGAGGGAGAAGCCATCCTAATGCGGTTTTCCGCGCCGGAGAGCGTGTTGAAATACGTGGTGATCAAGGGGTTCATCGCCATTGACGGGACAAGCCTGACGGTCACCGACAAACGGGGCGGGACTTTCGGGGTATCCATTATCCCCATGACGCAGAACCTGACCATCCTGCCGGACAAGAAGGTCGGAGACACGGTGAACCTGGAGGCGGATATCATCGGGAAATACGTGGCGGAATTCCTGAAGCCCTCCGGTTCCGGGGTGACGGCGGAGTACCTGCGGGAACATGGGTTCGGGGTGGAGTAGGGGTCGACGCAGGCTCGGGTATTTCAAATCTCTCTTGTATCTTCCTTCGTCAGGCTCAGGACATGCTTTTGAGAACGAGAGACAACCAATCGTGCGAGACCTTACTGTGGCGAAATGGGAGTAATCCGAAAGCAACGCTTAATTCCCGATCGGAGCCGTTAATGATTCGGCGGGAGTTATTTGTAAAGAATTTGACAAATACCAACTATTTCGGTATGCTTAAAAATAAAGACGTATCAAATAAGTTGGTAGTTAACCATGAATGCAGCAGAAAATGTCATCGCGAAATTTGGCAGTCAGAGCAACCTCGCCAAAATAATTGGTAAGAGACAGAGCACCGTCCAGCACTGGGCGAAGTCCGGCACAATCCCCACCAAATGGCAGCCGCTCCTCCTGGAGTTAGCCAAAGAAAAAGGGGTCAATCTGACCGCCCAGGACTTTTTCCCTCAGGTAACCGCCCGCGAAGGAGACATTTCGCCCCCGGGCGGGACACTGGCGCCTGACGGGAAAAACGCAGAACCAGGAGAAGCCGTCCTCTACCCGGAGGCTTCAGTACAGGAGAAAAAGATGTCACTGGCAACCATACCCGAAGCTATCGAAGATATCAAGAACGGAAAATTCGTCATCGTCGTGGATGACGAGGACCGGGAGAACGAAGGCGATTTCGTTATGGCCGGCGACGCCGTCACTGCGGAGGCCATCAATTTCATGGCGGTGCACGGCCGCGGTCTTATCTGCGTGCCCATGACCGGACAGCGCATCGACGAACTGAAGATACCGATGATGACGGCGACCAACACATCCAGTTTCGGGACGGCATTTACCGTCTCCGTCGAAGCCAAACAGGGAACCACGACCGGCATCTCCGCGGCGGACCGCGCCCGGACGGTGCAGGTGCTCAACGACCCGGCCTCGAGGCCGGACGACCTCGTCATGCCGGGGCATACGTTCCCGCTGCGAGCACGCGATGGCGGCGTGCTTGTCCGCGCCGGGCAGACGGAAGCGACGGTGGACCTCGCCAGGCTGGCGGGCAAGGTCCCGGCGGGCGTCTGCTGCGAGATCATGAACGAAGACGGCACCATGGCCCGGATGCCGCAACTGGAGAAAATCGCAGAGAAATTCAACCTCAAGATCATCAGCGTGGCGGACCTCATCGCCTACCGGTACCGGCACGAGAAGCTGGTACAACGGGTGGCGGACGCCAAGCTGCCCACCCGCTTCGGCGAGTTCAAAGTCATCGCCTACCGGAGCCAGACCGATACGGAAGAACACCTGGCGCTGGTCATGGGAGATGTCGCTACGGACGACCCCGTCCTGGTACGCGTCCACAGCCAGTGCCTGACCGGCGATGTATTGCACAGCCTGCGCTGTGACTGCGGCGACCAGCTCCAGATGGCGATGCAGCTTGTCGCCATGGAAGGGCGCGGGGCGGTCATCTACATGCGGCAGGAAGGCCGGGGCATCGGCATTCATAATAAGATCAAGGCCTATGCGCTGCAGGACCAAGGGTTCGATACCGTGGAAGCCAACCTGGAACTGGGCTTCGAGCCGGACCTCCGGAACTACGGCGTCGGGGCGCAGATCATGGCGGACCTGGGGCTGAAGAACATCCGGCTGCTGACCAACAATCCCACCAAGCGGGTTGGGCTGGAATCATACGGCATCAACGTGGTCAGCACGGAGCCGATCATCATCCCTCCCAACGAGTATAACTTCAAGTACCTGAAGACCAAACAGGAAAAGATGGGGCATATACTTAACTTTAAAGACTAGAAATCAAAAATCAGAACCAAGGAATGATAAAGAAGACTCAAACAAGGAGCGATGGATGAGCATCATATATGAAGGCAACCTGCTGGGCAAGGGACTCAAGTTCGGCATCGTGGTGGCGAGGTTCAATGAGTTTTTCAGCCAGAAGCTGCTGAGCGGGGCAAAAGACGCCCTCATCCGGCACGATGTGGCCGAGGCGGACATCGACGTCGCGTGGACGCCCGGATCGTTCGAGATACCGGTCATCGCGCAGAAAATGGCCGAAAGCGGCAGGTACAACGCCGTCATCTGCCTGGGCGCGGTCATCCGGGGCGGGACGCCTCACTTCGACTACATCGCTTCCGAGGTCACCAAGGGCATCGCCAATGTTGGATTAAAGACCGGTGTGCCGGTCATCTTCGGGGTCATCACGACCGACAACATCGAGCAGGCGGTGGAGCGCTCCGGGACCAAGAGCGGGAACAAGGGGTTCGATGCCGCCGTAACCGCCATCGAAATGGCGAACCTCGTCAAGAAACTGGGATAGTTATCCACAGATTACTATGGCTGTAACAACAGGCTCCAAAGCCCGGCGTCCTTTTTTAACGTGGGTGCTCATCATATTGATGCTTGTTCTCGGCATCGGCGCCGTTGTCAGCGGGCCGATGCTGTTCCTGGCCCCGGACGGAAGCCTGATGCAGTTGCCGATGGAAGAACTGGCCGGAACGCCGTTCTCCGATTACCTCATCCCGGGTATTATCCTTTTTGTCTGTAACGGCCTATTCCCGCTGTTCGTAGTCATCGGGCTTGTCTGGCGGCCGGCGTGGCGGTGGCCTGACGCCATAAATCCGTTCAAAAACTATCACTGGTCATGGACGGCATCGCTGGCGGCCGGAGTTATTCTGCTCATCTGGATCATCACGGAGACCGTCATGATGGGGTACATCAGTTTCCTGCAGCCGGTAATGGGAGCCTGGGGCATGCTTATCGTTGGGCTGACGGTGCTACCGCCGGTGCAGCGGACTTACCGCAGATAGAACTGTTATCTATCCCCGATAATTATCACATCAATTACAACAGACCCATCCAAACCACTCACCCCGGTGAGGTTTTTATTTTTAGGGGTCAGCTTCCTTTCTCAATATATTTTGTAGACCCGGTCTCCCGCCCTGACCCTGTCCGGCACCTTGATACCGATGTCCTGGTCTTTCTCCGCGTGGGAAATATAGTGGTGGTCTATCTGCATGGAGCTGACGGTCAACTCGAAGTCCGTGGTATGCCCCATGAAGTGGACCCTGTCCCCGACATCCAGCGGGGCCTCCATCTTGACCCCGGCCACGACAGGATGAGCGAAGTAATCGGTCACTTTCCCAATTTCCTTCTCCGACATTTGACTTTCCTCCCATTCGTTCTCAGGAAAAGTCCAGGCTGTGCAGACCAGTATACTCCTGTCCCATAAAAAATCAATACGCGCTTTACGTATTTCGCACGACTAACGCATTCACTATTATTTTCTTTTCACCTATTCAATCGAATTTAGGTATTTACGTTAGTAATGTGCTTTTTCTCCGTTTTCTAAATAACATTATTTACCTATTTTCATCATCTCGCCGGCGGAATATGGTTATCAAGGAAAAAGAAAATTTTAGCGTACGCGGTATTGTTTCCGGCGGGAAAGGAAGGCGGCGATGCATACCAACACAAATAACCATGGAACCCGTCCCGGAGTAGTGAGAGTCCTCGGCGGTATACTCCTGGCGGTCCTCCTGCTGGCGGCCGGGACGGCGAACCCGGCGGCGGCGGACGAAGCCTATACGCTCACCACGGCGGTTGCGGGTGAAGGTACCATAACGATCAACCCGAACATGGGATGGTACCCCGCCGGGACGACGGTTTACCTGAGCATCACACCGGCGGAAGGCTGGATATTCCTGCGCTGGAACGGGTTCAGGGTATGGCCCGGAGGCGTCTCAGACAGTTACGAACCGAACATCAACTTCATCATGGACGCCAATAAATCCATCACCGCCTACCTGTACAGGTACGATGACGAAATAATCACCATCCCGGATCCCGGCCTGGAATCCGCTATCCTCCAGAAAATGGGCAGGCCGCCCGGCTACCAGATTCGGCGGAGCGAGCTTGCCACCGTGACCCATCTCAATGCCCAGGAACGGGGGATTACGGACCTGACCGGCCTGGAATATTGCACGAACCTGGAAATCCTGAACCTCTATTCCAACTCGATCACCGATATCTCGCCCATCGAAAACTGCACGAGGCTGACCGGTCTGCACCTAGAGGACAACCTGATCGAAGATATCACGCCGCTCATCAACAATCCCGGCCTCGATACCGGCACCTGGATCACGCTCTCCTACAACCGGCTCGACCTCGGTCCGGGGCCGGATATGGACAATATCCAGACCTTACTGGATCGAGGTGTCTCCCTGGATTATACCCCCCAGCAAGTCGAGCCTACGCCCGCTACCTTCACACTGACCACGAGCTATACAGGCCAGGGCGCCATCACCAAGAGTCCTGAACAGGCGGCATATGAAAGCGGCACCTCTATCCTGATCACCGCCGCCCCGGATACCAGGTGGACGTTCGAGGGATGGTCCGGCGATATCACCGGCGTGGACAATCCGCTTACCCTGGTGATTACACAGGACACGACCCTCGTGGCGACGTTCACACAAATCGTTCAGTCCCAATACCAGTTGACGGTCTCTGTGAATGGAAACGGCCGCGTTACCCTGGACCCTCCCGGCGGCGCTTATCCGGCAGGCACCGTAGTGCGCCTGACGGCGGTACCTTCCAGCGGCTCAATATTTAACGGCTGGAGCGGTGATGCAGCCGGCGCGGAAAACCCGCTTTCCGTCAACATCACCGGTGCTATGGCGATAACCGCATCCTTCCTCGGGACGGCGCCTCCGGCGCCCGTCATAAATGTCGGCATCCCGATAAGTTCAGGCGGAGGGGGAGGTACAAGCACCAAACGGTTCACCCCGGTTTCCGAATCCTGCACATCAGACGGGACACTATGGGAAGAAGTAACGGTCCTTAGCGTGGATGAGGACCTGAAAATCATTATACCCGAGGGCACACAGATCCTGAATGCCAACGGCTACCCCCTGCGTACCATTACCGTCACCACAATAACGGAACCCGATAACTGCCCGGACGAAGCATGCTTCATCGGCAACGCTTATGACATCGGGCCGCGCGGCATCACCTTCGACAACCCGGTATATCTCACCATGTCTTATGACGCTGACGAAATCCCGGAAAACGGCACCGAGGGGCGACTTCGTATCGCCTGCCGGAATGAAGGTTCCGAGACCTGGGAGTATCTCGAGGGTGAGGTCGATACAGAAGCCAGCGCCATAACCGCCGTCCTGCACCATTTCTCCCAGTATGCTGTGATATTGCCGACCCATCCCGCCAGGTTCGTTGCCAGTCCCCTGATGGTGACACCGGCGGCAGCAGACCGCGATACCATAATCACCGCCGGAACGACGATCACCAATACCGGCGACCTCACCGGCAGCTATACTCTCGTCTGCCTCCTGGACGGGAAGCTCCTCAAGCAGGAGAACATGAGGCTGAGGGGAGGCGAAAGCAGGGACATCGAGGTGACATTTCGGGCCGGTAAGACGGGCATGCACCGCCTCGACTTCAACGGCGTGAGGTCATCGTACGAAGTCCTGCCGGTCCCGGCCTCCTTCCAGCTATCCGGACTCGTCGTTTCGCCTGGATCCGTTGCCGCCGGAGAGAGTGTCTCGGTCTCGGTGACGGTGACCAACAGCGGAGAAGCCGGCGGTGACTACTACATTGAGTGCAGCATCGACGGAACCGCAGCCGGAAGCAGGAGCGTACATGTGGACGGGCTTTCCAGTGACGAGACCGCTTTTACCATCGCGCCAACCTGTGCGGGCACCTATGACATCGATATCAACGAAGTATTGTTCGGGCGATTTACGGTTGAAGAGGCTGAGGTCGTACCGCAGGACGATACTCAGAACACTCAACCTGTTATCGCTCCAACCGCCCCCGAGACTGCCGCTGCACCGGATACTGCTCCAGCCCAACCCGCTTCCGCCGCGGGATGGTGGGTAGCCGGCGGCGCTGTCTTCCTGATACTTTTTTCCGGGGCCATCGTTGTTCTAAAGCGAAGGAATGGGAGGAACTTATAGCCCTTCATATTGTGACGGTTAGGTAGTTTTCATGTAGTATATGGTATTGCCGCACGGATACCGGTTTCACCCGTCACCGGCTATACTGAGGCATCCTGGTCGCAAATGGAGGGAAAGCCATGGCTAGAAAGATATTCACCGGCAGGCCATTTCCGCTGGGGGCTACATGGGAAGGGGACGGCACGAACTTTGCGATTTATACCGAAAACGCCGAAAAGGTGGAGTTATGTCTGTTCGATGAAGCGATGGGCGAGGCGGAAACAGAGCGGATCGACATGCCGGAAATGACCGGCTACGTCTGGCATTGCTACCTGCCGGGCGTGAATCCGGGGCAACTGTACGGCTACCGCGTCCATGGTCCGTTCGATCCCGGACAGGGCTTGCGGTCCAATCCGTCCAAGCTGCTTATCGACCCGTATACGAAAGCCATAGCCGGAAAGGTGGATTGGGCAGCCCCGGTCTTCCCTTACCAGATGGGACAGGAAGATGCCGACCTCACCCTGAATGAAGAAGACGATGCTTACGGGATGCCCAAGAGCGTGGTGATCTATCCTTTCTTCGACTGGGAAGGAGACCGCCCTCCACGAATCCCGTGGAACCGGACGATCATTTACGAGACCCACGTGAAAGGGCTCTCCATGCTGAACCCGGACGTACCGGAGGACATCCGGGGCACCTATGCCGGCCTGGCTTCCCGCCCGATGATCAACTATTTCAAGGAACTGGGTATCACGGCCGTGGAACTACTGCCCATCCATGATTTCCTGGATGACAAGCACCTGGTTGACAGGGGGCTTCACAACTACTGGGGTTACAACACCACTAATTTCTTTGCGCCTACGGCATTCTATTCGAGTTCTGGTGATACCGGCGGCCAGGTATCCGAGTTCCAGAGAATGGTCAAGACCCTGCACGAGGCGGATATCGAAGTCATCCTGGACGTGGTCTACAACCACACGTCCGAAGGGAACCACCTCGGACCGATGTTGAGCTTCAAGGGCATCGATAATCCCACCTACTACCGGCTGGTGCAAGACAACAAGCGTTACTACATGGACTATACCGGCACTGGCAACAGCCCGAACATGCTCCATCCCCAGGTACTCAAGCTCATCATGGACAGCCTGCGGTACTGGGTAGAGGAAATGCACGTGGACGGGTTCCGGTTCGACCTGGCGGCAACGCTGGCAAGGGAACTGCATGATGTGGACCGGCTTTCCGCGTTTTTCGATGTTATTCACCAGGACCCGGTGGTATCCAGAGTCAAGCTCATTGCCGAACCATGGGACGTTGGCGAAGGGGGCTACCAGGTGGGCAACTTCCCTATTTTGTGGACCGAATGGAACGGCAGATACCGGGATGATGTCCGCAAGTTCTGGAAGGGTGACGAGGGACTGGTCAGCGAGATTGCCTACCGGCTAGCCGGGAGCAGCGACCTTTACGAGGGCACCGGCCGCAAACCGAGGGCAAGCATCAACTTCATCACCGCTCATGACGGGTTCACGCTCAACGATCTCGTCAGTTACAACGAGAAACACAACGAGGCCAACGGCGAGGACAACCGGGACGGCAGCAACAACAATGATTCCTGGAACTGCGGGGCGGAAGGGCCGACCGATGATCCGGCCATCATTGCCCTGCGGGAAAAGCAGAAACGTAATTTCATGGCTACCCTGCTGCTGTCACAGGGAGTGCCGATGATATGCGGCGGCGATGAATTCGGCCGGACACAAGGCGGCAATAATAACGCGTACTGCCAGGACAATGAGATAAGCTGGTATGACTGGGCCCTGGATGAAAACCAGAAAAGGCTGCTCGAATTCACGAAGAAGCTGATCGACCTGAGGCGGGACCACCCGATACTGCGCCGGCGCAAATTCTTCCAGGGCCGGAATATCCGCGGCCTGGGTATCAAGGACATCATGTGGTTGAGACCGGACGGCAGCGAGATGACCGACGAAGACTGGAACGCGTCCTGGATACGGTGTTTCGGGATGCTGCTGGCAGGAGAACTGCTAAATGAGACGGATGCATTCGGCGAACCACTGGAAGACGAGACGTTCCTGGTCCTCCTCAACTCTTACCATGAGCCCGTAAAGTTTGCACTGGCGCCGCCACTGTCAGGCATGAAATGGGGACTGCAATACGCGACCACTTCCGAGGCCTGCCTTACCGACGGCGAGCTGCTGGACGGCTCAACACCTTTCGAGATGCGTGACCGGTGCTCAGGGATGCTGGTCCTCCGGGAGTAAAAATTGCCCCCGAAATATTGTAACAGACAGGTTTTGACATACTTGCCCTACCCTGCCATAATGAAGCCAAACCTCCTGAAGGACACGGTGTTGGCTAAAGGCGATAATCGGGACAAGAGCGGGGAAGAGCAGGCTATCATCGAGCGAATCAAGGAACAGCTCGAAATGCTGGACGGCCGCCTGGACAACGTGGACTCGATCGTATCCGCCGTCGCCGAACGGGTCATGATGCAGCCGATAACCTTGAACATGACCTGCCCCAAGTGCGGGCAAAGGATAGAAATCTCGCTCATCGGGATGGAAAAACCGACCCGCTAACCGTACTCCCTGTCCCAATTCCCATGATCTCTGCAAGGGAGATACTGTACCTGAAAACAGCCCCAGGCAACAGCAAGAATCCATGCAGCTTACCATCATAATCATATACCTGGCGCTCATGTTGGCAGTCGGGTTTTACAGCCGGAAGAAAGCCGGCAGTTTGCAGAATTTCTTCGTCGCGGGGCGGAAGGGTTCGACGCTGTTCATCACCGGCTCGCTGCTGGCAACGGCGGTGGGCAGTTCAGCCACGCTGGGGATGGCGGGCCTGGGATTCCAGAGAGGACTAACCGGGGCCTGGTGGCTGCTGGTCGGGACGGTCGGGTTGTTCGTCCTGGGGCTGTTCTTTGCCGGGAAGGTGCGGCGGTACGCCGTCTATACGCTGCCGGAACTGATAGCCAGGCAGTACGACCGCCGGGTGGCGATGGCGGCCTCGGTACTCATCGTCATATCCTGGCTGGCCATCGTCGCGGCGCAGATAATCGCCGCCGGGACCATCATGGGCATCCTCGGCGCCGGGAATACCACACTCTGGATGGTCGTATTTTCCGCGGTTTTCATCACCTACACCATACTGGCAGGGCAGTACTCGGTCATCAGGACGGACCTGTTCCAGGCAATCATCATCTTCGGCGGGGTCTTCGCGGCTTTCGGGATAGCGCTTTCCCGTTCCGGCGGCTGGAGCGGGCTGCAAGCCGCCCTTCCCGTGGACATGTTTTCATTCCCGGTCAGTGGGAGCTTCGAATGGCCGGCGCTGGTCTCGATGCTGCTCGTGGTGGGGCTGACGTACGTGGTAGGGCCGGACATGTATTCGAGGATATTCTCCGCTCGTAACGATCGCACGGCCCGGGCGGCAACGTTCTGGTCGGCGGGACTGCTGATACCAATGGCATTCACCATCACCATCATCGGCATGGGAGCTGCAGTCCTGTTCCCGGGGATATCCGCCCAGGCGGCGCTGCCGACAGTGGTCTCCGAGCTGCTTTCGCCGTTCCTGGGGGGCATCGTTCTGGCGGCGATGCTCTGCGCCGTGATGTCTTCCGCGGACACGACGCTCCTCAGCGCCAGCACGATCCTCACCGTCGATATCATAGGCCGTTTCCGCCCGGCGGACGAGCAGCCTGGCGTCCTGCCGCGTTCGCGCTGGCTCATCGCGGGGCTGGGCGTCGTTTCACTCGTCGTGGCGCTGCTGCTGAAGAACATCATCACATCCATGCTGTTCGCCTACACCGTTTATACCTGCGGGATCATCCTGCCGGTGCTGGCCGGTTTTTTCAAGGAAAAGCTCAAGGTGACGCCGGCGGGAGCGCTGGCGGCGCTCATCGGGGGAGGCGGGCTGGGACTGGCGAGCAAGCTGGTCAGCGTGCCGTATCTCGACCTCTGGGCGATAGGCCTGAGCGCGTTCCTGCTGTTCACAGTGAGTTACGCAGACCGGAAGATGAGAAAATGACGGCACATATCCTCCGCCCTTTCCGGACCGGCGTTCAGGACGGAAGCTTAACCGGCTTTTTGTCTGGTGTTTTTGCTTCGATGAAAGACGGTTTCCGATGGGCCCAGGGTCGCGCCCGCTCGAGCTGGCCGGCCAGGCGGAACAGCGTTGCTTCATCCCCATAACGGCCGACGAACTGGACGCCGATGGGAAGTCCCTGCCGGTTCCAGTAAAGCGGTACGGACATGGCGGGCTGGCCTGTGAAATTGAACGGCGGCGTGAAGGGAATGAACCGGAAGACTTCGCCCGCCAGTTCGTCAATATCGGTAAGAGATTTGAGGATTCCCCCGGCGTTCAGACGACCCAGGAGTTTCATCGCGTTCAGCGTCAAGCCAGCAGGTTTCATGGAACCGACCTCGACCGGAGGCAGGGCGAGCGTCGGGGTGAGAAGCACGTCATAGTCACGGAAGAAACCGCCGAGATACGCCGCGCATTTCTCCAGTTCATGCATGGCCCTCAGGTAATCAAGGCTGCTGGTGTAACGCCCGAGCAGATTGATGACCCAGGTGAGGGGTTCGAAATCCCGATGGTTCGCGGTCCTTCCCAGGGCAAGTTCCATTTCACGGATGTCAGCGCGTGTCTCGGCGAAGACGAGGGTGAGGAACAATCCGGCCAGGGCTGATGGGTCCAGTTCAGGTTGAATCTCGATGAGTTCATGCCCAAGGTCCCGGCATAATTCAACAGCATCCTGCAGGGCCTCCAGACAGTCCTCATGTATCTCGGACGGCAGGAACGGGTCTGAAGTGAAGGCAATTTTGAGCACCGGCGGGTCCTGCGCTGACTCAGACAGGAATGACCTCTCGGGCGAAGGAGCATAGTAAAGGGCTCCAATACCTGGTCCGGCGGTGGCATCGAGCATAGCAGCGCTGTCCCGTACCGAGCGGGTCAGCACGTGCTCTGCGGAATAGAACAACTGCCGGCCCGGGCCCATCGGGTTCCTGCCCCGGGTAGGTTTCAGGCCGAACAGCCCGCAGCAGGAAGCGGGGATGCGAATGGAACCGGCGCCGTCACTGCCGTGGGCCAGCGGTACGATACGGGCGGTCACCGCCGCGGCCGAACCGCCGCTCGACCCGCCCGGGGTATAAGCGGTCCCCCAGGGATTGCGGCACACGCCGAACAGTTCCGGCTCCGTCACCGGCATCAAGCCCAATTCCGGAACATTGGTTTTCCCGACAAAAACGAGGCCGGCGCGGCGGTACCTTGCCACGAGTTCGGAATCAACGTCCGGAACGAAACCGGCGCGAAAACGGCACCCGTTGGAAAGCGGCATACCGCGGCAGCTTGACCGGAGGTCCTTGAGGAGAAAGGGAACGCCCTGGAAAGGGCCGGGCGGGAGTCCTTCACGGCAAGCCCGGATGGCCAGATCATCAGCGCGGTACACGACGGCGTTCAGAATGGGATTCAATTCATCGATGCGGCGGCTGGCTTCATTCAGCAGTTCTTCGGGCGTGACCTCGTGATTTTTCACGAGTTCAGCCAGGCCCAGGCCGTCATAGTCTTCGTATTCTTTGAAGGGGCTCATAGCTGTCCCTCCTAGTATTATTGTAACCGGAGGAACAAGACTGAGACAGCTTTACCGGGGCGGAAAAAGACATTCCGTCAGTTCATACAACCTCTTGGACCACCACCGGCGCCATGCCGATCTGACGCAGAACGCCAAGCTCGTCATAACGGTCCCAGACTTCCACCTGTTTGCCCTCTTTAAACCGGGCGACGTTGATACCCGAGACATCGATGTGTTTCCCTGTCGGAGGTATACCCGCCATCTCTCCGAGATGGGTTCCGCGAGCAGTATACCGCAGCATGACTTCATCGCCCTCGGCGATCATATCGTCAACAGTCATCTGCATGTCCGGGAGTGACGTCCAGAGCATCTGGATCATCTGCCGGGCGCCATCCAGTCCTCTGTAGTTGGTCCCGTCCGTATCGTGGAAAACATACTCCGGAGCCATCAATTCTTCCAGCACCGCAAGATCGACCTTTTTGTTCATTACCTCCTCGACAAGCCGTCTGACATTAGCTTTGTTGTTTTCTTCAGACATAATTTTTCCTCCCCTGTCGTTCAAAGGCACCGGACACCCCAATCCACAGATCAGGCAACAGCCTGCTTCATCTGCGGGGCGACGCCAAGTTGCTGGAGCATGTCCAGCCGGTCGAAGACCATCCACGACCTCACCTGCTTGCCGTCGCGGTACCAGGTGATGACCATTCCTTTGGATGCAACCTGTTTCCCCGTAGCGGGTATTCCCATGATGTCTCCCCGATGCGTCCCATAGGTTGTCCAGTAATTGACCACCTTATCTCCTTCAGCTACTGTGTCTTCGCTGACGGCATGCATATCCGGAAAGGCGGAACGCCAGACCGTGACGAAATGTTTGAAGCCGTCCGGTCCGTGCATTTCCGGCATTCCCGGTGAATGACCGACGTAGTCGGCGGCTATGAGTTCGTCTGCCAGTGCCAGATTACCCTGACTGACTATTTCTTCCATAGTACGGCGTGCATTTTCTTTGTTAGTTTCCGTTGACATCTTTTTCTCCTTACTGTGATAATCAGAAAGCATTCAAGCTACCGCCTGTTTCATCTCCGGAGCGACGCCCAACTTCTGCAGCATCTCGAGCCGGTCCATGATTACCCATGCTTCCACCTGTTTTCCGTTCACATAACGGCTCAGGGTAACACCGGACATTGTCCCCTGCTTCCCCGTCGGCGGAATCCCCATCATTTCTCCCCGGTGCGTGCCTTGCGACGTCCAAAAGCTAACCACTTTTTCCCCTTCTGCTATCGTATCTTCGATAGTCATGTGAATATCGGGAAAAGCAGAACGCCATATGGAAGCAAATTGCTTGAAACCGTTCGCTCCGCGGAAATCCGGAACACCAGCGGCATGCCCGACATAGTCCGGGGCAAAGAGTTCATCCGCCAGTGCCATGTTTCCCTGATTAATGACCTCTTCAAAAGTACGCCGCGCATTTTCTTTGTTCGTTTCTATTGACATATTGTGCCTCCCTTGAGATTTACCACCTCATCGTTCGATCCCCACCATACGAGAGCCAACAATGGAAGACCAAACCACCACAACTCTAGAGGCCTCAAACCTGTCTGACAAGAGGTATTGCCACATAATTCCTGATTCGCCAGCGACTCGAAAAGCATGATTTTACATTTGTATCGGGAAAACAAGTGAAATCGAAAACAATGAATGACTATAACACGTACGGATGAAATACCGAATTACCTCCAGATATCTATAGACATAATAGCGTTAAAGAAAGACTGGTGATAAAGATGATATCGAGAGAGGAAGAGGAGATGCGGGAACTCACCTGTTTCAGTCCGGACAGTTACAATTTCCCGTTACGGCAGGCGGCACCCCCCGGTTTTCCGGAGAGAAAGCTGTGTTTTTACTAATTTCCGTACCAGCGGTGGCCTTTGATGATACCGCGGACATAGTGCGCCTGACCGACGTGCTGGAGATTGTTCAATACCCCAACGATGCGGCGGGCCATCGTTTGCGGGTTTTCCTGCGCATGTGAGTTTTGACAGGGTTGGTCAAGAGCGGTTTCACTAAGTGTCTTTATTTTTTCAAAAAGAGCACCCAGCACGGCTTTATGGTAGTCCCGCAGCGTCTGTACATCCGGGAAGTAGAGGCCGTCCACCTGGGCATCGGTGTGGCCGACGCCGGTATCGTTGAAATCCGGTTCCCGGTTGAACTTCTTGTGCCAGCCTTCTGAAAGCCACAGTTGTTCTCCGAGGAAGGCATCACCGAGGAGCCGGTCGCAGCTCCGGGTAACATGCCAGCAGAGCCAGCCGATGGGATTGGCGCCGGGAGCCGGCCGCTGCTTGATATCCGCCACGGTCAAGCCGTCCAGCACGGCCAGGAGTTGATCGGACATCCAGCGAAACTGGTAGGCGAGCATTTCCGGGAGGTCCATCGTTCATTCTTCCTTTTTCAGTTTTTCCAGGACTTCCCTGGGGACCTCGTACTGCTTGACCGGGCTGGTAGCGAGATACCAGATGGGCGTATCGATGCGCAGGAAATTGATGGGAGCGTGCTTCACGCCGGCAGGGACGAAGACGGCGCAGCTTTTCGTAATAACATGCCGTTCCCCGTCCATGAAGATTTCTACCTCACCGCCGAGGTCACGGGGGTCTTCATGGTTGGAGCCGAGAAAGACGAGGTATTCGTCATAGGGGTGGGTGTGTTCGTGGGGAGGCGCGCCGCGCCCGGTGACTTTTGAAAAACTGGCCGCCATGAAGTAGTGCGCGCCGGGGACGACCTCCTGATCGACGTAAATAGGAAACTTGACGAACTCGTTGTCGATATGATGGTCGTCGCCGGGCTTGGGTTCGGTTACAAAATATTTGCCATACCGTGTTTCCGCCATGGTGCTCTTTCCTTTCTATACTTTACGTTGCAATTATAGTCGAGAAACGAGGTTTACCAGGTAAGCGTCCCATCAGCCGAGCAATTGTACATTATCATACACCAAAACAAGCCCAGCGTACATTGCGTAGTACGACTGGCGACTGCTATAATGAGGTAGTGAACGACCAGAACCCCAATCTCGAAACCATCCGACATTCCGCGTCCCACGTCATGGCGGAGGCCGTCAAGTCCTTTTTCCCGGACGCCAAATTCGGCATCGGGCCGTCAATTGAAGACGGATTTTATTATGACTTCGAACTCCCCCGAACACTGACGCCGGAAGACCTGCCCCTCATCGAGAAAAAGATGAAGGACATCATCAAGACGCGGCAGCCATTCACGCGCCGGGACGTGACGAAAGACGAAGCCCGGCAACTGTTCAAAGACCAGCCCTACAAGCTGGAACTCATCAACGAACTCGAAGACAACACCGTCGGCGTTTACACGCAGGGCGATTTCACCGACCTTTGCCGCGGCCCGCACCTGGAAAACACCGGCCAGATTCGGGCCATCAAGCTCATGTCCATCGCCGGGGCGTACTGGCGCGGGGACGAGAAGCGCCCCATGCTCCAGCGGATTTACGGGACCGCATTCGAGAGCAAGGAAGCCCTGGCTGATTACCTGAACCGGCTGGAAGAAGCGAAGAAGCGCGACCACCGCAAGCTCGGCAAGGAACTCGATCTTTTCCTGACCCCGGACGAGCTTGGCGGCGGCCTGGTTATCCTGCCTCCCAAGGGCGGGCGTGTCCGCACCATCGTCGAGGACTTCTGGCGGCAGGAGCATTACGCCAACGGCTACGAACTCCTGTATACCCCCCACATCGGACTGGCCAAGCTCTGGGAGATAAGCGGCCACCTGGAACATTATAAAGAAAACATGTACGCGCCCATCGTCATCGACGAGCAGGAGTACTACCTGAAGCCGATGAACTGCCCGTTCCACCTGATGGCGTACAAGTCCCGTCTGCGCTCGTACCGGGAGCTCCCGCTGCGCTGGGCGGAACTGGGCACCGTGTACCGCTACGAAAAGAGCGGCACGCTGCACGGGTTGATGAGGGTGCGCGGCTTCACCCAGGACGATGCCCACATCATCTGCACGCCGGAACAGATGAACGACGAAGTGGCTGAGGTACTGCGGTTCTCACTGTACATGCTGCGTACGTTCGGATTTGATAAGTTTCACATATACCTTTCCACCCGCCCGGTCGATGCCATCGGCGAACCGAAGCAGTGGGAAGACGCGGAAGTTGCCCTACGGCAGGTCATCGAGAAAAGCGGCGTCCCGTTCAAGGTGGATGAAGGCGGCGGGGCGTTCTACGGACCGAAGATAGACATCAAGGTCGAAGACGCCATCGGGCGTGAGTGGCAGCTTTCCACCATCCAGTTCGACTGGAACGAGACGGAGCGGTTCGACCTGACCTACGTCGGGGCGGACGGCAAGGAACACCGTCCCTACATGATCCACCGGGCGCTGCTGGGCGCCTGGGAGAGATTCTTCGGGGTGCTCATTGAGCATTACGCCGGCGCGTTCCCGGTCTGGCTTTCCCCGGTGCAGGTAAAGATCATCCCGGTGGCGGACCGCCACAACGATGCCGCCTTCGCCATGATGAAAGAACTCAAGAAGAACCAGGTCCGCGTGGAAGTAGACGACCGCTCCGAGCGCATGAACCTCAAGATCCGGCAGGCGCAGATCGAAAAGATTCCTTATATGATCATCCTCGGCGATAAAGAGATCGAGGAAGGCACCGTATCTGTCCGCACCCGCGGCGGCGAACAACTTCCTGCCCAGCCGCTGGCAACATTCATCGAGCGCGTTACCGGCGAAATATCCTCACGGTCATAACCCGGCCATTCTGGGCTGATAGGCCCATGCTGTACTGCTTCACTGTGCTACACTAAGGCTATCCTGTAGTTTCACCACCTGTTGCTCTGGAATCAAGACGAACAGGAGAGATGCAGCTTTATGACAAGCAAGTGTCCGGTCTGCGGCAGCGAGAACGACGCTCTCAGCAGGTACTGCACGAACTGCGGTTCGCCGTTACCTTCAGCATCGCCTCCCGACATCCGCGAGGAAATCACGCTTCTCAAAGCCTGGTTAGCCGGTATGCAGGAACGTCTGAACCAACTGGAAAAGACCATCCCGCAGGCTGAAGCCAAGCCAGAAGCTGAAGCCCGCGTGGAAGAACCCTTACCACCGGTTCCCCCCGTGGAACCTCCGAAACCGCAGCCCGAACCGGAAACCCCGGTCCCTGAACCTGTTCCGACTCCCCGGTACCGGAGGCCCGCAACCGAGCGGCCGCCGAGGGCTCCCCGTGAATGGGAACAGATCCTGGGCGGGAGCTGGCTGGCGAGAATCGGCGTGCTGGCGCTCATCATCGGAGCGGGATTTTTCCTGAAGTACGCCTTCGATAATGACTGGATCGGACCTGAACTCAGGGTCATCATCGGCGTTATCGCCGGAATGTTCATGATCTGGGTGGGTTACCACTGGCGCAACAGGTACCCAATCATGACACAGGTACTCAGCGGGGGCGGGATAGCCATTCAATACCTCGCCCTGTTCGCAGCTTTCGCTTTTTATGATTTCCTGCACTTTTATGTGGCGGTATTCCTGCTTTTTGTTGTCAGCGCCGGGTCCGCGCTGCTGTCCCTGCGTTACCGTTCCAGGGCCCTGGCCGTACTCGGTACGCTGGGCGCTTTCTTCGCGCCGTTTCTCCTGGGCGGGTTTCACAACTACGGCAGCGATGCAGCAACGACCGGGCGCGCGATGCAGTTACTGGGGTACATCGTCGTCGTAGATATCGGGGTGATATTCCTTTCACGGTTCCGCAACTGGCGCTGGCTTTCGCTGCTGGCGCTCGCTGGCACAGTGGCGACGTACCTGGTCTGGTACAATGAATTCGAACGACATATCAACGTGCCGGTCGCTGAAATCGGGCTGACCGTCATTTTCCTTATTTTCGCCGGGGTCTCGGTCTACCATCATGTAGTGCGGCGGGTCGTTGTCAAGCTATATGATGATATCTTCTTCCTGCTCAACGGCGTGGTCTACTTCGGCATCAGCTTCTGGCTGCTGTGGGACGAGTATGACGGCTGGATGGGACTGTTTTCCCTCCTTCTGGCAATCGTCTTTGGTCTACTCTATCGAGCAATGAGGCCGGTACCTGAAAGCGTACGCATCTCAGCGTACTCCTTATTCCTGGGATTAATATCGTTGACGGTGGCAGTCCCGGTGCAATTCCGGGACACGCTATGGACCCCGGTTACATGGTCGATTGAGATTATTCTTCTGTTGATGATATCCGGCACCCTGAAATTGCCTTTACTCCGTTATTTCAGCTACCTGGTCATCGTCGTGCTGAGCTGGCGCATGATACTGTTCGACATGCGGCTCCCTGAGAACATTGATTTTGTTCCGGTCCTCAATGAACGCTTTCCGGCCGTGATTGCCGGCATTGCAGCAATCTATTGCTGTCTTTACTTGATTCAAATAAGGCGAACCACCATACCAGAATGGCGACTCCTGGTAACGATCACGGCGATACTAGCCAATTTCTTTACCATCTGGCTCATCTCCGTGGAGGTCTGGGACACCTTCGGGAGAGCCATACGAGATGCGACTGACAACGCTAGCCGGGCCGGACTGAGAGACGGGCAGACGCTTTCACTGACCGCTGTCTGGGCACTATACGCCGCCATCGCCCTGACAGTCGGTATCTGGCGACGATGGAAACCCGTCCGGCTGGCGGCCCTTTTTCTGCTGGCGGTACCCATCGTCAAGGTGTTTGTGTATGACGTTTTTAAACTGGATACGGCTTACCGGATCGGCGCTTTCATCGGTCTCGGTCTGCTGTTGCTGGTGAGCGCCTACCTTTACCAGCGGTTCAAAACGGCGATAAAAGGAGCATTAACGGGAAAATAGTCCTCCCGCACCGGAATCCACGTTGGCGAGGTTGATTTCATCGTGAAAATATGGTATAGTTTTACTTCGTAGGATACCGGCTCAAGGGAGGAACATAAGGACATTATTAAGCAACTTCGTGTCAACGAACGCATTACGGCGAGAGAAATCCGCCTGGTTGGAGAGAAGGGTGAGCAGCTTGGTATCATGACTGTGCCGCAGGCCCTGGAGGCTGCGAGACGGAGCAACCTGGACCTCGTCGAGGTGGCCCCGACATCGAACCCTCCTGTTTGCCGCCTTCTCGATTACGGCAAATTCAAGTACGAACAACAGAAGAAAGAGCAGCAGGCCAAGAAAAGCCAGAAGGTCTCCATGCTGCGGGAGATCCGCCTGAGGCCAAAGATCGGCGTCCATGATTTCGACGCCAAGGCGCGCACCGCCAGGAAGCTCCTGGCCGACGGCGCCAAAGTTAAAGTGACGCTCATGTTCCGGGGCAGGGAAATCACTCACCCGGAACTTGGATGGAAGATACTCCAACGCATGGCGGAAGCATTGAGCGACGTCGCGGCGCTGGAGAGAAAACCGGTGATGGAAGGCAGGAGGATGGACATCGTCCTGACGCCGGCCGCGACCAAACCGGAAAAGAAACCGGAAACAAAAGCCGCAGCCCAGACTGATGGGAAGCAGGAAGCTCGGGTAGAAGCCGGAGCCGCCCCGAAAGTGGAAGCACCGACGGCCGTGAAGGAAAAAGAACATGCCAAAGCTCAAGACGCATAAAGGCGCCCAGAGCCGGTTCCATATTACCGGGACCGGTAAGATCATGCGTATCAAAGGCCCCAAAAGCCATCTGCGCGTCCATAAAGCCAAACGGGTCCGCGCCCAGTTCGACTCGAAACTGCAGTTGAACGCCCGCGACCGGAAGCGTATTTCACGCCTTATCCCCAACGGGGTAAGCAGATAGAGGAGGACGGAGTTGCCGAGAGTCAAGCGAGGGGTTACTTCCCATCATCGCCATAAGAAAGTACTGTCCCTGACCAAGGGACACCACAGCACGAAACACCGGCTGATCAAACGGGCAACGGAGTCCATGCTCCATTCCCTGACGTACGCCTATTTCCACCGCCGAGAGCGCAAGGGAGATATGCGCCGTCTCTGGATAACCCGCATCAACGCCGCCTGCCGAGCCGAAGGGACCACCTACGGCCAGTTCATGGACGGCCTGAAGAAATCCGGCGTGGACATCAACCGGAAAATGCTGGCGGACATGGCCGTCAGGGAGCCGGAGAGCTTTAGAAGCCTGGTCACTCTCGCCGGAGGGAAAGGCCAGGCCTAACAACAATCCCCGAATAACAAGCAAGTTCAAGGATAGTGTTATTAATCCCCTTCCCTCCAATTTGGAAGGGGATTTTTTTATGAGGAATGAATTGTAAAAATGCGTAATTCACCCCCATCCCTGCCCTTCTCCCATCGAGGGAGAAGGGGTGACCCTACAGGAAGTCAGAGATTAAGGAAACGGGAAAATGCTGGAACAGATAGAGAGCATCAGGCAGGAAGCCGCCGGGGAACTGGCCGGCATCAATGACGTCAAGGACCTGGAGGCATGGCGGATCAAGTACCTCGGCAAGAAAAGCCCGCTGACACAGATACTGCGGGGGCTGGCCTCGCTGAGCATCGAGGAACGTAAAGAAGTCGGCGCCGCGGCCAACAAGGCCAAGGCATTCCTGGAAGAACAATCTTCGGTCAAGACGGAGGCCCTGAGGGCGGCGCAACTGCAGTCCGCCGCGACGAAAGAAGCCATCGACATCTCGCTGCCGGGACGTCCGTTTCCGCCCGGCCGCGTCCATCCCATCACCCAGGCCATCCAGGAGATCTGCGACATATTCGGCTCCATGGGCTTCCAGGTGGCGGAAGGCCCGGACGTGGAGTGGGACTATTACAACTTCGAGGCGCTCAATATCCCGGAGGAACACCCTTCCCGCGATAACATGTCTTCCTACTGGATCGATTACCTCAACAGCGCCGGGCAGCGAAACATGCTGCTCAGGACGCACGGAACGGCCATCTCCGCCCGCATGGTGGAGAAGCTGGAACCGCCGATACGTGTCATCGAGCCGGCACGCGTGTACCGTTACGAGGCGACCGACGCCACGCACCTGAACATCTACCACAACGTGGACGCGCTGGCAGTTGACCGGGGCATCACCATGGCGGACCTGAAAGGGATGCTGGCCGAGTTCGCGCGGCGGTACTTCGGGGAGGACCGGCAGGTACGGTTCCGGGTAGATTACTTCCCGTTCGTCGAGCCGGGACTGGAGATCGCCATCGACTGTCTTTCCTGCCGCGGTAAGGGCTGCCGTATCTGCGGCAACACCGGCTGGCTGGAGATCGGCGGCGCGGGCATGACGCACCCCGAGGTATTACGGCGGGGAGGCATCGACCCCGAGGTCTATACGAGCTTCGCCTTCGGGATGGGGCTGGAGCGGCTGCCGATGCTGCGATACGGCATCGACGATATACGGCATTTTTACAACAACGATTTGAGGTTTTTACGGCAGTTTTAACCCATGATTGCGGCTGGCAGGGAGAAAAGTATTCACCTGCCCAGTGGAAGACGGCAATAACGACGAGCATAAGGACAGGAAAATGAAAGTACCGCTGAGCTGGCTGAGAGATTACGTTGATATCAGGATACCCATCGACGACCTGGCCAGGAAACTGACCATGGCCGGCCATGAGGTAGCTGAGATCATCTTTACCGGCGGGGAGTGGGAACATGTCGTCGTCGGGCAGATAACCGCGATCAATCCTCATCCCAACGCTGACCGGCTCCGGCTGGCGACGGTAGATACAGGCGCGGACCTGCTGCAGGTGGTCTGCGGCGCACCCAACCTGACCGTGGGAGACAAGATCGCTTTTGCACGCGTCGGCGCGAAGATGTTTAATCCTCATTCCGGAAAACGGGAAGAACTCAAGCCGGCCAAGATACGCGGCGTGGAATCCAGCGGCATGATCTGCTCGGAGCAGGAACTTGGCATCTCAGACAACCATGAAGGCATACTCGTCCTGAACCCGGACCTGGAGGTCGGCAAGCCGCTGGCCAGCCAGCTCGGGGATGTGGTCTTCGATTTCGAGATCACCGCCAATCGGCCGGACTGTCTCTCCGTCATCGGCATCGCACGGGAAGTAGCAGCGCTGACCGGGGAGAAGCTGCACATCCCGGAGGTCTCGTACGCAGAGACCGGCATACCCATCACAGAGTGCGCCAGCGTGGAAATCGCGGACCCGGACCTCTGCCCGCGGTACTGCGCTACGCTCATCACCGGCATCACAATAGCCGAATCGCCTGCCTGGCTGCAGGAACGACTGACCAACGCCGGACAGCGGCCCATCAATAACATCGTCGATATCAGCAACTACATCATGCTGGAGTACGGCCAGCCACTGCACACGTTCGATTACGACCGGTTGGCCGGTCACTACATCGTGGCGAGGGCGGCGGGTGACGGTGAGCAGTTTATCACCCTCGACGACCAGGACCGTGAACTCGACGGGAAGATGCTGGTTATCGGTGACGGAGCGCGGACAGTGGCCATCGCCGGGGTCATGGGCGGCCTCAACAGCGAAGTAAGGGAAAGCACTACATCGATCCTCGTGGAGGCGGCCAGTTTCAAGGCGGCCAGTATTCACTATACCAGCCACAAGCTCGACCTGCGGAGCGAAGCCGCTACACGCTTCGAGCGCGGCATCAGCGCGGAGATGACGATACCCGCCATACGGCACGCCACGCAGCTCATCGCGGAACTCGGCGGCGGCACGGTGGCGAAGGGCGTCATCGACGTTTACCCCGGCAAGAAAGAGCCGAAGACCATCAGCGTGACCGCTGAAAAAGCAGAACGTGTCGTCGGCATGCCTTATACCGAACAGCAGATGCTGGATTCCCTGACCGCGCTCGGTTTCACCTGCGAACTCAAGGACGGTAAGGTGTACGCCACGCCGCCGTCCTGGCGCAGCGATATCAACCTGGACGTGGACCTCATCGAGGAAGTAGCGAGAGTGGTCGGGTACGACAAGATACCGATGACCCTACTCGGCGAACCTATCCCGCACCAGAACCCGGACCCGCTCCAGGCGCTGCGGAAGTCCGTCCGCCATGCCCTGACCGGATATGGCTTCCAGGAGATCTACACCTATACCCTGACCAGCCTGGAGACGCTGCAGAAGCTCAGCCCGGACGGGTCAGCCCCGAAATCGCCGGTGCGCGTGGTCAATCCGATGACCGCGGACCAGGAATTCCTGCGGCCAAACCTCCGGGGCGGCCTGCTGTCCACACTTGCCTCCAACCGCCGGTACGAGGAAGGCGGCATCAAGTTCTACGAGCACGGCAAGGTCTTCTCCGGTAAAGAGAACGACCTCCCGGCTGAGGGAGAATGGCTGGCCGGCATCATGAGCGGCCCGCGCGCCGAGCAGTCATGGCTGGGCGGTGATGGGACTTACGATTTCTATGATGTCAAAGGACTGGTCGAAGGTCTCCTGAGCCATCTCAAGGTGGAAGCCTATTTCGAGAAAAGCAACGATCCCGGATTGCACCCGGCCCGGCAGGCCGCCGTGGTCATCGAGGGCAAGGACATGACGGTGAAGCTCGGCGTCATCGGCGAGGTGCATCCCGCCGTCGCGGACGCCTTCGAAGTGGACGGAGCGGTGTGCCTGTTCGAACTCAATATCGCCGCCCTGCTGCCGTTCACGGTCGGGCACAAACGCTACCTCGCCATGCCGCGCTTCCCCGGCTCGATCCGGGACCTGGCGCTCGTGGTGAACGCGGATGTCACACACCGGAGCATCGTCGAGATCATCAACGCGTTCTCACTGGTCAGCGAGATCAAACTGTTCGACGTCTATACGGGCAAGCAGGTGGGCGAAGGGAAGAAATCGCTTGCCTACCGGCTGGTGTACCAGTCCCCGACCCATACCCTGACGGACAAGGAAGTGGACAAGGTCCAGGAGCAGATACTCAAGCGGCTCGCCAACGAACTTGGTGCGGTGCTGCGGGGTTAAGGTAACGAGGCTGCCGGATGCCCGCCCCTGAGGACATGCAGGATTTCTTCGATAAGAGGTCGGCGACGTACGACGCTCACATGGAGAAATCGGTAGCCACGTTCAAGGAAATTTACTCCCTGATCGCCGAGCCTATCGTAGAGACCGACCTTCCGATAAAGGTCCTGGACATCGGGTGCGGGACCGGGCTGGAACTGGAAGCGGTCTTCCGGCGGGCGCCGAACGCCCGCATCACCGGCATCGATCTTTCTCCCCGGATGCTTGACGGACTAAGGGAGAACTACCGGGACCGGCTGAAGCAGATCGAGATCGTCCAGATATCCTACCTCGAATATCCTTTCGGAGAAAGCCGTTTCGATTATGTCATCTCCGTCATGACGCTCCATCATCTGCTGCCGGAGAAGAAGCTGGCACTCTACCGAAAAGTCCGGCAATCTCTCAAACCGGGCGGAAGCTACATCGAGGCGGACTACATCGTGTCTCCGGAAGGAGAGCGAGGGATGCGGGTGAAATTCGAAAAACTGCGGGGACGGTACGCAGACATCGATGACGGAAGCCATCACATCGATATCCCGATGTCATTAGAGACCGAAGAACGGGTGCTGCGAGAAGCCGGGTTTACTACCGTGAAGGTGCTCTGGTCAGGCAAAGATGCAGCGGTTTTTGTAACAGCCTGACTTTTCTTTCCACATTCACCAAATTGACCCTGAGTCTTGATATCCCGCTCATTTTCGCATATAATATCAGTATATTCTGATTTTTCTGATTATACAGCCAGGGAGGAACGCCGTGCAACAGAAGGAGCACTCACAGGATTGCTGCACACCCCCCACGATTAATGAAGGGTGCTGCAGGGTGGAGGCAGTAATAGGAATCGATGAGCGAGGCCAGATGGTCCTGCCCAAGGACCTGCGGGACAAAGCCGGTATACGGGCCGGAGATAAGCTGGCGGTAGTCGCCATGCAGAAAAATGGAGAGACGTGCTGTCTCACCATTATCAAAGCAGACAAGCTGGCCGGCATGGTCAAGGACCTGCTCGGGCCGGTGATGTCTGAAATCATCAACAACAAAACGGGGTAAGCAATGAAAGAAAGCGAAATAAAACAGATCGTCAGGGAAGGCTACACACAGGTGGCACAGCAGAATTCCTCCTGCTGCTGTTCATCAGGGTCTACCTGCTGCGGCGGCAACGCCCGTGAAGCAAGCCGGGGCGTCGGCTATTCCGATGAAGACATGGATTCAGTGCCGGAGGGCGCCAATCTCGGGCTCGGGTGCGGCAATCCGGTCGCTCTGGCCTCGTTGACGGAAGGTGAAACGGTCATCGACCTCGGTTCCGGGGCGGGATTCGACAGTTTCCTGGCATCCAGAAAAGTCGGTCCTTCAGGGAGAGTCATCGGCGTGGATATGACGCCGGCGATGCTGGACCGCGCCCGCCGTAACGCTGAGGTAGGCAGCTACGCCAATGTCGAATTCCGACTCGGGGAGATAGAGAATCTGCCGGTCGCTGATTCCACGGCCGATATCATCATTTCCAACTGCGTGATCAACCTGGCCCCGGACAAAAAGAGGGTCTTCAAAGAAGCTTTCCGGGTCCTCAAGCCAGGCGGGCGGATCATGGTCTCCGACATCGTACTCAAGCAGGCCCTGCCGCAATCAATCCTTGCCTCGGCGGCCGCGTACGTCGGCTGTATCGCCGGGGCTTCGTTGATGGATGATTATTTTGATGCTATCGAAACCGCCGGCTTCACCGAGCTGAGGGTACTCGATGAAGCTTCCTTCGCACTGGAATCGTCCGATTACTGTGAAGCGTCTTCACTTCTGCCTGATCTACAGTTGACGAACGAAGAAACCCGGCAGCTTACGGCAGCGGTACGGAGCATTAAGGTTTCAGCCTTGAAGCCGGCCTGTTGAAGATCTATCTACGCCGAAGACAACATATGATGTAAACGGAAAGGGGGCATGGGGACAGCGCCCCTTTTTCCAGTCGTAGTTAATACCCGTTAGTTAGTTAATTTAGCGCTTACAAGGCGATTGATGCTGATGTTAGCTTCCGCTGCTTCGATAGCCAGATCACGATGGACCCTTTCTGGAATGCGCACCGTAAAATGGCCGGAATAATGCCTGGTGGCAAAGGGTTCCGGCACGGGTTCTTTATTTTCATTCAAGTCTTCAACTGCTTCCGCCACAACTTCCCGAATGCCCTGCAATGCTGATTCCGGCGTCCCGGCAAGCCAGCTGAGACTGGGGAATTCAATGCAAAGTCCAACGTATTCTTCATCTTCCGCCGACCAGGTGACCCGGTAGGTGTACCTGTCATCAGTCAATGTTTTCATCTGATTGCTCCAATCTGTTTATAGCTTCTATAACCTGCCGGACCTGATAGGCTTTTGCTGTTCCTTTACTGTCCTGCAGGTTTATCCTCGGATCACCCTGCCAGGGTGTCTTGTACATTACGTGACTGCCTTTTTGACGCGGTTTACCGAAATAATGCTCGCATACCTTGCAGAGATCATCGAACCGGACCGATTTTGGATTATTCCGCATAGCCCGCACTATTTCGAGAACGTCCTTCATTGAGCATATGGTATCACTATTAATACCATTTTTCAACACATGAAACATATACTTCCCACAACACGGGGATATATCAGAAGAATATCGGTAGGATGTAGAAACTTATTCCCACCGGAAGAATCGTACCGAGAGCCCCGTAGCTACAACGAGGAATGCCGCAGTTACCACCGTGGCTCCGGTGTTCCAGCCAAACCCGAGCCAGGGGTCCTGTATCATGAGGATGACCCAGTAAGCCGGCGTTATCTTGCCGATTATCACCAGGCTGGTCGGGAGGACCTCCGGGGGCGGCCCGGCCCCGCCGAGCATCAACATGAGGAAGAAGAGGATGATGCCGATGCCCTGAGCCGCACGGGTGGTGGGGAATACAGCCCCGAGGAAGAACCCGATGGCGGAAAAGGCGAGCGTCCCCAGGACGAAGGCGGCGATGATCATGCCAACGGCGTTGAACGTATCGACGTCATAGCCGACCACACCGACCAGGACCATCAACGCTCCGCCGACGATGCCGAAAAAGAAGCTGACCACCACCTGGGAGCCGAGGATCGTCCAGATGGGGATGTTTGACACATGCATGCGGCGCAGTACACCTCGTTCACGATAGGCGGTGATGTGCACCGGGAGACTGATGACGCCGATCGAGGCGATCACCAGGCCGACATAGGCGCCCATGTAGTAGTTCATGGCGCCGGCGCCCCGGTAGAAACCACCCTCCGCCGTATTGCCGAACACGCCCCCGAGAACATAGAGCATGAGTAGCGGCAGAGCCAAAGTGAACACAATAGTGATAGGCTCACGGAAAAAGAGCTTCAGTTCCATCCAGGAGAGTTTCAGCAGGGTCTTCATTTCTTTACTTCGTCGTCTTCCATGATATGACCGGTTATCTTGAGGAAGACATCTTCCAGGCTGGGGCGTTCCACCCGCAGATCGAGCGGCGCGATACCGTGCTCAACGAGGGCGGCGGCAACGAGGGCCAGGAGCGGCCCGGTACCGGTGACCTCGATGCGGGGGCCGGAATGGACAACCGTACGCACACCGGGGACGCCGTTCAGCCAGGAGAGGTCTTCATGGTCGGCGGTGAACACGACGCGGGATTCCCTGACATTATTGGCAATCAGGCCGTGAGGGGTATCCTGGGCGACCACGCGGCCGTGGTCGATGATGGCCAGGCGGTCACAAAGACGCTCGGCCTCATCCATGAAATGAGTTACCAGGACGACGGTCGTGCCCTGCTGCCGCACCTCGCGGATGAGGTCCCAGGCCACGTGGCGGGCGGCGGGGTCGAGGCCGGTGGTCATCTCGTCAAGGAAGATAACGCGGGGATTATTAACGAGCGCCAGGGCGATGAAGAGGCGCTGCCGTTGCCCGCCGGAGAGATTGGCAAAGGAAGCCTTTCTCTTTTCACCGAGGCCCCACTGCTGGAGCAGCACCCGGGAATCGCGCCCTTCTGAAGAGACGGAAGAAAAAAGGTCCAGGGCTTCCCAGACCTTCATGCGGTCCGGCAGGGCCGATTCCTGCAACTGGGAGCCGATGTGGCGGCGCAGTGAGGTCGCCTGAGTACGGGGATCGAACCCGAGGACGGATATCGTGCCGCCATCTACGTGGCGTAGTCCCTGGAGGCATTCAACCGTGGTGGTCTTGCCGGCGCCGTTGGGACCGAGCATACCGAAGATCTCGCCTTCCTGGACATCAAAAGAGACGTCTTCCACGGCGACGACATCGCCGTAGACCTTGCGGAGATTATGAACATCGATGATTGTGCTCATCAGATAAAAGTATATTCTTGAGTAGGGCCGGTATCAATGGGCGGATGTACGTATTTGTCCGGGACGACCTCACCTTCTGCTTCTCCCCATTTTTCAGACAGGGGCGAGAGTGCCGCTTATACGGGAAAATCTACTGCAACTCAAACGCTACAGGCAATATGCCCGCGCCAGCTTTTTTTGCGGTAATGATAAGTGTAAGACGCCCACATAGTGCCAGACAAAGATGGATTCCCGTTTTCACGGGAATGACAAGTCTGATGCCTTGTTGTTTATGAGCGTACCCCTTCAATGACTGAGATGGGGACGCGGGCAAGATGCCCGCGCTACCTTTATGTGATGAGCAAAGTCTTCAGCTTATCGATTATCTCTGCCAGTGGGACGACCTCGAAGTTCTTTTCCGTGCGTTTCTTGAACTCGACGGCGTCTTTTTCCAGCGTGCGCGGGGAAATGGTGACGCGGTACGGCAGGCCGATGAGATCGGCGTCGTTGAATTTGACACCGGGGGACTCGTTGCGGTCGTCGAAGAGCACCTCGATCCCGGCGGCGGTCATATCGGCGTACAGCTTTTCCGCCCGTTCCATGACGCCGGAGCCTTCACGGTTGAGGGCGCAGAGGTAAACCTGGTACGGCGCGATGGGGGCCGGCCAGATAATACCTTTATCGTCGTGGTTCTGCTCGATGGCGCCGGCGAGGAGACGGCTGAGGCCCATGCCGTAACATCCCATGATGACCGGGCGAAGATCGCCTTTTTCATCGATGAACTGGACGTTGAAAGCCTCGGAATATTTCGTGCCGAGCTTGAAGATGTGGCCGACCTCGATGCCGCGTTTGGAGGTATACGTACCGCCGCAGCCGGGACACTGATCGCCGGATTTGGCTTTGGCGATATCGACGACCTTTTCCGCCGTGAAATCGCGGGGGTAGTTGACGTTCTTCAGGTGGACGTCCGGCTTGTTGCCGCCGGCGATAAAGTTGGAGCCGGTGTTAACTGAATCGTCAGCGATGATACGGACATTCTTCAATCCGACCGGTGAAGCGGCCCCGGGAAGAAGGCCTGCCTCCTTGACCTCGGCGTCCGAGGCAAGGCGGAGTTCGGAGCATTTCAGGGCATTGGTCAGCTTGATATCGTTGACATCAAAGTCGCCGCGGATGATGACGAAGATGAACTCACCGTCCGCGATGTAGAAGACCGCTTTCAGGGTGCGTTCCGGTGTCGTCTTAAAGAAACCGGCTACCTGTTCGATGCTTTTCACACCTGGAGTACTGACCTCTTCGACCGGGAGCGGGTCTCCCCCGCCGACATTCGACTTGACCCCCACCGCTTTTTCCTGGTTGGCGGCGTAGCCGCAGTCCGGGCAGAAGATGATCTCATCCTCGCCGCTCTCGGCGACGAGCATGAACTCGCGGGAGTCCTTGCCGCCGATAGCGCCGCTGTCCGCGTCCACTATCATGGTAGGCAAACCACAGCGCTCGAAGACGTTCTGGTAGGCCTGCCGCATGGCATCATAGCTTATGTCAAGTCCGGCGTCGTCGGCGTCGAAGCTGTAGAGGTCCTTCATCAGGAATTCACGCACACGCAGCAGGCCGCCGCGGGGGCGGGGCTCGTCGCGGAGCTTCACCTGTATCTGGTACAGTGACACGGGGAGATCCCGATAACTCTTGACGAACCGGCCGGCAAGCTGGGTCATGACCTCTTCATGGGTCGGGCCGAGCGCCATCCTGCGGTCGCGCCGGTCTTTCAGGGTAAACAGGACATCGCCCATCGCCTCCACCCTGCCGCTCTGTTCCCAGAGTTCCAACGGCTGGAGGACGGGCAGGTTGACTTCCTGGCCTCCGGCGCCGTCCATCTCCTCGCGGATGATACGTTCTATCTTACGAAGCACCCGCCAACCGAGCGGCAGGTACGAATACACGCCGGTAGCCACCTGGCTGATCATGCCGGCCCGCAGCAGCAACTGGTGGCTGATGGTATCCGCTTCAGCGGGGATTTCCCGCGAGGTCTTCCCGAACAATCTGGAAACGCGCACGTTACATTCCTCTTTCGTTATCTATGGATCAGGCGTTGAAGGCCGAGGCCAGGCCGCTTATCTCGTTCTTCAGCGAGGTCAGTCTTCCTTCATACTCCACTTTCAGCACCTGCAGGGCATCGTAAACAGCCTGGTACTTGTCCGCTTCCGTCTGGTTGGAAGCGTTGTTGTGCAGTTCAATCGTCTCGTTTATCTCCGTGGCGATGCGGTTTCGCACGACGACAAGCGTGTTGTATTCCTGGATTTTATCGTTATATGCCTTAAGAGCGGCCGGGCTGCCGAATGTCCAGCCGCGGTAATACAACGGGTTCTTGGCAACACTCACCGAGAAACCACCGGTAGTTTCAAGGGCAAGGTATTGGCCGGGCTCCACTTCTGCCAGCACCCAGGCGTGGGTACAGGCGATGATGTCCGTGACCTGGACATCGATATCCCCGACGGCGATCACGGCATCGATACCAGCGGCCTTGAGCATGTTCCAGACCTCGGAGGCCATGTCCGAGCAGATGAAAAGGTCCGTCTTGCTGTATTCATGGGTATCATGATAATAGCGTACGATGTTCTCGGCGGTCTCGGTCCTGGTGGAGCCTTCCAGCACGTACTTTGCCTTGAGAGCGGCTACTTCCGCTTCCAGTTCTTCGATACGGTCGGCGGAACCGTTGCTGACGGTGCTGGTGGTTGCGGTGGTGGTCGTGGCAGGAGTATTCTTCAACTCAGAGATTTCCTGCTGGAGGTTGTCATACTGTTCTTTAAGCTGGTCGTACACTTCCTGGGCAACGCCGCCGGCGTTTTCGCAGCCGGTCAGCAGTATGCTGAGCAGTATCAGGGTTACGAGTATACCGGCGAGGACACGTTTTTTCATGAAGACCTCCCTATTGAAAATTCCGCCCGGAGAGCGGACCCGATTTTGGACTATGCCGAGAGAAAAGCCAGGACGTCCCGGCTGAAGTCCTTCTTCATTATAACAAGATGGCCGGCATTTTCGTAGAGGACAAGGCGGGCGCCGGGGATGCCAGCGGCACAGGCCTTAATATCATAATAAAAATCGTCCGTTCCGCCGATGACGAGCGTGGGGCAAGCAATTTCAGCGAGCCGGTACTTGAAATCGTGGGTGTCTTCGGCCAGAACCTCTACGACGCCGTCATCAGCTGAATCCGGGGAGCCCAGCAGGGTTTTCCCCATGAGCCAGAAGAAAGCGCGGGCGAGACCGGCGGAAAGCCCGGGATTCATGGTATCCGCCATGGAGGCGGAGGCAGCCCGCCAGCGACCTTCCCCGGCCAGCCGGGCCAGTTCCAGTTGCCATCGCTTGGCGTCCGGCAAAAGACATGGCCCGCAGGAGCCCAGGACAAGTCGCCGCACGAGATCAGGGTGGTCCGCGGCAAAGTGCTGGGCGATGGTGCCGCCGGTGGAAAGCCCGATGACATCGACCGGGGGAGCCAGCTCGGCGCCGATGAAGTCAGCGTAATCGTCAGCCATGTCTTTGAGCGTGTAGCCTTTGGGAAGTCCGGGTTTGCGGCGAAGCTCGTAGACGGTGTACGAGCGGGATAGGTCCTTGAGGAAGCTGGGGATCAGGGCGGTCATCTTGCCGCGCGGCGGCTTGTGGGAGAAGTCCAGGCCGTCAAAGACGACCACGACGCGGGGGTGATTTCCCTGCCGCAGGTAAGGGAGTCCGTTGCGGGTGTAACCGGAGGCGTTAGTGGATCCAGATTCTTCCATACTATTCTCCTTGGTTCGCGCAGGCCCTGTTTTTCAACATAATACCATACGACGTATTGACATCCGGTACCATATGCGGTACCATACCCTAGTAACCAGAGGAGAGGCTTTTGACAAAAAACGAAAAGAGAGAACAAAAAATACGTCTCAATCCGAATAATGTCTCTCTAGCAGATTTCGAAGCTTTAGTACGACAATATGGTTATATAAAGGGAGGAGGACGTCACCCCAAAGCCAGAATCGGTGACAGCACAATGCCTTATAAACGAGAAAATCCTGTAAAGGCAATTTATGTCAAGGAACTAATCAATATTATAGATGATTTGGATTAAGCATTATGATTATCGAAAATAAAGTAAGAGATCTGGACTACTACGCAGGTTTACCTTATACCATCATCCTCGAACGATATGACGACGCCGACAAGCCTTATTGGGTTGCCAGAGTGGCGGAACTTCCTCACTGTCTCATTCACGGCGACACGCCGGAAGAAGCCGTTGAGGAAATAGAGGAAGTAAAACTGGATTGGATAAAGTCCAACCTGGAGGACGGGCTGCCGGTACCGGAACCTACAAGGAAAAACTACAGCGGCGAGATACGACTGCGAATGCCACGGTCACTGCACAAGCACATTGCCACTATGGCGAACCTGGAAAATGTGAGTCTTAACCAGTACATGGTGGCGACGCTGGCGAGGGGTACGGGGTACGATGAGGGGAAGAATTCCAGGAAGCTAGAAAAACCGGGATAAACTGATAGTGCGGGGAAAAACCCACCAGCGGCTTAGGGGACTTAAAGCGCCTTCGAAGGCTGGCGGACGGATTCGGCAGGAGAGCGTTACAGCCCCTCAACCTCTCTCATGAGGACTTCGAGGTAGTCCTTCTCTTCCACTACCGCAAACTTCTCGCCCTTCTTGAATATCACACCTTTACCCTTGCCGCAGGCGATGCCGACATCGGCGTCTCTGGCCTCTCCGGGGCCGTTGACCACGCAGCCCATGACCGCCACCTTGAGCGGCTTTTTCACAAAGGCGAGACGGGCTTCAACCTGCTCGGCGAGGGAGATGAGGTCGACCTCGGTGCGGCCGCAGGTGGGACAGGAAACCAGCACCGGGCCGCGCTGGCGAAGATCGAGGCTTTTCAGGATTTCCCAGGCGGTCGTGACCTCCTGGCGCGGATGTGAGGTCAGCGAGACCCGTATCGTGTCGCCGATACCCTGCCAGAGCAATGCCCCGATGCCCACCGCGCTGCGGATGACGCCCGTCCGGGGCGTGCCCGCCTCGGTAATGCCGATATGGAGCGGGTACGGTATCCTGTCCGCGATAAGGCGGTAGGCTTCGATAGTGGTGGGGACATCGAAGGCCTTGAGGGAAATCTTGATGAGATCGAAATCGAGGGCTTCCAGGACGCCTATCTGTTCCAGCGCGGACGCCGCCATGCGTTCCGGCACGCTCATGCCGGGCTGGGGATTCTTCGGGAGGCTGCCGGCGTTCAGGCCGATGCGGATGGGGACCTGCCGTTCCCTGGCAGCGAGGGCCACCTTGCGTACCTTGTCATGCTCGCCGATGTTGCCGGGATTGAGACGCAGGCCGTCCACACCGGCATCGAGGGCGGCCAGGGCGAGGCGGTAGTCGAAATGGATGTCCGCCACGAGGGGTATCCGGATGCCCTTCCTGATAGCAGGCAGGGCCGCGGCGGCTTCCATGTCCGGTACGGCGACGCGGATAACCTCGCAGCCGAGTTCTTCCAGTTCCGTTATCTGAGAGACAGTAGAACGGGCGTCCCGCGTGTCCGTATTAGTCATGGACTGAACAACGATGGGAGCGCCGCCGCCGATGGTAACGTCGCCGAGGTGAATGGCTTTACTGTTCCGCCGTTCCGTCATTCAAGCAGGCTCCCGCCGGTGATCCAGCGCGCCAGATCCTGATAAGTTATCAGGACCATGAGGGCAAGCAGCACGATGAACCCGATAGAATGGATGATGCCTTCAATCTTTGGAGAAACGCGTTTACCGCGCCTGATCCACTCGATAAACACGAAGAGGATGCGGCCGCCGTCGAGGGCGGGGAACGGGATAAGCTGGGTGATGGCCACGGCGATGCTGATGAACGCCGCCAGTTCCAGGAGCGGGCTTATCCCGCTCTGGGCGACCTCTCCCGTTATCTGGACGATGCCGACCGGCCCGGCGGGTACAAACGGCACCGTACCGTTAATCATACCAATAATGCCGTTCTTGTACAGGATCAGTGTCTCCCACAGGCTGGTCACTCCGACCGGTATGGCTTCCCAGGGCGGCAGACTTTCACTGACGACCTGGCCTTCCAGTGTCTGGGTCATGACGCCGAGAGAACCCTGCCCTTCGGGCGGCTGCCAGCGCGGCACGGCGGACACCGTCTCTTCCGTGCCGTCCGGGCGAAGCAGGAGTATCTCGATGTTCGAACCGAGGTTAATCTGGATGATGCGGGAAAGCTCGGCGTTGTTGTTGAGTGTTTTTCCGTTCACGGCGATGATAGTGTCACCGGCTTCGATACCGGCCATGGCCGCCGGGGACTCCGGCGAAACATTCTCGACGCGGACCTGGCCCTGGTAGACATCATGCGGGACCATGTAGGCAACGGACAGCAGCACGAACGGCAGCAGCAGGTTGAGCAGGATGCCGCCCCCCAGTACCAGTAGTCTTACACCATAACCCTTGGCGGCCAGGGCGCGGGGAGCGTTGGGGTCGATCTCTCCGGAGAGCTTGTTGAAACCGCCGAACGGTATCCAGTTTACCGAATAGATGGTCTCCCCTATCTTCTTGCCCCAGATGCGGGGCGGAAAACCGATGCCGAATTCCTCAACCCAGACGCCGGTCATCTTGGCGAATATGAAGTGACCGAATTCATGGACGAGGACAATGACAGACAGCGTGATGATGCCCGCTATCAGCGTTATTACTAGTTCCATATGCTTCCCTCCCGGACCAGGTCCGCAACCACAGCGCGCGCCCGGTCCTGGGCATGGATGACTTCTTCAAGGGTAAGTTTTTCAGTATTGGTGTGCCGGTCAAGCGCCGCTTCGATGAGACGAGCGATGTCCGTAAATCCGATCCGCTCCGACAAAAAGAGTTCGACGGCGGCTTCCCCGGCAGCGCACAGGGCCGCGGGATAGGTACCGGCTTTCTTGCCGGCCTCGATGGCGAGACGCAGGCAGGGGAACCGCTCCAGGTCCGGCGGCTCGAAGGTCAGGCTGGAGAGCTTGTACCAGTCCAGAACGGGCAACGTCGCGTTGGGTATACGTTCCGGGTACGTTAAAGCATACTGTATAGGCAGTCGCATGTCCGGCCAGCTCAACTGCGCCTTGGTGGAACCGTCCGCGAATTCCACCATGGAATGGATAATGCTCTGCGGATGGACGAGGACGGTGATATCGTCGATAGCAACATCGAACAGCCAGCGGGCCTCGATGACCTCAAGCCCCTTGTTGAGAAGCGTCGCCGAATCTATCGTGATCTTTTTGCCCATCTTCCAGGACGGGTGCGCCAGCGCCTGCTCGAGAGTGATATCCGCCATCTGTTCGGCTGTGTAACTACGGAACGGGCCGCCGGAAGCGGTCAGGATGATTCTCCGGGGCCTTTCGTCCCCGCGGAGGCATTGCCAGATGGCGCTGTGCTCACTGTCTACCGTTAAGATACGGGCCCCCGTACGGGTAGCTTCCGCATAGACCAACTCTCCCGCAGCTACCAGCGATTCCTTGTTGGCCAGGGCAATGGTCTTGCCGGCTTTCACCGCCGCCATGGTAGCATCGAGTCCGGCCGTACCCGACATAGCGATAACGATGATATCGGCGTCCGGCAGGCAGGCCATATCTTCCAGGGGAGCACGTGGATAGTCTCTGTCGGACGGATTGCCGGGGAGCGCCAGCGATATGCAACGTGGGTGGAATTCTGCAGCTTGTTCCCGGAGGAGTGCATCGTTCCGCCCGGCAGCCAGGCCGAGCACATTGAAACGACCGGGGAGCGCCCGGATGACATCGAGTGTCTGTCGCCCGATGGAACCGGTGGATCCCAGTATGACGATACCTTTTTGCTGAGCTTCCATTCAATTACATCATACAACAATTGGCAGGGACGAGCTATGGACGGTACCGCCACATTTTGTTCCGGCGAGCTACAATTTTTGTCGAGAGGAATGTTAGACGAGGTGGCATAATGACGAGCGCAGTGGACACAAGAACGACTGTGGTCCTGCCGGTGGGGAAAGCGCATCACCTCAGGTTCGGCAAGGACACCATTGTTTATGGCGGCATGATCAATGAGGATATATTTTCCATTGTCCAGATAAAGACGAGGGGCTACCGGGGGCTGGGCTGGAACCTTTTTTTCACCCGTCGCCAGCAGGACATCAACATAGACGGGATCGATATCCACGTGATCCATGTTACCCCTATCCAAATAAAAATCAGGACAATCAATTGAACGACTGTCCTGATTTCTCCATTGCACTTCTTTTCAGGATGCGACTATTTCCGATTTCCGGTCCTGGCCGGAGCGAGTGAAGCGAAACGTAACGATACTCCCGGAGGTCACCCGGGAAAGGAACCTCTCCATTTCATCCGCATTACGGACGGACTGAGAGTTCAGCGCGGTAACGATATCACCGGGATTGAGGCCCGCTTTGGCCCCGATGCCACCGGCAGCCACCGCTCCGATAAGAGCGCCCCCGCCTGGAGCATTGCCTATCTTGAGACCGAACTTCAGGGGTTTGTGTTCCGGGGCAGACAGCAACTGCTGGAGTTTCTGCCTGTCAAAACCGATGACCGCCTGGTCGTCGATCAGGATGACCGGTACTCCCATCTGTCCCGTCCTGTTCACCATCTCCTGGGCCGCGGCGCGGTCCCGGGAGACGTCGAACTCCGTGAATGCAACGTTACGTTCCTTCAAGAAACTCTTGACCTGGTGGCAGTACGGTCAGGTGGGCGTCGTGTAGACCTTGATATCCATGTTTTGCACCTCTTCAGGACTGACTCTCCTCGTCTATCTCGACGTCCGGAATCTCCGGTAACGTCATTGGGTTACTACTCCGGCGGAGCGGGTTCACCGTTGGGAATGCGTTCAGGAATTCTTTGCGTTGGCCGCAGTATTTACAGACACCAACGCTGGTGGGGCCGTTGGCTGCTTCTATCGCCCAAAAGTGATGACACTTTTCTTCTGTTTCCTGCCGTAGCTCTTCGATTCTTTCCTTGACCGTGTTTTTCATCATACACCTCCCCCATGAATCGTTGTGTATATTATAGTGCCCGGGTGCAAATAAGTATGCGACTTTTATCCCAGTACCATGAAGCTTAACGTAAAAATATGAAGAAAAAATGAAGAATACAGAGAGAATAGTTAAAAAACGATAAAATGAGACCGGCTTATTGTCCGGTGTCCGGGTGCTGCTCGATGACTATCTCGAAGGGACAGGAGATGGCGCCGGCCGGGCAGACGAGTTCACAAAGACCGCACCATCCGCATTCTTCCACTTCCACCGCCTTGACCTTGCTATCGACGATGACGAGGGCGCCGCACTTGCAGACCGTAACGCAGAGACCGCACCCCTGGCAGATAGATTCATCGATAACCGGCATTATTCCCATGTCTCTGTCCCCGCACATACTTTGATTTTATGGAGGCTGACCGTAAGCGTCTGCGACATTTCTCTCATTCAGGAATCCATCCCCGCCATCCGCTTGAGTTCCGCTTCATCCGTTACGATGATACGGCCCTTTTCAATACGGATCACGCCCTCTTCCTCCAGGTTCTTGAGAGACCGGCCAATCATTTCCCGGGCGGTACCGATCATAGCCGCCATCTCCTGCTGGGTCATCCTCGGGCCGGACGCGGCGTCATGACGGGCATGTTCCAGCAACATCTTGGCCACCCGGCCGGTGACGTGCAGAAAAGAGAAGTCCTGTACCAGCGATACAAGATACTGGACCCGCCGTGCCAGTATCTTGACGGCGTTATGGCAGATAGCGGGATTTCCCGCCATCATCTTTTCCATATTCTCCATCTTGATGCCGAGCAGCGTCACCGGACCCATGGCCTCGGCGGTGATGAAATTTGTATCATTGAGGAGTACCGGGGCATCGTTGAAGGTCCCGCCGGGGCGAACGATGCGGAATATCTGTTCCTTGCCGTCTGCAGAGGTTTTATAGGTCTTGACGACGCCTTCGACGACGATGTAAAGGGATCCCGGCTTCTCATCTTCGAACGAGATAATCTCGCCGCGCTCGGCCTTCTTTTCGACGATGTACTTTGCGTACGAGTTTATCGTCGCGTCATCCAACCCGGAAAAATACGGGACAGCGCGGAGGTGTTCAAGGGAGATCGGCATGAGGCTGCAGCATCACTCCGTTTTGGTAAAGTCTGCTAAATTATACCAGCTACGGCATCGTACGGTAAAGGCGGGTGATAGACAGACGAAATAGATAAACCAGCGAGTGTTGTCTGGTTGTGGTTGACCAGCTTTTTTCATTAGAGCATGGTGAGGCTTTCCCCATCTCCGGGATTACCACGGGACCTGAGGACCTCCCGTAATGACACGGTTCTCGTTTACGGCTGATGCAAACAGAATCTCCCCGGGGTTCCATTGCGGTGCGGCCGTTATTTGCCTATAATTAATAATACGAGCGGGGTGATAGCATGAGTAAACTCATCGATCTTCTTACCAGGAAAAACCAGTCTCCGGCGCCGTTCGGTTTCCGTTCGGCGCGGACAGAAGCGGCGGCCAACCGGCTCATCCTGATAGCTTCGGTCAGCGCCGGCAGCGAAGAAGCCGAAACGAGCGTAAAGGGCGCCCACGCCGTGCTCGTCCGCTCCAGTGAAGGAAAATTAACGGCCAAAGCCGCCCAGGCAGCGGGAAAAAGCCTCGACGGCGTGCCCTGGGGCATTGCCGACAATGTGGACAAACCCGTCAACCTTCCCTCAGCCTGTGATTTCGTGCTTATGTCAACTTCTGCCCGTCCCGCCGCGGCTCCGAAGGATGAAAACGTAGGAAGGCTGCTGGAAATAGAATCCTCCATGGATGATGGCCTGCTGCGGGCGGTCAACGAACTGCCGGTGGACGCGGTGGTCGCCACGGATTCCCTGACGTTCACAACCGAACTCAACTGGCACCAGCTTATGATCTTCCGCCACCTGACGCATATCTTCTCCGTCCCGGTCATCGTCCCGGTACCGGCCGGCATATCCGCCGAAGACCTCAAGTCGTTGTGGGACGCCGGCGTGGACGGCGTCCTGGCAGACGCCGCCGAGGCAAACATATCCGACCTCAGGGCGGCCATTGACCAGTTACCGGCCCGCACCGAGGGACGCAAAAAGCGCCCGGCCATCGTGCCGCGGCTCGGCCTGACACCGGAGACGGCCAGGCCTGCCCCGGAACCGGACGAAGAAGAAGAGGAAGACGAGTAAACAGAAGCGCCTGATAACGCTCCAACCTTCCTCCTTTCACCCGCGTATAGTACATTTCGGCTAAATCCCGCACTTCCCGCTTGCATTCGCCTGCTTCACGTTGTAACATTTACCTGTCAATAACGTAAATTTCCATAACAGGGGGCGATATGAAGCGTGCAATAATAGCGACATTTCTGTTATTTGTGCTGGTTGCTGGAACGGCTTCCTGCGGCAACTCTCCAGAGACCAACTTCCAGAAAATGCTGGAGAACGTACCGGCCTCTTACATGGATGAGTACAACCTCTGGTATGCAGCTCCGGGGGAAGCCAGAGACCTCTATGGGTTCGGGGACATGAACATGGAAGAATACATCGAAGCTATCCGGGCAACGCCCAACATCTGGGCATCAACAGCGCTCGATGCAGCTTATGTCCCGATCGCCATGAGAAGCGAACAACTCGAAGACCTGATCGGTGTGAAGTACTTCGACGTGCAACGGGGAATATTCACCGAGTTTCCCCCACCGCGTACTTATTCTTTAAGCGAGGGTTCCTTCGACAGGGACCTCATCCGCCAAAACCTCCTCGACCTGGGCTACCAGGAAACAAAGTACGGCGACTATACCTATTTGTGGAAGAACGACGACTATAAAATAGATTTGACAAGCGACATCGGCAAGATGGTCATGGCCGGATTCAATCGCATTATGGTAACCGACAAACTGTTCATCGCCGCGCC
>CAZQQL010000008.1:0-40289 GCA_964595455.1 uncultured Dehalococcoidaceae bacterium
CAATGTTAAAGAAATTCATCAACCGTGAGAAAGGTATTACGGGACTTGAAACCGCCATCATCCTGATCGCCTTCGTCGTGGTTGCCGCGGTCTTTGCCTACACCGCATTGTCCGCCGGCTTGTTCTCCACACAGAAGAGCCAGGAAGCAGTCTACGCGGGACTGAGAGAAGCCCAGAGCACGCTCGAACTCAAGGGCGGCGTCATTGCCGTCGCCGGCGATACCGGTGCTACAGGTACCGTCGCACAGATCAAGTTCACCGTGGCTAATGTTCTCGGCGGCGAACCCATCGACTTCACCGAGCCGGCCGATGTCGATGCCAATGGTATCGCCGACGCAGACGCCGAAAACGTCGTGGTTATCAACTACCAGGATGACGACCAGGCAGTTGATGATATCGCCTGGACCATTACCAAGCTGGGGAACGCTGACACTGACGACCTTCTTGAAGACCATGAAAGGTTCGAGATCACCCTTGGCGGCGACGGCGGCACCGGCGACCTGATCGACGCGCTGACGACCGACCTGACCGTGAAAACAACGTTCAATATCGAAATCCTGACCCCGGGCGGCGCTACCCTTAATATCGAACGCACCACCCCCGCCTGGATTGATACCATCTGCAACCTGAGGTAAATCCGTCTCAACCCTGAACACTGAATTTGGAGGGAAAATGCTTAAGAAATTCATCAACCGCGAAAAAGGTATTACCGGTCTCGAGACCGCCATCATCCTGATCGCCTTTGTCGTTGTTGCTGCCGTCTTCGCCTATACCACCCTGTCAGCCGGCCTCTTCTCCACGCAGAAAAGCCAGGAGGCCGTCTACTCCGGGCTCAAAGAAGCCCAGAGCACGCTGGAACTGAAAGGCAACGTCATCGCAACGGCCAATACCACCGGCGCCACCGGCACCATCAAGCAGATCAGCTTCACTGTGGCCAATGTCCTCGGCGGTGAAATGATTGACTTCACTCCGCCGAACGCGGATAACCACACCGGTCGCGCAGCCAGCGGCAGTCCCAATAAAGTCGTCATCAACTACATCGACAAGAACCAGAATGTCAACGACCTTTACTGGACCATCGCTAAACTCGGCGGTTCGGATGCCGATGACCTGCTGGAAAACAACGAAAAGTTCAAGATTACCATCGGCTCGGCTACCGCCGGAGCTGACGCAGGTAACCTGATCGATGCTCTCGGCACCGACCTGAGCATCAATACCGAGTTCAGTCTCGTCATCAATACTCCCGTCGGAGCCGTTCTTGAAATCGAACGGACCACACCTCCGTATATCGACAGCATCATGAATCTCCGATAGTACCTGACTGGTGAAGACCGAATACTCCGGGTGAGGGTATCTCTCGGTATCCTCACCCGGATACCGTGGTATTAGTGGGTGCAACCCGCTTCTTGAAGCTGGGATTGAAGTCGAGCGGGCTATAGTCGTAACGTCCGCATCCCGGTAGTTTTGGAGGTCTGTGTGGACAAGGCCATAACTACAGCTCTTCTCATCATAGCGGGCGTAGTTTGTATGATCCTCGTATTCAACAGCGTTTATCCTATGGTCAACAGCTCCAGCCAGGCCATGGTCAGCATGGCTGAACAGGTGGATGAACGCATGAAAAGCAGGATCAATATCGTCCATGCGGCCAGTTCCTCCAACCGGACCTCGGTCTATATCTGGGTAAAGAATATCGGCACCCAGAGAATCACCGGCATCGACGATTGTGACCTGTTCTTCGGTCAACAAACAGAATTTGAACGCGTTCCTTACCTGGAAGACGCATTGGGCGGGTTCCCCCGATGGGAATATGAACTGGAAAACAATACGGAGTGGAAGACCAGCGCTACGCTGAAAATAACGGTCACCTATGAGATAGACCCCGGTTCCGGCACGTACTATATCAAGTTCATTTTGCCAAACGGGATCTCAGACGAGTATTACCTGAGCATGTAGCGGCTTACTATTATGGAAACGGCGATTATCTCTTTATTATGTATAGCCCTGGTAGTCTTCGGGGGCATGACCATGGCCCAGGGATTCATCACGTCCGTCGATGCCAGCGCCAGCGGCCTCGAAGAGATCGGCCAGCGCGATGAACAGATACTACGCACGGAATTGACGCCGCTCGAAGCTGTCCTCACCGCCCCGGATACACTGGAACTCGTCATCAAAAATACCGGCCAGACCAAGCTGTCTGATTTTGCTTCCTGGGACATCATCGTCCAGTACTTCGATGAGACCTGGACTTACCACGTGGAGTGGCTGCCGTTCAACGAAGGCTCACCATCCCCTAATGAATGGGGCATAGACTGGATTCGGCTCAACGGGAACCCTGAGGTGTTTGAGGCCGGCATCCTCAATCCCGGTGAAAGCATGAAGCTCGTCATCAGACTGGCCCCGGCGGCCGGTCCGGGCTCGACGAACCTGGTGGTCGTTTCGACTTCCAGCGGCATTACAGCTTCTATGTATTTCGTATCCTGATGAAAAGGAGTTTCCTATGGCGACGCTCGTCGTCTCCATTATCTGCATCGTGTTGATAGTTACCGGCGGCGTCATGCTGACCCAGGGGGTCCTTTCTTCCGCGGATACCACGGCGGTCAACATCGCGGACTTCTGCCTTCGGGAAGGAGACCTCTCCCGCACGGATATCACCGCGCTTCGGGCAGAATATCTTTCCTGGACGGACATTATCCGGCTGACGATCGAGAACAGCGGCCAGGTCAAGCTGGGAAGCTTTGATGACTGGGACGTCTTTATTTCCTACGAGGATGCCGCCGGCTCAATGCATAACACCTGGCTGCCCCGCACGGAAGTCCTTTCCGGAGATAACTGTTGGCAGCTTTCCGGCATCGGGCTCGACGGCCCGGTTGATTTCTTTGAACCGGGTATCCTCAACCCCGGTGAACAGGCCGTCTTGCTGGCGAATCCCGGTACGGCCCCCGGTGTGAATTCAACCGGACATATTGCCGTCACGTCCCCCAACGGCGTCTCGGAGAACGCCTCTTTCCGCACCTGCGGGTATGCCCTGCTGGTCCCTCATGCGGAGAATATGACAATGGCAACGACAAAATTCTACATATGTGCGGCCGCGGCGGCGGACGCCATCGGAATGACGGTAAATAGTCCGTATTCGGCGAATGAAACGGCAAGAAAAGTACTCTCTAACGAAGAATTACCTTCCCGTGAAGGCCGTTTTATGTTCTCCCTGTCAGGTATTGAAGAGATTCCCGCCGGGACATGGACTTTTTCATACCGGTGCATGGTCGATGGCGATGGCGCGTTCCCCGCTGTTGCCGGGGATGTCCGGTTCAACGTAGATATCAATATACATGCCGCTGACGGAACGCTCCGGCAGTCCATCGCTGCCGGGGTCGCCTCCGCTGATTTTCCGCCGGCATCGCAGGGAACGTGGGTAACGCTGACCGGCAGCTATGATTTTCCTGGTTATACCGTGATTGAAAATACGGATTACCTTGAAATTGTGTACTACGCAGATGTCAGCAATGGGCCAACCGGATATTCCGGTTCCGTCAATCTGCGGGTAGATGATGAATCACTTGACCTTTCCGAACAGACACGGATAGAAGCTTAAGATGAACAAACTCCTACAAGCCATAAAGACACTCCCCTTCTTCGGAGGCAACGGCAGGAAGAAGTCCGGCGGCAAGAGCCAGATGAGCTTCGACCTGTTCTACCAGCTTTCTTATATGTCCACCATCGCTGCCTCGGGGGTCCCGCGCGAACAGATATTCTCTCGTTCGGCCACCCTGGAATGCGCCTCCGCTGAATACTTCAATCGGGTGGAGCTGGCCCGGACCCGCTTAAAATATGATTATGCCCGGGCCTGCCGGGCCGTGGGAGAACCAGCCAAAGACGAAGAGATCAAAGGGCTGCTTCTCCGGCTTTCCAGTTCGCTCATTTCCGGCGAACCGGAAGTAGACTTTCTCATCCGCGAGTCCAAGGCTCGCGCTGAAGACTATGAAAACGAATACACCCGCAATGTCGAAGCCCTGAAGCTCTGGACGGATGCTTACGTGTCCCTGATCCTGTCCGCTGTGCTTGTTGTCGTCATCGGCATCGTATCAACGATGATTTGGAGAATTGAAACAGTATTCATCATCGCTATGGCCTTCGTTTCCATCATGACAACGGCAATCGGGGTCTGGCTGATTTGGCTGGTTTCGCCCAAAGAGAGAAGTATTTTAAGAAACGCGGGTTCCAAAGAGCAAAAGCTCGTTATGAAAATATTAAAAATAGCCATACCCATATCCGTGGTGCTGGGCATTGGCTTGATGGCAAAGGGACAGAATATCGGTATGTCTCTCCTGATCATTTCAGTGATCCTGTTGCCTCTCGGGTATATCGTCAACAAGGATGACCGGAAGGTTACCAAAAGGGACGGGGAAATCGGCACATTTTTACGTTCGCTTGGCGGTGTCTGTCTGGCGCTGGGAACAACCGTTAACGCCTCTTTGTCCAGGATCGATCTTGACTCTATCAACGTACTCCGATCGGCGGTAAAAAACCTGCATACCCGTCTTTCCGCCGGGATCCGGACGAAGCTTTCCTGGGGACGTTTCGTGGAAGAAACCGGCAGCGAGTTGACGAGGCGAAGCGTCGGCATGTTCTATGACGCCATCGAAGTTGGCGGTTCGGCCGGCCAGGCGGGTCAGCAGGCAGCGGCTTTTGCCAACCGCATCGCCCTGCTCCGGGCCAAGCGCAAGACGGTTTCCGGCCCATTCCGCTGGCTCGTCATGACGATGCACGGAGCCGTTGTGGTCATTCTGGTCTTCATTACAGAAGTTATCGTCGCCTTCGGCAACATGGTCGGCGCAGCCCAGGAATCGATGCCCACCGTTTCCGGGGCGCCGTCCATCAGCGCGTTCTCCAGCTTCAATTTATCCGGGCTGGACTTTATGCACAACATGGTGATCCCGCTGGTACTGGTGTTCACCGTCGCCAATGCCATCGTACCGTTTATTGCGGAAGGCGGCAGCAAGCTGAAAGTCCTGGGATACTTTGCTTTTACTTCGGCTATATCAGGCGTATGCCTTCTGGCATTGCCCTACATGGCTGATTCGTTGTTCACTTCGGTCGCGCAATTCTAAGGAGGTTGGTATGGAACAGGACCCGAACCTGGATAAACTCACCGCTGAATGGGAAGAGATACGTGAAGATCTGAAAGATATTCTCATGGATATCAGGGTGTTCCTGATGGAAGCGCAAACTCCCATCCCGAACGACCTTGAAAAAACTAAACTCAACCAGGAACTCCAATCGGAGAGGGGGTAAACGACCATGGCTGATAAAAAAATCGATGCGATGCAGGATGACATCAAGCTTCTCAAGGGAGAAATAAAGCAGTCCCTGGCCAGCGTGCGGGATTACCTGCTGAATATGGAACTGCCCAGTTCTGAGATAGCCAATATCCTGGCCGCCTTGAGCGGTGAAGGAGAAAGAGTGACTATGAAAGGCAGTCTGGACGCTCCCCAGGAACGCCAGCCGCTGCCTCCGCAAGAACCGCCTCCCCCACCTCCCAGCGACCTTGCAAACCAGGAAGAACTGATGGAAATGGATGATCCCGTACCGGATAACTCCCTCTCCCAGTCTTCCGCCATGGACGGCCGGGATGATTCCTTCGGTAGTGGGGATTTTTCAGAAGATACCGCCCCGGCCGATGGCTTCGGGGACAATATGTCTACCGGCCCCTTACCGGAAGACCGGCAACCTTCTAACAGCCGTCCGGACAACCCCGGCCTCGATAATCGTGAATCGGGTGATCCCGATGATTTTCAGGATCCTTACAACTACGCAGACTTTGATGATGACCCCCGCGACCCGTTTGACCGTTACGGAGACCCATCCGATATGAGAGAAAACCCGCTGTATGACCGGCCGGCGCCGGAAGACAATCTGCCGCGCGTTAACATGCTGGCCAACCTGATTAACTGGGTGTCCCGCGCCAAGCAGGAAATCGGACAGGAACAACTCCCCGTTTTCCTGGAGGTCTACGGTATCAGCGGCCACCTCTCACCGGAACTGAAGGAAATCATCCTTCACCTGGCCGAGATAACGGGTGATAAGCCGCAGGTAAATACCGGGACCGGCGTCTGGAGCGAGTCCATGCTTACACTCCACGGGATCCTGACCGGCGGAGAGGCGCCCCTGCACCCGGTCCTGCCCTCCTGGTGCTCCGGCCCGGACGCGCAACTCGAAGAGGAAGAAGAAGAAGACATCTCCGAACCTGAGGAGGAAGAGGAATCCCAGGGTATGCCGGTAAAACTGAAGCTGGTCTTCCCTTCGTCCAATGGCAAGGGTCGGGAATACTGCATCGACCTGTCCCCGGAGCAGGAAGCAGATACCGATGAACCCGTCCGCAGGACGAAACGGACCGGGAGGTAACTACTATGGCTGAAAAGAAAAGAGAATTCATCATCACCGGCGTTTCCGAGGTGGACGAAAAGCTCGGCGGCGGCATCCCGCTCGGCTCGCTTTGCCTCGTGGAAGGCGATTCCGACGCCGGAAAAAGCGTCCTCTGTCAGCACCTGACCAACGGCACCCTCGTCACCGGTGAGATCGCCGTCGGCTATTATACGACGGAAAATAATGTCCGCAGCCTGATTTCCCAGATGGACTCGCTGAACCTCCGCGTCCGGGACCATTTCCTGGCAGACCGTCTCCGGATTTTCCCGCTCGTCTTTCACAGCTCCATGCAGGGAGGCCAAAAGCCATTTCACGTACTGACCAGCCACTTCACCCAGTTGCCGGTGGACTTCAAGCTCATCATCATTGATTCCATTACGCTGCTCGTGGCCCACAGCAATCCGGTGGCCATCCTGGATTTCTTTTCTCGCTGCAAGTCCCTGTGCGATTCCGGCCGCACCCTTATCCTGGTGGCGCACTCCTACGCCTTCGAGGAAGACCTCCTGGCCCGTACCCGTTCCCTCTGCGACGCCCGTTTCCGGCTGCGCCTTGAACAGGTCGGTGACCAGATGATAAAACTGCTGGAAGTCCTCAAGGTGCGCGGCGCAGAACGCCCGACCGGAGACGTCGTCAGTTTCAACATCGAACCTAAACTCGGAATGAGAATCATCCCGCTCGCCAAGGCCAGGGTCTAAAACAACATGCTGCTGCCTTTTGAGATTACTCCATGCCCCGGTGACTGCGGTAAGGAATGCGGTACCGCCACCGGCAAATGTCCGGTGTGGGATCAACTCACGCCGGAAGTCCAGGAGATATGTAAGGAGAACCCTCACCTTCTCCAGTACCTCCGCATGCTCCCCAAACACGGCGTGGAATTACCGGCTTATTATCCCAAGATCAGCCGGGCGCTCAAAGGCGCCAAAAACCCCAACCTCATCTATCCCGTCGGCGGCGGCGTGTTCATCCATATCCTCGGCAACCCCGGCGATATCCGCGACTACTACCTTGCCGTCGAACCGAGCATCGTCGATGCCCACAGCGACACGCTGGATATGATCGAGTCCCGCCTGGCGGACTACGTGGAAGAACTCGAAGGCGTTGAAGATACGAAGAAACGCCTCGGTATTATCATGGATATCGTAGACCGCATCGTCGTCGTTTCTTCCCATGGTAAACCCGCGCCGAAAGCAAAACCGGCTGCGGATGAAAAAAGCTGTGAAAAAAAAGAAAAGAAGCCGCTGTTTTTCAAGTCCGGCGGGAACAAGGGAAAGATACATATTACCAGGTTCCAGTACAACGCCCTGAAGTATCTCCTGCGCCGCAAGCTGGAAGGTATGGGTGTCATGGACCCGATGATCCAGGACACGAACATAGAAGATATTTCCTGTTCCGGTCTCGGCAATATCTTCGTGGAGCATAAGATTTTCGGCGGACTGCGCACCAGCATGGGGTTCGATGTCAACGAAGCCCTCGATAAGTTCGTCATCGAACTCGCAGAGAGCATCCAGCATCCGGTCACCTTCCGCGACCCCGTCGTGGACGCCACCCTGCCGGACGGATCTCGTATCAACATCGTCTACGGCACAGACGTCTCCAAGCGAGGGTCGAACTTTACCATCCGCAAATTTGCAGATACGCCCCTCAGCATCATCGAACTGGTGCAGTTCGGGGCGTTGAATTTCGATATGGCGGCCTATCTCTCCATCATCCTTCAGGAAGGCATGAACGTTTGGGTCTCCGGGGAAACGGCGTCCGGTAAAACAACGCTGATGAACGCCCTGACCACGTTCATCCCGCCGGAATCCAAGATCGTCAGCATCGAGGACACCCCGGAAGTCCAGGTCCCGCACCATAACTGGATACGCGGCTGCACGCGCGGCTCCGCCAAGGAAGAAGATTCGTCCGAGGTCTCCATGTTCGACCTCCTTAAGGCCGCCCTCCGCCAGCGCCCCAACCTCATCATCGTCGGCGAGATCCGCGGTGCGGAAGGCGCCATCGCTTTCCAGGCCATGCAGACCGGCCACGCCTGCATGAGCACGTTCCACGCGGCCTCGGTCTCCAAGCTCATCCAGCGTGTCACCGGTGATCCCATTAACGTCCCCAAGACGTACGTGGACAATCTCAACGTTGTCGTTATCGCCCAGCAGCTCCGCCTCCCCAACGGGAGCCTGGGCCGCCGCCTGACCAGCATCAACGAGATCGTCAGCTACGATTCGGTTTCGGATTCGTTCTCATTCATCGAGGTGTTCAACTGGAACCCCGTCACCGATACGTTCCAGTTCCGCGGTTTCCAGAACTCGTACCTGCTGGAGAACAAGATAGCCCCACGCCGCGGTCTCCCGGAAGAAAAACGCCGCCAGATCTACAAGGTCCTCAAACAGCGCTCGGAAGTGCTCAAGCGCATGTCGGAACAGGGCAAATCCAATTTTTATGATGTCTACGCGGTGCTCTCCAAGGCTTACAAGGAAGGGCTGTTCAAATAATCTGACCCGGACTACCGGTAAGGAGGCAATGTCATGAGACTGAAGAATTTTAAGGGACTGCCACTCGGCAAGCTGAAGGAAAAAGAGGCGGAGTCCGGTATTGTTATTGAAGGCACCAGCGCGGAACAACTGGCGGAGATGGAGAAGAAATTGACCGGCCGAAAAAAAGACCTGGAAGACGCCACCCGCCAGATACGCGATCTTTCCTCGTTAACCGAGATCATCGATAGCGACGACGACGAGCCGATAGGACCCCACGGTCCACTCCTGGAACTCACGCTGGAGGACATCCCGGAAGAAGATGAAGACGCTCCGGATCCGGAAAACGGCTCCTCGCCTGGGTTGGTCGTGATCAAGGCATCCGGTGAACCTGTGGAAAAAGGACCGGAGATGAAAGTGGCCGCCGGCATCGAGGCGGACGGTGAAGCGGAAGAAGAGACGGAAAAAGAGCCCGAAAAAGAGAAAGAATCCAGTCTCGACGATTCCTTTTCTAACCTCTTTGAGGATGACGAAGATGATGAAAACCCACTGACGGCGCTCATCAGGAACATGCCGGATGTCACCGCCCAGGAACTCGTGGATGATATAGCTGAAATCAAGAACATTATCAAGGAATGGCAGCACAGCCGCTGAACGGTATGGATGATTACCACCATAAAATGAGGGCTAGCATGGTTGTCTGGGTGATAGCTCGATAGTAGCCTGATACTGTGGGGATGGAACGCCTGTGGTGTTCGCGTCTTCGCAGCCCGGAGGACATGGATGTACAAGAGGAAAAAGAAGAAACCGCTCTGGTCCGATAGGCATTTTAAGTACATTGCCGGTCTCATGGTCCTGGTGACCGCTGTATATTATCTTCCGGTCATCGGCGGCGCACTCGGTTGGATGGGACTTGAGAATGCCATGGCCAGCCTCCATAATCTGTGGGGGATAGATTTCCTCGGCCTGGTGTATTTCGCTCCGGTCGTCTATGTCGCCTACGTGTATGGCGTAAGACCGGCCATCATGTCGGCTTTCCTCTCCATGGTACTGCTGCTGCCGAATGCCTTCATCGATCCCTATCCCAATGCCTTCTTCAAACCCACGGCTTTCTTCATCATCCTCAGCGCCGTCGGGGCCGTAGTCGCCATGCTCCAGCGGAGCGAACAGGAACACCGCCTCCGCATGAAAGAGATGAAGTGCCTCTATGATATCGGCCGGCTGGCGGGCGAGAGCGGTAATGTCGATGACTTCCTGAACGCCATCGTCGCCATGATACCGCACTCCATGCAGGCTCCCTCGAATACCCGGGTCCGTGTCACCTATAAAGACAAGGTATACAAAACCCCGGACTTCCAGAAAAATGCCGGCAAGATAATGGAAGACCTGACCATCGGCGGAGAACCGTCCGGCCTGCTGGAAATTTACTCTACAACGGACAACCCGTATTTGAAAAAGAGGAACCACCTCGCCAAGACGCTCGCGGAACGCATCAGCGGCGCGATCCACCAGATAGAATTGGAGCAGTCGCTCCGCAGCTATTACTCCCAGTTAGAAAACGAGGTCGAGGCCCGGACCAAAGACCTCGAGCAGGTCCAGGAAAAGCTCATCCGCTCGGAGCGCCTGGCCGCCGTGGGGGAACTGGCTTCCGGCGTCGGTCACGAACTGAGAAATCCTCTCAATGTCATCCGGAACTGCGCTTACCTGCTCAACATGTCTCTGGGTGAAACCGGCGATAAAGAGTCTGCCGAGACTCTCCAGGTGCTGGACAAGCAGATAGATGTCGCCAACAAGATCGTCACCGACCTTCTCGATTTTACCCGTATCAAGCCGCCGTCCCAGGTCAAGGTCGAGGTGAACAACCTCATCAACGAGAGCCTCGCCTACGTGCCCCTGCCGGAGAATGTCACGCTCGATTCCCGGCTTAACGGGCACCATTTCCAGGTCCGGACGGACGCCGAGCAGATCAACCGCGTCTTCACCAACATCATCACCAACGCCGTCCAGGCCATGAGCGGCCGGCAGGGCAAGCTGGAAATCGAAACCGGTGAAGAAGACGGCCTGGTCTGGGTGCGGTTCAGGGACAACGGCTGCGGTATCCCGCCGGAAAACCTGGAAAAGATCTATGAGCCCCTCTTCACAACCAAACCCAAAGGCATCGGCCTCGGCCTGGCGATCACCCGCCGCCTCATAGAACAGAACGGCGGCAAGATAGAGGTCGAGAGCGAAGTGGGGAAAGGCACCGCGTTCACCGTCAAACTGCCACTCGAAAACAGGAGGAACAACTGAAAATGCAGGAAGAACCCACCATCCTCGTCGTCGATGATAACGTGGACTTGCTCGAGACCTTCTCGATGATCCTCAAACGCCGGGGCTTCAACGTGGAAACCGCGGAAAACGGCGCAGCCGCCGTGGAAAAATTCCGCGAACATACCTACGATGTAACGCTCATGGACATCGTCATGCCGGAAATGAACGGCGTCGATGCCTTCAAGAAAATAAAAGAACTAGAACCGGGCGCTCCTGTTATCCTGATGACGGCCTACTCTGACGAAGACCTCATCGAAACAGCCCGGACCGAGGGCGTTAACCATATCCTGAACAAACCCATCAGGATCGATCAGCTCATCGAGCTGATAACGAGCGCCGCTACTGACGAACCGATACTCATCGTTGACGACGACGAAGATATCCGCGAGACCCTCACGCGTATCCTGCAGCTTGAGGGCAACAAGGTCATTACCGCCGGCAGCGGGGAAGAAGCAGTGGAGATCGTCTCCGGCCGTCCCTGCCGCATGGCCTTTATCGATGTCAAACTGCCTAATATCGACGGGCTGGAAACGTTCCTCCGCATTAAAGAAATCAACCCGTCCATTCTCACCGTTATGATGACCGGCTTCCAGAACGAGGTCCGGGACGCCCTGGAAAAGGCCCAGGAATCTTCCGCCGTCACCTGCCTGTACAAGCCCTTCGACCCCGCGGATGCCGCCAACCTCGTCAAGAAAATAGCCAAACCTTCACGCCGCTCCGGGAGAAAGCATGAGTCCGACTGAATTCATCCTCGTCGTCGATGATGACCCTGATTTTCTCAGCATCATCACGCGCATACTGGAAAAGAAAGGCTTCGGCGTTGGGACCGCGCCCTCCGGCGCGGACGCCCTGGCACGCCTTGGTGAACGGCACTTCAACGCCGCCATCCTGGACATCAGCCTCCCTGATGTGGACGGCACCGAACTGCTGTCAACGATACTCTCACAGTACCAGGACATCGTCGCCATCATGCTCACCGGACATTCCTCTGTCCAGAACGCTATCAAGTCCCTGAACCGGGGCGCCTTTGCCTACCTGGAAAAACCCCTCGACCCGGAAAACCTGATATCGGTCATCCGGAAAGGGCTGGAAAAACAGCGTCTCGTGCTGGAAAACCGCAAGCTCGTTGATGAACTGGAACGGCACAACCACATTTCCAACACCCTGCTCAACGTGTCCCAGGCGGTCTCGCAGTCCCTTGACCTGGAACAGATAATCAGCGCTGCGCTGGAGCAGGTTGATGAATGTACCGGGCTCGAAGCCAGCTTTGTCTACCTGGAAGAGAACGGTAAGCTGGTACTCAAGGGACGCAACGGCTTGCCGCCTCGCTCTGAAAGCTCGATGCCATCCCATATGCCGGCCGATGCCGGCTGCCTGGGCAGGATCTACCGCCTGGAAGAAAACTCGATGGTGTTCGAACTCCAGGACTGCCCGGAACACGACCTCGACTTCCTGAAACAGGGCGACTATCACTGCTTCGCCGGCATCCCTCTGAAACTGCTCGGCGATAACCTGGGTGTGCTCGGCGTGGTGACCAGTTTCACCCATTGCTTTACGCCCAGCATCATGGAACTGCTCGTCGGCATCGGCCGTGAGATCGCCATCGCCGTGCGAAACGCTCAGCTCTATGAAGAAGCCTCCAGCGCTCGCGCCCTGCGGGAACTGGACTCGATGCGGACGGAGTTCCTCGCCAACGTGTCCCATGAGCTGCGGACGCCGCTGGCCGTCATCAAGGGTTCGGCCAACAGCCTGCTCCAGCCGGACGTCATCTTCGATGAACAGACCCGGCGGGACTTCCTCATCTCTATCGATAAGGACGCCGACACCCTGACCCGGCTCGTGGATGACCTGCTCATGATGTCCCGTCTGGAAGCCCACGCGCTGGAAGTCCACCGCAAACCGCTCTCGTTGTTCGATGTCGTGGACGCCATCCGGGACCGGCTGAATACCATCACCGCGCACCATCGGCTTCAATTGGATATCCCGCGGGACCTGCCGAGAGTAATCATCGATGAAGGCCGCATCGGCGAGGTTCTGACCAACCTGGTGGAAAACGCGGTGAAGTTCTCGCCGGATAATTCGACTATAAAGATCAATGCAACGCACGGTGAAAAAGGCGTGACAGTGACCGTGACCGACGAAGGCATCGGTATTCCGCAAGAGCTGCACGAGAAAATATTTGAACGTTTCTTCCAGGGTGAAGGAAGAAAGAACGGAAGGAGAAAAGGCACCGGCCTCGGTCTGGCTATCTGCAAGGGGATTGTGGAGGCGCACGGCGGGACCATTCGTGTCAACAGCCGGCCCGGTCACGGGGCCTCGTTTGTCTTCGACCTTCCGGTGGAATAAGGGGGACGCTCTATGGACAAAAAACGCATTTTAATTGTCGACGACGACCCGGCGATACTGCGGCTGCTCAGCACCAACCTCAAGGCGCGCGGCTATGAAGTCGTGACCGCCACCAACGGTGAAGAGTCGCTCGATGCCGTGCAGACGGTCTTCGTCGATCTCATTATCCTGGACCTGATGATGCCCAAAGTGGACGGAGTGGAAGTCGTCCGCCGCGTCCGGGAATGGTCGGACGTCCCGATTATCATCTTGAGCGCCCGCGGCGACGAGAACGCCAAGGTCAAATGCCTGGAACTCGGCGCAGATGATTACCTGACCAAGCCCTTCGGCATCGCGGAACTCATCGCCCGTATCAAGACGGCCTTCCGCCACCGCGGCGATGCCACTGCCTCGCCGGCACAGCCCAATTTCACCCTGGACAACATGGAGATCAACTTCGCCAAGCGCAAAGTGATGGTGGACGGACGGGAAATTTCACTCACTCCCACCGAGTACTCGCTGCTCCAGCACCTGGCGCTGAATTCGGACAAGGTCTTGACCCACAGCATGCTCCTCCAGAGCGTCTGGGGCCAGGAATACTCCTCGGAAAAAGAATACCTGCGGGTCTTCGTCGGCCGGCTCCGGCGCAAGCTGGAACCCGATCCCAAGAACCCCCGTTTCATCCAGACCATCCCCGGCGTCGGGTACCACCTGGCCTCCTATCCCGCCGAGGCCGGCGTCGCATAATCTGTTAGTTTCAGTTACCCCCCTGAGGGGGAAGGGCCGAAAGGCTCTTCTCCCTCTTTATTTTTGGGTTTCATTTAGGCTGGGTGCAGCGAAGCGGAACCCACCATCAATGTTCAGTCCCCGCAGTACCCGTAGGGCGGAGTGCAACTCCGCCGGTTGAACCGATGTCTCGCTGTCCTGACCTCGGCGTACTGTTACTCCACCCTGCGTTTCGATGTTTCGGGTAGCGCGGGCGTCCCTGCCCGCGGTCCTTTTTTCCAATAACGAAACAGAGCAGGTTCCGTTTTAACTTCGTAACTTGCCCCTGTCAACCAGTAAGAATATAATACACCAGACCCTGTGACAGGCCGCGAAACCACGTACTGCGGCTGCCTTAAAAAAAACAAACCTTTCGTTAGCCGGGGTAGCACAATGGAGGCATGACATGACACTTGAAGAACTCGAGAAAGAAGTAAAAGACCTTAAAGAGCGCCTCGCCCGCATTGAAGATGAACAGGCCGTCAAGCGCCTGCACCGCGTCTACAGCTACTACGTCATGAACATGATGCGGAACGAGATCTATGACTGCTTCGCGGACCACCCGGAGGTAGCCCTGCGCTGGCTGGAAGGAACCTGGCTCGGCAAGGAAGGCGTCGCCCGCTATTTCGGCGTTGGCTCTGACCGGCCGGAACCGCCGCCCGGATTCACCCATCAGGTCATGCCGGTGGCCGGCGTCGTGGATATCGAGCCCGGTGGCCAGCGCGCCAAAGGACGCTGGTATGCCTTCGGCGGCGTAAACATCCAGCGAGAAGGCAAGAATTCCCCTATCCTCGTCGGCGGCATTTACGAGATCGTCTATATCAAGCAGGACGGCGCTTGGAAGTTTCTCACTGTGGACTGGATTATCAACTACAATATCGCGCTGCCGGAAACTTCCTGGAGAAGCCCGGAAGACATCGGCAAAGCTATCGCCGCCTTTGAAGGCCCGAACCCGGATATCCCGCCCTTCATGGAAGACCCGAGGTTCGATTCCGGCTACATCTTCCCCTACCATTACCCGCACCCGGTGACCGGCAGGGAAACTACCGAGAAGGCCCGTAACCTGCGCACCCGTGCCATTCTGAAGGAACAAGAAGCCAAAAACAGGAGCAAATAGCCCTACTCTATGCCGTAACGGAGGAGATATGCCGGAAAGAAAGTACAGCCAGTACGTCATCGCGGATGACCGCATGGAACCACCGCCGCCCGGCGCTATGAAACGCATGGATGAACAGCGGGCGCGCGGCAACTACATCGATGCTACCCACCTCTTCGTCCTGAATCAGAAGATTTTACCCGGAGCTTTCTACGTGGAAGCTGTCTGGTTCTGGGAAAAGCACGGTGACGACCAGAACCAGTCGGAGATCGCCCACGCTCATGACTGGGACGAAGTCTGGGTCTTCGCCGGTATGGACCGGGACAATCCGCGCGACCTCGGTGGCACGCTCGATTTCTGGCTCGGCGATGAAGAATACGTCGTCGATAAGACCTGCGTCATCTTCATCCCGCGCGGCCTCCGTCACGGCCCCTGCGGCATCAAGGAGATTCATGCACCCATCCTCTTCCTGACCCTCGGTAACGGCAGGACGTACGATAGAACATCGGGGAATGAGTAAGATGACAGAGAAAAAGTACGAAAAATACATCATCACCGATTATGTCAGGTCCGGCATCCCGCCCCAGCCGGGGTTCCTGAAACGGCGGGAAGAACAACGCAAACAGGGCGTTTACGTAGATGAAACCGACGTTGCCCGTCTCGATGACCAGCTCGTCCCTGGCGCTTTTTACTTTGATGCCCACTGGATGTGGAAAAAGCACGGCGACGGCGGCCTCCAGTCCGAGATCGCCCACTCCCATGACTGGGACGAGGTCCTCGGTTTCATCGCCGGAAACCGCGAACATCCCCGCAAGCTCGATGGCGAGATCGAGTTCTGGCTGGAAGATGAGCAGTATATCATCGACTACTCCTGCCTCATCTACGTTCCCGCCGGCCTCAAGCATCTCCCGCTCGTTTTCCGGCGCATAGACGGCCCCATCCTCTTCTTCACGGCCGGAACGAGCGCCGACTATTCCCGGGCCACCGGAGAAGATATTTAGTAGAAAATAAAACCTGGAAGAAAGGATTATGTCAATGTCCAAGTACGGAGACCTCATCAAATATTCGCAACTGGTTAGGGACATTCCCCACTATGGTGGCAAGTCCATCCTGGCCCATGACGGCGAACTGGATACCGATCTCAGCATCGGTTACCACTGCATCGCCAACAAGATGTCCTTCGACCGCGTCCACGCCCATGACTTCGTAGAATTACTGTGCTTCATCGGGCCCGACCCCATGAACATGTATGACCTCGGCGCCGAAGTTGTCGTTACCCTCGGGGAAGAACGGGAGCAGCACGTCATCACGCAGAGCGCCATCGTCTCCATTCCGGCAGGGGTCCTTCATTGCCCCATCACCTTCACGAGGGTGGACCGCCCGCTCATATTCCTGGAGATTTCACAAACCCGTATCTGGAAACATGACGGACCGCCGCCTGAGGAAAAGAAGTAGGTACTTACTTATTAATTCGTTCGGTCAGGACCGGCCTATTGTTAAATTTTCATGACATTGGCCGGTCTTCCCTTTTTTAAAGGTGACCGCCTTTTGCTTCCCCGTTCCGGTTCGAGTATCATTAACGGGAAATTTATCTAATGGTTTCGGCCGTTTATGCCGCGTTTACCAACCCCGTGTTACTCTGAAAATGTACAGAATAACGAACGCGGCGAGGAGACAGAACGAAATGGCCAAGAAAAAAATACTTACCGTCAGCCAGGATCACGTCCTCATCGATACCATCCAGAAAGGCCTGTCGGACGATACATATGAAGTCATCAGCACCCGCCACTCCGGCTCGGAACTGAAAGCGGTTATCGATTTCGAACAGCCATGCTTCATTCTTCAGGACATCATCATGCCCTCGCTGGACGGCATCGGCAATTGTCTCCAGATCCGCCAGTGGACGTCCACGCCCATCCTGATGCTGACCACATGGGAGACCGGCGATGGCTCCGTCCGCGGTCTGAATCTCTGCTCGGATGACTATCTTACTGAACCGTTCAATGTGAACATCCTCCGTCTGCGTATCGAAGAGACTTTGAAACGCAACGCGGCGGCCGCCGGCGTCGGCGGTTATACGGGATATTCGTCATAACTTCATTCATGATTTCATAGCCGTTCCCCGGCTTGATAATGGTCCAGGCCCGGCCCTTCAGCAAGGCCGGGTCGCTTTTTTACACAGCGTCTGTCCCGCTCATCCTGGGCCTGTGGAAAGACTAAACACGTCGGATTCCCTTTATCGTCTCTTTTCTCCTTGAGGGAGTAGATTAAAATGAGGGGTAGTTCCCCCTCACTCTGAGCCCGCCGAAGGATGAAGGTAATCGCCTGTTTCAGCGTTAAAAACGGCTCCTTTCTTCTTTTTACTTTTTGTTTACGCACGCCGTCCCTCTGTTTATGAGTTCTTTCTACGCTCCGGGTTATCCTTAAAAAGATAGAACTACAGCAACCCCGCAGAAGGAGCGTCACAATGTTTATACTCTGGATACGCCGGTCTGATAAAAACAAAAAGGACCACAGGGACCTGCAGCAGCCTGAAAATATGAAGGACCACAATGAAGAGATGAAGCAGTTCCGCGCTGCCCACCACCGCATCGATATGGTCCCCGCACGAGACATCGTTACCGCGGACGGCGATCTCCTCGCGCCCATCCAGGGCGTGCGACTTTCCCCCAATATCAGCAATTAGCCTTTTTCGTCCGGAGCTTAGCGCTTGCCACGAGTCTTGCGATGGTGATAAAATAGAACAGCGTGGGCCGCTAGCTCAATTGGCAGAGCAGCTGACTCTTAATCAGCCGGTTGAAGGTTCGATTCCTTCGCGGCTCACCATAGATGAAAACCATGAACCCCCGGGAATACCGGGGGTTTCTTTTTTGCCCGGAATTTGCCTATAATGCCTTAATCGTTATACGATACACACCGGGCTACTATCCTGCTTGGAGGCGCTATTGTGAACAATAAACGGTTTGATGTAGATGTCCTGGTTGCCGGCGGCGGCGTCGCGGGTGCGTCCGCCGCCCTCACCGCCGCACGCGGCGGCCTGAGAACAATGGTCCTGGAAAGCCAGATATCCCTCGGTGGACTGGCCACTAACGGTTATGTCAACGGCATCGCCGGTAATATCGAAGGCAACTGCCGGGAATGGCTCGACCGCTGCGCCGCCAAGGACGGCCTCATTGAGCGTCCTCACCTGCCCGCCATCGATCCTGACAAAGGCAAGTTCGCGCTGGAAGAAATGCTCCTGGAAGCCAATGTCCGCATTCTCTACGGCGTCCATGTCATCGGCACTGAGGTCGAAAACGGCTCCATCACTAAAGTGATCTGCCACTCCAAGTCCGGACGGATGGAAGTAGCCGCCCGGCTGTTCATCGACGGTACCGGTGATGCCGATGTCGCCGCCATGGCCGGGGTCCCGTACGAGGTCGGCGGTAACGACTTTGCCGGCCTGAACATGTCCACCACCATGGCCTTCCGCATGGCCAATGTCAATATGCCCGCCTACCAGCAGGCCAACCAGGCCTGGATGAAAGACCAGATGACCCGCCACAAGGTCTGGCCCGGCTTCGGGATGCTCTCGGAACTTGAACACAACGCCGTCCAGGCCGGCGATCTCCCCTATTTCATTTTCCCGACCGCCCTCATCTACCCGGTGCCGGGCACACCGTCCGAGGATGCCGATATCTGCGTCATGACCACCCACAGCTTCCATACCCGCAACGATGATGTTGAAGACCTGACCCGCCAGATCATCGAGCAGCACCAGCAGATCCAGTTCATGGAAAAGTTCTTCAAAAAGTACGTTCCGGGGTTCGAGAAGGCCCGCATCACCAGCCTCGCCAACCTCCACGGCGTCCGCGATTCCCGCCGCATCGTCGGTGAGTACATCTTGACGGACGCCGATGTAGCCTGCGCCGCCAAGTTCGAGGACGGCATCGCCAAGTTCCCCGAATTCTTCGATACCCACCATCCCACCAGCCCCGAATACGGCTTCCTGCGCCATATTCACCTGAAAGAGACGAAGGAACCGGCGGTCTGCCGCCCGGCCCAGTGCGACGCCAGGATGCACCCGTACGGTGTACCGGGAGGCTATGAAGCCAGGGTCAACCCCTTCGATTATTGTGACATCCCCTATCGGTCACTGGTACCGCTCAAGATCGATAACCTCCTCGTCGTTGGGAGATGCGTTTCCGCCGAGTTCAACGCCATCGCCGCGGTCCGCGTTATTGCGCCTTCCATGAGCACCGGCCAGGCCGCCGGTATCGCTGCCGCGCTCTGCCTTCAGAACGGCATCACTCCGAGGAATCTCGACGGCAAAGCGGTACGCCAGGCGCTCATCGACCAGGGCGTCCCAGTCGACCAGGCCCCCGGCGGCCACTGGGCTGAGGTCAAGAAGCATCTCAAGGGTGAGTTCGTGGTGGTTTCCGGTGACTTCGTCGGCGTCATGGGTGAAGACGGCATCGTCCGCACCCATATGTAGATTGAAGTGTCGTTCTCAGGCGTCCGCCTCGTGCGGACGCCTGAGAATCCGTTCCTGTGTCCGGACCCGTAGGATGGGGGGAGCGTTTGGTAATCCACCATTCGGAAAATGCGGAAGCATCGTAGGGCGGCTTCCGCCTCGCGGCAGCCGCCGTCCAAATCTTCTGCCGCCTCATCCGCAACAAAATCAGTGATTTGTCATTTATGGGAAATCGGGATCCAGCCCGCTATCTGATCATCAACGACGTCATCTTATCACCCCCGGTGAGTGATCAGCCGGTACAACCCCCCGAGGCTGCTGATCCGCTTCCTGATCGTCGTATAGTCCATCTCACCCCTCATCAGGCGGCAGCAGGCGTCCCAGACCCTCTTGTCCTCCTTGACGAGGTCCAGCAGCCTGCCGGGCAGCGCTGTCAGTATCCTGCCGAACACCAGCGCGGACTTCATCTCCGGGACGATGGTCCCGCCAACATCTTTGCTGTAATCGTTTAAAGCCGCCGGCCCTTCTCGCAGCGCTTTCTCCAGCGCCTTTGCGCTCATTTTCGCGCTCAGGAGCGCATTGTAAATACCCTCGCCGGTCAGAGGGTCGGCCAACCCGGCCGCGTCTCCCAGCAGCAGCACCCTGCCCCGGACGAGCTCCGGATGCCCGGCCATCACCGGCAGCAGCTCCACGTCCTGTCGTACAACGTCGTATGGCCCCAGGTCCAGGGAACCCAGGTACTCTCCGTAAGCCTGTTTCAGTTCCCTGCCCCGCTCCGAGGGACAGGCGATGCCCACCGAAAGATGGTCGCCCTTCGGGAAGACCCAGCCGTAACCGCCCGCAACCCGTCCGAAGTCGAGGCCTATTTTCGTCCGCCACGCAGCGAGTTTTTCCGGAGAAACACAAATCCGGGCGGTCTTGCACAATGCCGCAGCATCGTGATTGTTGCGCCCCATAGCCCTGCCGGCCCGGCCTCTCGCCCCGTCAGCCCCGGCCGCGAACCTGCCGCGGTACGTACCGCCGCCGGTGATTATGTCAACCCCGTCAGTATCCTGCTTTACATCGAGGACTTCAACCCCTTCGACGACTTCAGCCCCGGCGGTCCGGGCACGGTCCACCAGCGCCTTGTCGAACGTTTCCCGTCTGATGGTATACATGATGGGGCTCTGGGAGACGCCGCTGAAAGAATGACTGCCTTTGAACGTAATAACGGCGCCATCGATGACGTCCTCGGCCATACCGGCGACATCTATGCCCGCAAGCCGGGCCGCCCTGACCGTGATGCCGCCGCCGCAGCACTTGTAGCGGGGGAACCTGGCTTTGTCCAACGCCAGCACGGAAATATTCCGCGACGCCAACTCATACGCCAGCGTTGCCCCCGCCGGCCCCGCCCCGATGATGATGACCTCGTACTGACAGTCCAGAAGTTGCCTCTCTAGATTGACAATGAAGACTAAATCTATACGGAGATTTCAAGCTTCTTTTAATTTCTTTTTAATACTGACTTGATAGTATCCACAAGTTGGTCAAGTCGTTTCTCGACGTCAATATCTGTGAACCTTAAAACTCTAAAACCCATATCGTGCAAGGTTTCATTATTCTTGGCGTCTCTCAAAGCGTTTTTCTTTATTTTTTCTTGCCAGTATACTGTCATCTTCGAAAGTCGTTCTGGAGACAGTTTTTTATTGTGCCAGAACCTACCGTCGACAAAAATGGCGACCTTCGAGGCGGCAAACACTATATCGGGTTTTCCCGGCAATGTAGTGACGTTTTTTCGATATCTGAGACCTTCACTCCATAATCTCTTTCTTAGTTTGACTTCAGGCTTAGTGTCCGCCCCCTTGATTCTGGACATCACCCAACTTCGTTTTTCTTTGTCGTAGTCTTTGCTCTCCATTACTCGATCTTCAGTTTAGTAAAGTCAGTTTCACACTTCTCGATGATTTCATTATATCTGGATATCAAATTCTTCACCGTGGTCGTCCTACCCTTGAAAGTAAAGGAACCTTTTTCATACACGTTCATAGCAACGAATTGAGATATTTCAAAAAAGTCTACTCTATTTTCTATTCCTATAGCTTTTGCCAGATTTTGTCCGGAAATTACCCCGGCGCTGGTAGTAACAACCACCGGCCTCATATTAGACGAGAGATTATCCTGGCATTTTTGCAGTAGCGATTCTGTAGGAGTTGTTGTAACGTGAATTACCACATCCTCTACAGAAAAATCTCCGGCTCTGGATGTAGCTACATCGGCAACCGAAAATCCGAAATGCGTCAAGGCTTTCCCCGGGAGCACCAGAGATAACTTAGCGCCGATCAGGTGCTGCATAAGCGCGCCCTGAACCATCATCCCTTGACTGCCTTTCTGGCGTTTTTCCGCTTGTTGCATCAAGTCATCTATTATACTAGCGATTGATTTTGAGCTATCAAGGTGTAGTTTGAAGGGCTGTCCGGAAAAGTGTTCTTGTACGGCGTTTATCCAGAATTCTTCCGCCATTTTCAAGTCGAGTTCTTTTACTTTACGGGAATAATACGCATTCAGCCATTCAACGTATTTACCCATTATTCCTAGACTGCCCCTGCTGGTACGCCCACCCTCTTGAGCCAGCACTTGTGTGATGCCATAATCTGAAAGTATTTTTTGGACGGATTGCTTGCTTAGACCTTTTACTTGTCCATGCTCTTTGGTTATGAGAGAGTCTGTGCTGAGGGGAAGTCCTTTGTTTCTGGCTTCTCTTGTAACAAAAAGCATTACAGATAGAGCACCTTTTCCGTTTACCCTATTAGCGCTTCTAAACTCCTGCAGTTTCCGCTGAAACTCTGACATGGCATCTCCTTGCTAAAGGATACAGCAAATTTTCAGATAGATATTTCGTTACTGGCAGAGCAACCGCGTCTCCCATAGCGCTATATCCATCGTTGTATCCGCCTGGTATTCTATAAGTATCGGGAACGCCCATAAGTCGGGCTGCTTCCCTCACCGTAAGCAATCTCGTCATCAACTTCCCGTCTTCGCTCGGGATTACCAGGATTTCCCTGCTACTCCCTCCATTCGCAGTCCTGAGACATCCTGATATGTCATCGGTCCTGATTTCTAGTACATGGAGTCCGTTTCTGCGTCTTCTATATCCGGGAAATACCCTTAAACCCCGTGCCAACCCAGCTTTGAGTTTCGCCATATGGTTAAGTGGAATCAAACTAACATTATGTTTTGACTTTATTTCAGGATCAAAAGGTTCATCAAAGTCAATGATGTCTGAAAACTTGACGGTAGATGGAGTTGGCTGAGGCAATTTCCACCATAACGTGTCCTTCATGTATTTGACCTTTGACGCTATTATCTTGGGATGCAGCCAATTGGGCTGATCGTCCAATAATCCATCCAGATCGATGTCTTTTTTGACGCCTATGATGAATACTCGTTTTCTCGATTGTGGAACCCAGTGAATTGCATCAAGTTGTAAAGGACCGACCCTGTAATTCCTGGCAGTGAGTAAATCGTGTATTACTTTATAGCTGGAGCCATTTTTTGATGACGTCAGGCCGGATACGTTTTCTAATACCACAATCGGTGGTTTTTCTGGCATTTCATCAGTCACGCGAAACCATTCTTTAATCAAACCGCTCCTATGTCCATCCAATCCTTTCTGTTTCCCGGCTACCGAGAGATCCTGGCATGGAAAACTTGCCCAGGATACTACCGCTGCTGGAAGTATGGTTCCGTTTATCGTCTCTAGCGGGGCCAAATAGAATGAATACGGATCTTGATTAGCTAAATATATGTTTGCTTTCTTTTCCGAAATATCATTGGCCCAAACAGTTGAAAAGTAGGGCTTCACGCCTTCTGTGACAAGTCCGCTGCCCGCAAAGAAATCAAGGAAGGGGTATCCCGAAATGTACGGCTTGAATAAAGCGATTTGTTGTTTAATGTATAAATCTGTATTGTCCATATGACATCGCCATAATGTTAGCCTATCAGGGCGCGACTAGGCAAACGATTTTTCCACTCCAATAATATCAAACATTAGTTCTATACAACAAATGGATTTTTGTATTCCCAAAAAAAGTGACAAAACACCCTTTACAACTACAGAACATTAGTACTATTATATACCTACAGTCCTGTTGATGAAAGGAGATAAACCAACTTAATAGCAGCCGCCGCGTGTAAAGAGCGGGCGGGACTCATCGATGACGGGCCGGCTCAGCCGCGGACCCCGGAGGTGAACTGCAACTCCGAATAATTCAGCCCCCTGAGCGTGAGAAGCCTTTCTAAAACGAACTATTACAGAACGAATACCGAGGAAACCTCTCCCCCGCTCATCCTGAGCTTGTCGAAGGATGAGAACCTGGAAGAGGTCCTAAAGCCCCTCCAGTTCCCGCCGGTATGCTTCCTTCAGCCGCTCGGCTTCGGCGGTGAGGGTCTCCCATTCACCCATCAGGGACTTGATCCGTTCCCTGAGTTCCTTATACTCACGGTTCGACCGGACTACCCTGGCGGAATCGGCATAGTGATTGGGGTCGGCCATATTCGCTTCGAGTTCCCGTATCTTTTGCTCGGCGCCGGCAACTTCTTTCTCTACCGCGCTGATACGCCGGTTGACCGGGCTGATCTCCCGGTAATGCCGGTTGCGGAGTTCGCCTTCCAGGGCCTTGCGCTCCTTCTGTCGCTGCCGCGCTTCCGCCGGGGACGGCAACTGCTCCCGCAGCGCCCGCAGGGATTCCGGCATTTCCGTGACCACATCTTCCTTCTGGCGGAGGTAGTCATCGTACGGGCCGTTGAAGACGTAGACGTTCCCGCCCCGCACCTCGATGACCTTTGTCGCGACTTCCCGGATGAGCGTCCGGTCGTGGGTGATGAAACACAGCGTCCCCTTGAAGTCCTGGAGCGCATCGGTGAGGATTTCCCGCGATGGGATATCAAGGTGGTTGGTCGGCTCATCCAGCAGGATGAAGTTGGCCGGGGCCGTCAGCATCCGCGCTATGGCCACCCGCGTTTTCTCGCCGCCGGACAGCACCTCGATCTTCTTTTCCACGTCCTCACCGGTAAAGAGGAACGCCCCGAGCAGGCCGCGCAGCCGCTGTTCCGTCTCGTTCTCCGCTACCTGGCGTATCTCCTCGAGCACCGTTTTACGGGGATCGAGCGCTTCGATATAGTACTGCGCAAAGTAAGCCGTGCTGACGTTGGCCCCCAGCGTGCGCGTCCCCGACTGGAAGTCCAGCACGCCGGCCAGCATCTTGAGCAGCGTCGTCTTGCCGGCCCCGTTCAAGCCGACAAGGGCCACCTTATCCCCGCGGTCCAGGGTCAGGTTGAGGTCACGGTAGACCGTGAGATCGCCGTAGGACTTGGCGATATGCTCCAGCCTGATAACCATGTTGCCGCTGCGGGGCGGTTCCGGGAAGTTGAAGTGTATCTTCTTCGTGGCGCGGGGAATGACTACCCGCTCGATCTTCTCCAGCTTCTTGATGCGGCTCTGCACCTGGGCGGCCTTGGTGGCCTTGTAGCGGAAACGCTCGATGAACCGCGTCTCCCGGTTGATGAGGATGTCCTGCCGCCGGGCGGTGGCCTGCCGCATTTCCAGGTCCTTCTTCCGGGCTTCGACATAGCTGTCATATCCGCCGTGGTAGAAGACAAGTTCATCCCGCTCGATGGAGATGATCTTCTTGACGACATTGTTGAGAAAGGCGCGATCGTGCGAGGTCACCATCACGGCGCCGTGGTAGCCCTTCAGGTAGTTCTCGAACCAGCGTTGCGTCTCCAGGTCGAGGTGGTTGGTCGGCTCGTCCAGGATGAGGATGTCCGGGTTCAGGAACAGCAGCCGCGCCAGGGCGATGCGGGTCTGCCAGCCGCCGCTGAATTCGTCGGTCTTCCGGTGGAAGTCCGACTCCAAAAAGCCCAGGCCGCACAGGATGATGCCGGCCTCGTGCTCCGCATTGTAGCCGCCGCGGGACTCGTACAGGTTCTGTACCTCGCCCATCTCCTGCATGAGGTCTTCCAGGACCTCTTCATCCTTTTCCTCGGCGAGGTCTTCCTGCAGAAGGCGAAGCTTGCGGGCGAGGTCGTTCATCGTATCGGATGAATAGGCGACCTCCTCGAGCAGCGTCTTGCGGGCGCCCGGCTTGATGTCCTGCTTCAGGTAGCCGATGGTCGTACCGCGGCGCCGGGATATGGAGCCGTTATCTGGGTCGGTCTCCCCGGCGATGATATCGAAGAGCGTGGTCTTGCCGGTGCCGTTCTGCCCGATGACACCGATGCGGTCACTCATCCCGACGTTGAAACTGACGCCGGAGAAAAGCACACGGGTAGCATATGATTTTGAGATATTGGAAACGCTGAGCATGACCGCACCACTGCCATTATAGCGGGAATAATGACAGGCGTAAATGGATTGGACCAATGCTCAGCGTAAGCGGTACGAGACCGCCGGCGTCAGGCCGAGGGTGTTTTGTCCATCACCTTGAACAGCAGTTTGCCGAGCACCTTGCGGTCATTGGCGTCACCGGCCTGCCAGAGTTCCTGGATGAGTTTTTCCTCCGGAGACTCGGCACAGATACGATTGGCCAGGAAATCCCCGACCTTGACGGATGCAACCTCGATGAGTTTGTCCGGCATGCCGAGTTTCCTGGCTGTCTTGATGGCCTCGTTGACCGTCTGTTTCCACTGGTTCCAATCCTTGATGAAGTCGCCGCCGCTGAGACACGTAGCCTGTTCCTGCATGATTGGCCCCCTTTCTGATGGGTATACTGGTTCTACTGAGACAGTATATAACCGTTAGACAAGGGGAACATCGAGGTCAGTAAAACCTCTACTTCTTTTCCGTCTCAGGAGGACGCCAGGGAGGGCCGGAGGTGGGCACGGTAGCCAGCCACCGGCCTTCCATTTCCAGCATGGGCAACTTGGCTTCGAGGTTCTGCCGTCGCAGCGGGACCAAACTGATAAGGTCGAAACCGCTGCCCTGGATGGCCCGTTCCATGCTGGCGATGCAGGTGCCGGTACCGTTGCCGCTGCCGCCGGCGTAGCAGAGCGCCATGGCGGGTTTCAGTTCCGGTCTTTCTCCGCGCATCATCTTCGGGAAGTTGACGCGGCGGTAGCGGTCCAGGAAAGCCCTCATGCTCTCGCTGAGGTCCCCGAAGTAGACGGGGTTGGCAAATACCACGACGTCCGCCGCCTGTATCTTCTCGAGGATGGAGTTGAAATCATCTTCGAGGATGCAGTAGCCCTCACTGCGGCACTTGCCCCAGCCGTCGGGGTCGCACTGCTGGCAAAGCTTTATCCGCATACGGGGAAAGAACAGCGTTTCAGTGGTCGCCCCGGCTGATTCTGCCCCTTTACAGACGGCCTGGATGGCGCGAGCAGTCTGGCCTTCAGGGTTCCGGCTACCGGACAATGCAAGCAGTTTCATGGTTTGCCTCCTCGATACGAGCTAAATACCGTTCATACTGAGCCTGTCGAAGCATCGCCCTGCTCGTTTCAGACAAGCATCACTCGCCTATGCTATCACATCTTCTGCAGCACAAGCGAACTATAGCCTTTTGATTTCTTCCGTTCCTTGGTAACGGCACTCAGGCCCTTTTCTTCGACATGGGTAACAAGACGGGTAATGGCCGTGGAACTACCACCAGCAAAAAAAAGTCCCCCGGTCTTCAGCCCGGTAAAAGTGTCTTCCAACAGCTTGTGGTAGACCTGCTGACCTTCATCTTCATTTATCACTCCGGTTATTATGTCAACGGACTGGTCTATCGCAAATCCTGCCCGATGGCAGGTCTCGATGCTGTGCTCGGGACACCCATTCAGCATGAGGTTCCGCCGGGTGGCTCTCAGAGCCAAGATATCCCGGTCAATAAGAGAGATGCACTCGGGTTTGGATAGTCTGAGGAAAAACGCTGCCGCATGTCCCTGGCCGGGATTGAGAAAGACTGCTTCGCTTCCTGCTCGGATACTGGCGCCGGCCATGGCATTCATGAGTAGTTCCGTGGCATGGTGAAGAGAATCGAACTCCGGCAGACCGTACACCGTCTTCACCCGGTAACTGAGACCGGCGTGCTGGATGGTGATGTCCTCGCGGTCGTAGATGCCGCGATCGAAGGAAAGCTTCGCGGGGCTTTCCTTCACCTCGCCGGAAAAGCGGTAATGGAAGACAGTATGCTCGGACCGACTTGTCTCGATTACGACTTCCGCCCCCTCAGCGGTTTCCAGCGCCCGCTTGACAAGGTCGGCGATAGGATTCACCACTACTATCGCCGCTATCCCTCCGGGATTTAAGTAGTACCGGGCTTCCTGTACCAAGTAACTAATTACCGCGGAACCGGCCTTGCCGGGGATATTCGCTACGATCAAGTCGTACTTGGCTACCGGGAGATCATCGTAACCGAGGCTGCCGAGTATCATAACATCATCGATACCGTTGAAGGCGGCGTTCTGCCGGGCGTAGTCAACCGCCAGGGCATCGCGGTCGACCAGGGTAAGAACGATTCCGGGACGGAACTTTTTCAACGTCAGGCCGAGCGGCCCGTAGCCGCAGCCCATATCGAGGACGGAGCTAAATTCATAACCGGCGTCAATGATGCTGCGCAGCAGGAGCCGCGTCCCCTTGTCCACATCGAAGCTGCTGAACAGGTCCTGAGATACGCGGAACCGGAGTTCCTGTCTCCAGGCCCGGAAGCTGAGCGTTTTCTTGTAATAGATGTCTTCGGGAAGTTGCACGTCCTGCCTCGATATCGTTTCTCATTATCTTTCCCGTTTAGCGGGTTTGTCAAAGGCACATGCGCTCTTTGCCCGTCATTGACGGATATAGTAAGCTTTAGAACAACACTGTTACCAAGGAGGCGATATGACCGCAACGTTGGAAGAACTGGAAAAGCGACTGCAAAGACTGCAGGATGTCAAGGAGATCGAACGGCTTCAGCACATCTACGGCTACTACCGCGACTACGGCGACTGGGAGAAGGTGGTTGATCTGTTCAGCGATAACGCCGAGTCCGTGGAAGTTGCCGATCACGGCGTCTACAAGGGAAAGGATGGCGTCCGGCGTTACTACCTCGACCTTATCAAGGGCGGCCCGAACGTCAGGCCAAGACCGGGAGTCTTTTCCACGGCCCTCCAGATGCAAGGTGTCATTACCGTCGCGGATGACGGCGTCAACGCCAGGGGACGCTGGTACGGGTTTCTCATGGAGGCCCGCCCTACGCTGACCCTCCATGAAGGCGAACTGGTCCAGACCTGGGGCCACGGTGTCTATGAGAACGAGTACCTGAAGGAGAACGGCAAATGGCATTTCAAGAAGCTCCACTTTTTCCTCCATTTCCGAACTCCGTACGAGGACGGCTGGCTGGTGACCCCGGTGGTCGGGCAGACCGGCCCGAGTTCGACCGTTCCGCCGGACGCTCCCTCAACGATATGGGCGCCTTACCCGTCCGGTGTGAAGCTGCCGGTCCACTTTTCGCATCCTACAACCGGTAAACCGGCCGGAGAGGGGGCGTAATATGGACCTGGCGGAACTGGAACGAGAAATAACCCGCCTGGAAGACATCCAGGCCATCGAAAACCTCCAGAAGATGTACGGTTACTACTTTGACAACTCGATGTTCCAAGAGGTCATCGACCTCTTTTCAGAGAACACTGTTTCCGTAGAAATCACCGATCACGGCGTCTTCCGCGGTAAGGAAGGACTCAAACGGATGTACGCCGGTATGGTGGGCGTGAAGCGCCCCGGCTGGATATTTTTTCAGGTCATGCAGCACCAGGGCGTCGTGGACGTTGCCCCGGACGGCAAGACGGCCAAAGGGAGGTTTTACACCCCGGCATTCGAGTGCCGGCCCTTCGGCGGTACGAAGAAGCAGACCTGGGAGTTCGGCGTCTACAACAACGAATATGTTAAGGAAAACGGGAGGTGGTACTTTCTGAAGTTACACTGGAACCTGACCTTTTGGACTTCCTATGAGGCCGGTTTCCTCAAAGTACCCAAGCTTTCCGATACGCCGTTCCCGCATGCGGACGCGCCAGCCACCGCTTATCATCCCTACCCGTCCGGCTATCATGTCCCGTACCCGTTCCAGCACCCAATCACCGGCAAGTAAGATAAACCTGTAGTTCGAGGGGGGCTTGTGCCCCCCTTTTCATCATTTATGTGCCGCTACCTCTGGCAGACCTTTCATTAATCTCTTATAATTTCCCTTAGTCTGATGTAATGGAGTCAATAGTTGGATGATGTAACGATACCGGAGAGGATTTACAGGCTGCCGGAACTCGCGCGTAACCTGTGGTGGGTCTGGCATCCCGTGGGAAGGAATGTTTTCCGCCGGCTGGATTATCCGTTGTGGAGATTGTCCAGCCATAACCCCGTGCGGCAATTGGCTGCCATTCCCCAGGAGGTATACGATAAAGCCGCGAGAGAACCGGAGTTCCTGGCTATGTATGACAACGCTGTCGCCGCGTTCGATGAAGACATGACCCCCGGTCATAAATGGTTCGCTCTGAACTACGGCGACGCACTGGAAGGTCCAGTAGCGTATTTTTCCATGGAATTCGCGCTGCATAATTCTCTTCCCATCTATGCCGGCGGTCTTGGAGTGCTGGCCGGGGACCTCTGCAAGGAAGCAGCGGACCTGGGCGTCCCCATGATTGCCGTCGGGTTCATGTATCCACAGGGATATTTCCGGCAGCGGATAAGCTCCGAAGGCTGGCAGGAGGAAGAATACCGCAAGCTGGACTTCTCACGCGCTCCGATAACTCAGATATTCGCGGAAGACGGAAATCCGTGCCTGACCGAGGTCGTCCTCAAGAACCGCACCCTCCACATCGGCGCCTGGCTCGTCCGGCTCGGCACCGTTCAACTCTATCTGCTCGATACCGGCCTTACGGAGAACTCCCCGGAAGATCGTGAACTCTCCAACCGACTGTACACCGCGGACCGGGAACATCGGCTCCAGCAGGAAATACTGCTGGGCATCGGCGGAGTACGAGTATTGCGCTCGCTCGGCATCCACCCTTCGGTATGGCACGCGAATGAAGGCCATACCTCGTTCATGATGCTGGAGCGTGTCACTGAATACATCAAGAACGGCATAGCTTTCTCTGAAGCCCTGGACCGTGTACGGAAAAGGACGATCTTTACCACGCATACGCCGGTACCGGCCGGCCATGACGTGTTCGATATCTCTCTTATGACGGGGTATTTCCAGCATTACTGGCCGGTCCTCAGCCTTGACAGGGAAACGTTCCTGGACCTGGGACGGGCCAATCCGCGGGACTCTTTCAACATGACCGTACTTTCACTGAAAACATCGGATCAGTGCAATGCCGTAAGCGAGTTGCACGGAGAAGTAACGCGGCGGATGTGGAATGACCTCTGGCCCAGCCTCCCTGCGTCACGGGTACCCATTATATCGATCACCAACGGTGTCCACGTACCTACCTGGATTGCTCCGGAAATGCGGGACCTCTATAACAAGTACCTGGGAGAGGACTGGCTGGAATACCAGGACGACCCGGCGACATGGGAACACGTCCACGATATCCCGGCCCTTGAATTATGGCGTACCCACCAGCAGCTTAAACGAAAAATGTTCCATATCATCCTTGAGCGCGCTCAGCAGCGCTGGGCCAACGCTGAGGCCACACCACAGCAGATACTGGCCATGGGTTCACTCCTCGACCACGATGCCCTGACCATCGGCTTCGTGCGCCGGTTCGCCGAATACAAACGTCCGGCCTTGATTTTCCATGATGTCGAACGCCTGGCGCGCATGGTCAGCAGCGACCTCCGCCCTGTCCAGTTCATTTTCGCGGGAAAATCGCACCCGGCGGATACGCCGTCCAAGATACTGCTCCAACAAGTCCATACCATCGCCCGGGACCGCAATTTCCAGGGACGGATCGCCTTCCTGGAAGATTATGACATCCGGTTGGCCCGTTACCTGGTGCAGGGCATCGATGTCTGGCTCAATGTCCCGCGCCGCCCGCGGGAAGCATCCGGTACGAGCGGAATGAAAGCCTGCCTCAATGGAGTGCTGCACTTGAGCGTGCCGGATGGATGGTGGTACGAAGCCTACAACGGGCGGAACGGCTGGGCCATTGGAGACGCGACCCACAAATTGACTGCCGAGCAGGAAGATGCCGATGATGCCGGGACCCTCTACGATCTTCTGGAGAACCAGGTCATACCACTGTTCTATGACCGCGACCGCAAAGATCTTCCCCTGGGGTGGACGGACATGATGAAGCGCTCCATCGAGACCAACGCACCTGTTTATTCGGCGCGTCGTATGGTCAAGCAGTACTGCGAACTCATGTACCTTCCGTCACTCCGCTCCTGAGCATCGCAGCAGAGACCATGAATGAGTTCTCCTTGCTTGCTGGAGATGGAATTCGTGTTCTGGGCTGGGGGTTATCCTTATTACTACAGTTGACTATTAAGAAAAAGCGCCTACAATGTGCAATATAACTATGACGTCAAAAGAACTGCCTATCCTGATAATCGATAAGAACCAGCCCATTTCATCAACCCTGGCCGATGAATTACGCAGCCTTGGTTACAGGACGCTGACCATCTCAAACCTGGAAGAACTGGACAAGATTATCGATGCCGGAAACCGTTTTCTCCTCTCCGTCGTCAATCTTTCAGGCTTCGATGATACTATCTGGGAGCGCTGCGACCGCATCCGATCCGGAAAGACACCCTGCATCGCCATTACCCCACAACGCAGTTCCACAACCCTTCGTGAAACCATCATCCATGGCGTCGATGCACTCCTTGTCTACCCGGTTTCGATCAAGGAAATCATCCAGCATATACGTACGACAATCGGTGATTGAACATGGCAAGACATAGACACAGGTTCTACAACTTTGACAACGACCCGTTCTGGTACAAAGACGCTATTATTTATGAAGTCCCGGTTCGTGCTTTTTTTGACAGCGACGGGGACGGTGTCGGGGATTTTACCGGCCTCATGGAAAAAGTGGACTACCTGGAAGACCTGGGCGTCACCGCTGTCTGGCTGCTGCCATTCTACCCTTCCCCTCTTCGGGATGATGGCTACGATATCTCGGATTACACCGGCATCCAGCCGGTATACGGTACCATGGCCGGTTTCACGGCCTTCATCGAACAAGCTCACCGTCACGGCATCCGCGTCATCACTGAACTCGTCCTCAACCACACCTCCGACCAGCACCCCTGGTTCCAACGCGCCCGGAAAGCGCCGAAGGGGAGCAGCTACCGGAACTTCTACGTCTGGAGCGACGACGGCGACAAATATCGGGAGGCCCGCATCATTTTTGGGGACTTCGAGATGTCCAACTGGGCCTGGGACCCGCTGGTCCGCGAATATTACTGGCACCGGTTCTACCATCATCAGCCGGACCTCAATTATGATAATCCCGCCACCAGGAAGGCCATCCTGCGGGTCATCGATTATTGGCTGAAACTCGGCGTAGATGGCCTCCGCGCCGACGCAGTTCCCTATCTTTACGAGCGTGAGGGCACGTCCTGTGAGAACCTGCCGGAAACACACGCCTTTCTCAAAGAACTTCGGGCCCACATGGATACCCGCTACAAGAACCGGATGCTGTTGGCTGAAGCCAACCAGTGGCCGGAAGATACCGCCGCCTACATCCAGTCCGGTGACGAATTTCACATGGCCTTCAATTTTCCTATCATGCCCCGCCTCTTCATGGCCCTGCGGCAGGAGGACCGTTTCCCCATCATCGACATCCTGCGCCAGACGCCCAGCATCCCCGAATCTTCCCAGTGGGCGCTGTTCCTCCGCAACCATGATGAACTCACTCTGGAAATGGTGACCGATGAAGAGCGGGATTATATGTACCGGATGTACGCTGCGGACCCCGCCGCTCGCATCAATCTGGGTATACGGAGACGACTTTCCCCTCTTCTCGGCAATGACCGCAAAAAGATAGAACTGATGAAGAGCCTCCTCTTCTCGCTGCCCGGCACTCCTGTCCTTTACTATGGGGACGAAATCGGAATGGGGGATAACTTCTACCTCGGTGACCGCAACGGCGTGCGTACCCCCATGCAGTGGACACCCGGCCGCAATGCCGGTTTTTCCAGGGCTAATCCCCAGCAGCTTTATCTGCCGCCGATCATCGACCCGGCCTACCATTACGAGTCCGTCAACGTGGAAAACCAGCTTGGTAACCCGGACTCGCTGCTGTGGTGGATGAAGAGGCTGATCGCTCTGCGCAAGCGGTTCAAGGCCTTCGGAAGAGGCAGTATAGAGTTCCTCAGCCCGGAAAACCGGAAGGTTCTTGCTTACCTTCGGCGCTACGAAAATGAAAATATCCTCTGCGTGGCTAATCTTTCTCATCTGGCTCAACAGACCGTCCTCGATCTTCCTGAGCATTCGGGCTGCCACCCGGTTGACCTCTTCGGCAATACCTCTTTTTCTCCCGTTCCTGAAAAACAGGGGTACCCCTTCACACTCGGACCGTATGGTTTCTTCTGGTTCTCACTGGAGAAAGAACCCATATCGGTGACGCTCCAGCGGGCCAAGCCCGTAGAAGAAGTCCAGGAAGTGCCGACGATCGCAGAAACGGAAGAAACGGTATTCCGCCGCCCAGAAAACTGGTTCATCCTGGAAGCCATCCTGCTGAATTACTGCAAGTCCAGCCGCTGGTTCCGCGGGAAGCTTCGTAACGCCTGGGGGACCGAGATACAGGACATCGTTCCCATTCCGTTCGGTGAAGCGACTGCTTATGTAGTCCTGCTCGAGATCAGCTATGTCGAAGGGGAGTCTGAAATCTACACCGTTCCACTATGCGTGGTACCGGATACATCTCCCGACGCCGCTGACCTGGCCGCTCCGGGTATGCTCGTTGCGAGGTTGAAACCGAGAAGCCGGGCGGTAGGATACCTGCTTATCGATGCAATGGCCAGCCGCAAATTCGGGAGCGCTCTCCTTCCTGCTGTCAAAGGACGGCGCAGCTTTAAGGGTGGTTACGGTGACATCATTGGATACCCGGCCCGCCTGCTCAGATCGCTGAGCCTCGCCCGAGCCTCTGAACTGGAGGCGGCCCCCGTGAGAAATGAGGAAAGCAATACATCCCTGGTGTATGGGAATGAAATATTCTTCAAGCTTTTCCGTCGTGCTGAAGACGGTGTCAATCCGGACGTGGAGATCAGCCGTTATCTGACCGAAAAAACAACCTTTACCAGCTTCCCTCCTTTCGCCGGCGGGCTGGAATACCACCGGAGGCGGCGGAGACCCGTCAGCATCGGTAAACTGGAGCGGTATATTCCCAATGAAGGCAGCGGCTGGGAATTCACTGTCGATGCCCTGAAGCGCTATTACGACGGCGTCATTGCCCATCCTACCGTGGAGGTGCCGCCGGTACCAAAGGTATCGCTGTTGTCGCTCCCGCGGGAAGCCCCCCAACTGGCCCGGGACTCAATAGGGGCCTTCCTCGCTTCAGCACAAATGCTGGGCCAGGTTACCGCAGATCTGCATTCCGCGCTGGCATCGAGTACGGATATCCAGGAATTCACTCCGGAGAATTTCACACTCATGTACCAGACCTCACTGTATCAGTCCCTGAGAGGGTTTACGATCCGGACTCTCCAGCAACTCAGGGAAAAAACCGGCAGAGCCGGCACCACTGCCCCGGAACTGGTCCGGGACGTCCTCTCCCACGAAACTGACATCATTGAGCGTTATAACCGCGTTCGAGAGAGCAAGATTCCAGCCATGCGCATCCGCTGCCACGGTGATTATCATCTGGCCAAGGTGCTCTATACGGGGAAGAGCTTTGTCATCACGGACTTCGAGGGAGAACCATCACGCTCCATCAGCCAGAGGAGACTAAAACGTTCACCGCTCCGTGATGTCGCCAGCATGATCCGCTCCTTCCACTACGCGGCGCACTCCGTAATGTCTTCCATCGCGCCGCTTCAACCCAGGCCGGAACTGTCACTCCCGGTCCTCCAGCACTGGGCGCAATACTGGTACACGTGGGTGTCAGCAGAATTCCTTTACACCTACCTGGAGATGGTAAGGGAAACACACCTCCTGCCGGAGGACCCTAAACAGCTTAAGGTACTGCTCGATGCGTTCCTGTTGGACAAGGCTGTCTACGAAGTCGGCTTCGAACTCAGTATGGATTCCGAATGGATTCACGTACCGCTACTCGGCATACTTCAGATGCTGGAAGAAGAGAAGATGCCGTAGAAAAAGCGGTCTGGGAATGATATTCTTAAAGTAGGATCGGTAAAATTTTTCCGGTCCTGCCTGTACACGGGCCCGGCTTTCGGCGTTTCCGATTCCGACAAGCTCGCTGCGGTTGTAAGGCCGTGGAGGGACACAGCTTTGGACGGTCTTATCTTAACGATTATCGGTCTGGTGGCCGCCTCACTGACGAGTTTCAGCTTCTTGCCCCAGGTGAAAAAAATGCTGCGGCGGCGTACCGTGGGAGACCTGTCCATCCTGACGATATTGCAAATGACGTTCGGGAACTTGCTCTGGCTGACCTATGGGATTGGTCGGAGAGATTTCGTCATCATCTCCGCCAATGTAGTGGCGATTAGCATTCTCCTCTTCGGAATCATGCTGTACTACCGTTACCGGGAAAAGAAAACTGCCGTTGATACGCCGGCGCTCTTGACATCGGAAGGTATCGAACCTGAAAAAGCAGTACCCTCAGGCGAGACTGAAAGTGAGAGGCCTTATTTACGTCTCTAAAATTGCTTCACCGAGCAATGTCCGGGGCCTTCCGTAACCTATCGATTTGCCTGATTAGTTCAACGATCTCTTTAAAACGCCTGATCTCTTCCAGCGGGTAGCGAGTCTTATGCCGCCAGTTGGCATGTTCGTCCGTTGTGCCGGGTATGTTCTGATACTCAGTTTCCAGCCACAGGTCCTCCATGTTGACCAGGAGCGTTCTATCATTCTCGGAGGCGAGATACTTGAGACAGGCTTCCAGTACCTGCCGGGCGTCAGGAGAGGGGGCACGCAGTAAACCTCGACGGCGGAGGAAATCCACCAGGATCTGTTTGATCTTCTCATGTTCACGTTTCTCTTCCACGATCTCTGCGGGGGTAAGCAGTCCCAGGCTGCCCCGGACATCGATGTCCCTGCCGCTCCAGAACGTAGCGAACGGAGCCATATCGTGGGTGTTCAGGGCAGCGACCATATCGGCGGGTATGTTACCGAGGGATTTGCCGCTGCTGTCAGCGAGTTCATAGGTAATTATGAACATCCGGCGCAGCCCGTGGCGGGACATGGACTTCCTGACGTAGCCGGGGACGTTACCCAGGTCTTCCCCAACGACCTCGCATTGGTCCCGGTTGGATTCCACACATAACACAGCGTATAACTCTTCCGAGCGGTAGCGGACATAGACGCCTTCAGACGCCCCCAGTCCCTTCGGTATCCAGAAAATGCGGTGCAGGCCCATGACATGATCGATGCGCAGCATGCCGGCATCCACCGTATTGTGGTGCAGATAGTCCCGCACGTATCGATACCCGTTTTCCCGGATGCGTTCAGGGTGAAGCGGCGGGAAACCCCAGTCCTGCCCGCTGGTAAAGACAGCATCCGGCGGAGCGCCTGACGAGGCGCCGAGCGCGAACTGGTCCTGGTAGCGCCAGACGTCGTAGCCGTTGCGATGGACGCCGAGAGGAAGGTCGAAGTACAGCGTCACGCCGTTCTGCTTCGCGCTGGCGGTCAGCTCATCGATCTGGTCGCCGGCAAGCCACTGTGAATAAAGGTAATAGCGGTACAGATTTTCATCATAATCGCCGGGACGTATGTCTCCGTTCCTCAAGCGTTCCGGCCATGCCTGCCAAATCTGGCGGCGAGTATCCATGGCGGCGCGGAACCGGGCGTAATGCTCGATATCCGGATTGTTCCCGGTGAAATCATCGAAGGCAGCCGACCTGGCCGGGTCCCCAAGAAGGCGCTGGACCATTTTCAACATGAGGCTTTTCCTGACATCCAGGAGGCCGCTATAATCCACCATGCGGTCCTGGCGGAGCTTCGCCAGAGAATATTGCAGGGAACGGCTGTTGAAAAGCTCCAGTACTTCATCACTGGAGGCGAATTCCGGGGCCTTACGGGGGTCAACGTAAAACTCGTTCCAGGCCAGCCGGGTAACCGGTGAATATGGGCTGGGGTCGGAGGGTTCTTCCAGGAACACCGGCAGCAGTGGTAGAGTCCCAACGACGCTCCCGCCCCATCCGGCTACGACACCGCCGAGGGTGCGAAGGTCTGAGTAGTCCCCGCATCCCATGCTTTTTTCCGTCCGCAGCGCGTAGAGGGGCACAAAGATGCCCCAGTTACGTTCGGCGCCCGGTGGGGTAAACGTCTTGAGCGGTGCTGAGATAATGGTGCTCTCGTAGCCGCGGCCTTCCACTTCCAAAGATAGGTGATGATAACCGAAAGGAAGAACTCGTGGTAGAAAGTACCTCAGTGTGAGATAGGTTACTCCATCTACCTCTTGATGGCGTACGACAGGTGATTTGGAACTAGCTATCTCGAATGATTCGGACTCACCGTGTTCCATCGTCAATGAAACGAGGCAAGATCTCTTTGCCGATTTCTCAGGCAATGTCAGTAAGAGCTCCGGAAATCTTTGATCCCAGGCGACGATTACCGGCTCGATTACTCGACCAGCAAGCTCGCGCTGTTTCCTGACCAGGGCGCGCTCAATATCAGCGCCGCCGAAATTGACATCCTCTCCGAGGACGCTCAGTACCGCACGGAGGCTCTCTTCCTGAGCGAAGTGAAAACTCTTCCCCGCGCCGTCGTAGGCGATGAGGACGCCGTATAACAGGGCGAGTTTTTTAAGGGCTTGGATCTGTTCGTGTCTGGTCATCTCACTCTTAATTGTAATACCGGGATATAATCCCGGTCTATCCCTGACCACCGTAATGGATTCACCGCTCTTTTCTTTTTAGACGGGCATACCACTCCACTCGTTGTTTGAGCATCTGGTAAATACCCCTGTAGCTGGTTTATAATCAGTGCAATATGCCTGTAGTGGAGGGTCGCCGATGGAGTTGACGCCGGAAGAACGCCAGAAGATCTACGAAGAAGAAAAGGCCCGCATCGAGGCCAGGGAACGCCTGGAACGGGAACGGCAGGCGCCGGGGAGAGAATCCACCGTGAACCTTCAGCCGAACGTTGCCGGCCTGTTGTGTTACGTAGGCTGGTGGATCAGCGGCCTTGTATTCTTCATCATCGAGCAGAAGAACGAGTGGATCCGCTTCCACGCCGCCCAGTCCCTTATCACGTTCGGCTCCATCGTGGTCTTCGGCATGTTAATCAATCTGATTCCCTGGGTAGGCCCGCCGCTGGCCGGCGTCACCTGGTTCATCGGCTTCGTGCTCTGGATAGTGCTGATGATCAAGGCCTACAACGGAGAGAGGTTCAAGCTCGGTATCTTCGGCGACTTCGCGGAAAAACTGGTAGCTTCAACCGGTACTCCCTCTTCTCCCGCTCCCGGTACGGAACCCCCCCAAGCTCAGACCTCCGAGGGTGTTCCCACCGCTCCGGCCGCTATTGCCGAGGGACCCAGCATGATCAGTGAAGAACGACCAGGCACGCCTGCGGTGAATCAAAACATGACGGGCACTGACAGCGTCGAGCAGCACATCGATCGCAAGGTAAAAGAGTACTTCCGGAAGAAACAGTCCGGCTATATCGTCGGTTCAGCTTTTGCCATAGCCTGGAGCATAATCCTGCTCGTGTTCCTGAACTTTTTCAACGAGTATATCGCTTACTATTACCGTGAAGTAGTCAACGGCCGCGAGGTCTGGGTACACGATAGTTTCTTTACGGGTGAAATAAGCCAGTGGCTCCCGATACTGACAACAACACTGATACTGAGCATTATCGGAAATATCATCATTATCGTGTTCTATCGTCCTCTACTGAGGAAGATAGTGTCGTTCATCCTTGATGTCTTCGGACTGGCCACGGTCATCAGCCTGCTGGTAATATATCCGTTCAACTTCGAAGTCCTCCCGAGCGACGTGGCCGCATCAATCAGCGCCATCGCCATGACAGTGGTGCTGATCGGCATATCCGTCGGTATCGTAATTGGTCTCATCGTCAGGCTGATACAGATGCTGGTGGCTCTGACCAAAGGGACGATTAACCAGGACTGAAACGCTAGCCCGGTAGAGGGCAATGCGCGGCGGCGTTCTCACCCGCGGCTTCGAGGACCCGGACGATGTCATCCTGCGTCCAGCCTATGACCGTCAATTCCTTCACCAGGTCTTCGGCCTTGATATAGCCGCCGGCATACCCGTTCAGCCTTGCTACCGCCGTGGACGCAATGTAGTCCGCACTATTCGGATAGCGAGTCTGCAGCAAGTCTTTGATGCGGGGCTGGGTTGTCAGGTAGTATTTCTGGTGATAGTCTTCCGCCTGGTAGAACGTACCCGCTGGGACTATCTGCGTCTTGATATCCTTACCGATTTCGGCAGCGATGGCGT
>CAZQQL010000008.1:40299-52830 GCA_964595455.1 uncultured Dehalococcoidaceae bacterium
CCTATCCTACAACTCTTTCCCTACACGACGCTCTTCCGATCTGAAAGCCTGGTATTGTCGGCTTGGAGAGCTATACGAGGGATTGTGGTTTGCCCAGAAGATATCGAGCAGTTCCCGATAGGAGATCACCGCGGGGTCGAAGGTTATCTCGATTGACTCGCTGTGGTTCCCGAGAGAATAGTACGAGGGGTTGGCTTTCGTACCGCCGGTATAGCCGACACGCGTGCTGATGACGCCTGGCAGACTCCCGAACCGGGAGTCGGGTCCCCAGAATCAGCCAAGGGCAAAGGTAGCGATTTCGTTTTTAGTATTGCTGTCAGTATTCATATCAGGATTAATCCCTCCCAAAGAGACGGTCTTTTCCTGGCCGCAGCCGGAGAGCGAAAAAGGGAGAACGCTCAAGGCTGCTACTACTATTGCCAGGAGAACTGACCACTTCCTTTTCATCCATCAACCTTTCTTACATGATGGAAACGTGATAGAGCTGGTACCCCTGTCATGTACCTACACACCCGTTCACTTGATGAAGCACACGGCTTCAACAACCAGAGCTTCAGGTGGGACGAAAACCACCGCCTCCCGAACCTGATCTTACTCGTGAAGAAAACAGCGAGAGCTGGCGTTTGGGACCAGGAGCGTCACATCCCGGGCAATACAGATTATTATCACTATCATGAATAGCGCGAAGCTTCTCGAATTTCTTTCCGCACTGATTGCAGACATAAGCGTAAATCGGCATGGCCGGTGACCCCTCTATATTTGCTCTTCAGTCAAATTTTATCGTTGTGACGGTTCTCCGGTATGTGATTTATGTCGCGTGCGGTTGACAGTTATATAATGTACGGGGTATCCTTTTTGTGAAAGGTCCCCATTTGCTTCCTTCTCATGAATTACACTCAGGAGGTATTTTGTCATGGTAAAAGGCCCCTCATTAAAAACGATTCTCGAACCCGCACAGAACGTACAGATCATTCGTGAATGTGATGTCGTCGTAGTGGGCGGCGGTCCCGGCGGCCACGCCGCGGCAGTTGCAGCAGCCCGCAACGGCGCCGATACGGTACTCGTCGAGCGCTACGGGATTCTCGGCGGCCAGGCTACGGGTGGCGTCGTCACCATTATCCCCAACCTGACCGGCCGCGATGGCAAACAGGAAATCATCGGCCAGACCCAGGAATGGATCGACCGCATGGACAAGCGCGAAGCCACAGCTTATGCGCCGAAGGAACTCTGGGGAAACACGGACAAGGCCCTCGTTAAAGAATGGTTCGACCGCTCCTTCTTCAACGTCCGCATCGACCGCATCATTTACAGCGCCTTGTTCGACGCTGAAATCCTGAAATGCGTCCTTAATGACATGGTCGAAGAAGCCGGAGTAAAAGCTTATTTGCATGCTATGGGCGCCAAGACCATCATGGACGGGAACCGCGCCCGCGGCGTCATCATCGAGAGCAAGTCCGGGCGGCAGGCCATCCTGGCGAAGGTCGTCATCGATGGCACCGCTGACGGCGACCTCTTCCCCTCCGCCGGGATCACGTACGATACCGATATCGATCCCACTATCCGCATCGCCAATCTCTCCCTCTGCTACTGGATCAGTAACGTCGATATCAAGAAGAACCTCGAATTCCGTAACAATAATCCGGAGAAGTTCGGCGAATTGATGCGGAACCTGATGCAGCAGGGCGGCCACCCCGGCTACATGAGGAGCTGCCTGAAGAACCAGGACGACATCGTCTGGGTACATCCGCGCTACGCGAACAAGAGCCAGATCGATATCGAAGAACTGACCCGCGTCGAATTCGAAGGGCGCAAGAGGATGCTTCTGTCTCACGATTACTTTAAAGCCAATATGCCGGGCTTCGAGAAGAGCTTCATTTCCCTTTCCGCCCCACAGATCGGCACCCGCAGCAGCCGGCGCGCTCATACCGAATACATCCTGCGTGAAGCGGACGCCCAGGCCGACCGCGTGTTCAGCGATACCATCGCCGTGTTCCCGGATGTCGACCGTGGTGAAGATTCGATGAAGCATCCCTCCCTGCATGTCCCGTACCGCTGCCTTATCCCGAAGGGCGTAGAGAATATGCTGGTATCATGCCGGGCGTTCGGTTCTGACCAGGTCATCCAGAACTTTTTCAACCTGATCCCGCACTGCATCGCCTTCGGTGACGCGGCCGGTATCGCCGCCGCCCTCGCCGTAAAGCAAGCCGACGGCAAGGTCCGCGATATAAACATTGATGAACTTAAGAGCCGGCTGGTTGGAGCCAACGTTCTACTGCCGGAAGAGAGTAAAATCAACGCCTGACTTTTCAAAAATTTCCTGAATTGTTATAGTAGGGGGGTAGTCGAAAAGGCTGCCCCCCTTTTATGTCTTACGGAGGCTAAAATGAACTCAATATCTCAGAAAATGGTAAGAGAACCTGCCCGTGACATCCGTGTCTGGAAAGAAGCTGATGTCGTGGTCATCGGGGGCGGCCCGGGCGGTGTGGGAGCAGCGGTAGCGGCTGCCCGCAGCGGCGCCAGGACGGTACTCATCGAGCGATACGGCCATCTCGGCGGTATGGCAACGGGGGGACTCGTCAACATCTTGCCGAACCTCAGCGATATGACCGGCAAACAGCATGTTTATGGGCTGACCCAGGAACTCATAGACCGTCTCGACAAACGTGGCGGGACTTCCTATCCACCCAGAGACAAATGGGGTTCGACCGAAGATGATATCGTCAATTACTACCTCGATGCCAACCTCGGTTGGTTTTATGTGCGGGAAGACGCGAATATCGGCAAGAAACGGGTACACTACTCGGCGGTAGTGGACCCGGAGGTCTTTAAAGACGAACTTAACACCATTGTCCTTGAATCCGGGGCGGACCTGCTTCTGCACAGTTGGGGAACTCAGATCATCATGGACGGGAACGCCGTTACCGGCGTCTTTTTCGAAAGTAAGTCCGGGCGGCAGGCGGTTCTCGGGAAAGTGATAATCGACGCTACCGGTGATGGGGATATTTTCGTCGCCGCCGGAGCGGAGTATGACAACCACTGCGATAACTCCCGGCGTACCGCGTGGCTGGCGCTGGTCTGGTGGATGGCCAACGTGGACCTGGCGCGGTATGACCGGTTCAAGAAGGAACACCCCGATGAGTTCAAGGGCCTGATGCAGGAACTCGTCAAGCTGGGCGGCTACCCGGTATTCTTCAAAGGCATTCTAAAGAACCAGGAAGGCGTAGTCTGGTACCACTGCATGCAGCCGCAAAGAGAACGCACCGACGCCATGGATGTGGAGCAGTTGACCCGGATCGATGTCCGGGCGCGGCAACGTGCCGTCATCACCTGGGAATTCATGAAAAAGCATGTTCCCGGCTTCGAGAAATGCTTCATCATGCAGACGGCGCCGCAACTCGGCACCCAGGGTGGGCGAAGGATCATCGGGGAATACACTATCAGTGATAAGGACCTGACGACGGACGAGGTCTTCCCGGATACCATCGCCGTCCTTGCCAATAACGATTCTGGAGAAATATCCGCCAAGCACCCGGCCCTTTGTGTCCCGTACCGGACGCTGGTACCGAAACGGGTGGACGGCCTGCTGGTAGCCGGACGGAATTTCTCCTGCTCCGATACCATCAATGAGTTTTTCAACATCATTCCTTACTGCCTTTGCTACGGCCAGGCGGCCGGTACCGCGGCGGCAATGGCAGCCAGTGCAAATATCCAGCCGCGCCACGTGGATTACAAAGAACTAAAAAGGAACCTGGCCAGACAAGGAGTCAATCTACCTGAGTAATACATGAACATGAACAGACCAAGGTCAGCAACCCGAACAGGAAGGAACCATGAACCAAGCCAAGGCGCGTATCGCCGTATTCTCTTCGCAGCCCCTTTTCTGCACCGGAATCAGCCTTTCACTCGTTAAATATGACGCCATCCGGGTCCTGATGGCCTGTCCTTTCTCCCCTGAGTCACTTGATAAGCTGGTCAGCCTCCTCCCAGACATTATCATCGTTGATATAGATGACGATCCTGACAGGGCGCTCAAGAACGTAGAAGCCGTCCAGGCACGGATAACCGGCCCGGGCATCATCGTCATGTCCAGTAACGGGACGGATGTGTCCAGGTTTACCGCACTCCCGGATATCATGCATCACCCCAAGAGCGTCACCGCGGACGACCTGTACGTAGCCATCATGTCCATCGCAGACCCGGAATATCCAATTGAACCCCTGGAAAAGAGCAAGCAGGTGACGATTGTCTCTGACAAAGAGGGAATGCTCGTTACGGCAAACGACAGAGAGCAGTCCAACGGCCCCTTAACCACGCGTGAACGTGAAGTCCTGAGCTACGTGGCGCTGGGTTATCTCAACAAACAGATCGCGGATACGCTGGGCATCAGCACCGAGACCATCAAGAACCACATCACGTCATCATTGAGGAAGCTGCACGCTACCAGCCGTACGGACGCCGTGGTGCAGGCTATCAGGCAGGGGCTTATTACGATAAGCTGAAGGCAAAAAAGCCCGGCGGGAACGAGTCCCGACCGGGCTTAATTCTTTTTCCAGATAGTTGTTACGCCGCCGCCGCGAGGGCGTTCTTGACGTACTCGTAGCCGAGGTCGAACGCTTTAAAGTTGATGGCAGCGACCTTCTGGTTGAAGCGCGAAGCTATTGCATCCTTGGCGTGCTGCTGGTCGATGGGCATCAGACCGGAGCCGAATAGCGCCCCGAGCATGACCACATTGGCTGCCTGGAGAGAGCCAGCTTCTTTCGCCAGGCCGCTGGCATCCAGCGTGATGATACGGTTGGTGACTTCCTTCAGCTTTATGACTATCTGCTCAGACGTGGGATACCCGCTCTTTCCCAGGTAGACGGTATACGGCATGACAGTTGTTGTGTTGAGGACGACGACGCTGTTCCTGGCAAGGTATTGAATGTTCCGGAGCGCCTCGGAAGGTTCGACGGCGACGAGGACGTCACACTTGCCTTCCGGGGTCATCGGAGCAATGACATCACCGCCAAGCCGCAGATTGCTGAATACGGAGCCGCCGCGCTGGGCCATGCCGAGGACCTCGGAACCTTTGACAGCCACGCCGCCGTTAACGGCCGCGTTACCGAGCAGTTCCGAAACCAGGACAACACCTTGCCCGCCGGTACCGCATATGATTATGTTTATTTCTCTCGCCATCGTTTACTCTCCTGCCTTGATTGCTTCATGCGGACATACCTGCGCGCAAACGCCGCAGCCGGGGCACTGGGTTTCATCAACCGCTGCCTTGCTATCATCCATGATAAGTGCCGGGCAGGCGAGCAGGTTGATGCAGATCTTGCAGTCGCAACTCAAGCACCGTTTAGCCTCAGCGACTGCCTGTTCTTTGCTGAAGCCAAGATTGACTTCCTTGAAGTTCGTCTTGCGTTCCGCCGCGGGAGCGACTGGCGCCGTCTTTCTCGCTTCCCTGGCAAGGCCCCAGGTCTCGACGATGAGCTTGGTCTCGAAGACCGCCTCGCCGTCCCTGCCGGCATCCATCGGTTCGCCCTTGAGATAGAGGTCTATCGATTTCGCCGCTTTTCGGCCGGCCGCCATGGCCTGGACGACGGTCGCGGCGCCGGTAACGGCGTCGCCGCCGGCGAACACGCCCTTGACAGAAGTGGCCAGGGTAACGGGATCGGCGCTGATGCGGCCGTCCTTGACGGCCTTACCGCCCAGGAAATCGAGTTCCGGTTCTTCACCGACCGCGGCGATGATGAGGTCGGCATCGATGGTGAACTCAGAACCGGCTACCGGTACCGGGCGTCGCCGCCCGCTAGCATCCGGCTCGCCGAGTTCCATCTTGACGCATTCAAGGCCGATAACCTTGCCGCCGGCAACAACGACCTTGTTCGGGCCGGAAAGGAGCGCCAGTTTGACACCTTCTTCTTCCGCCTCGTGAATCTCCGAGGGGATCGCCGGCATTTCGTCCCGGGAGCGCCGGTAGACGATCTGAACGTCCTTGACGCCGAGCCGGAGACAGGTGCGGGCGCAGTCGATAGCGACATTACCGCCGCCAACGACGATAGCCTTGCTGGCCGCCGCGGCCTTTTCACCGGAATTCACCTTGAAAAGGAATTCAGTACCGTCGATGACGCCGTGGGCGTTATCGTTGGGAATGCCGAGGTTCCGTCCCTTATGGGCGCCGACGGCCAGGAACACGGCATCGTACTGTTTCTGCAGGTCGGCGAACTGAATATCTTTGCCGATCCTGGTATTGAGCTTGATATCCACACCGAGTTTAATGATGAGTTCAGTCTCTTTCTTCAGGACTTCACGCGGAAGGCGGAAGTCCGGGATGCCCCAGGCCATCATGCCGCCCACGGAAGAAAGAGCTTCAAAGATGGTCACCTTGTAGCCTGCCTTGCGAAGGTCCCAGGCAGCTATCATCCCGGCTGGCCCGCCGCCGACAACGGCGACCTTCTTCCCGTTCTCCACCGGAACGCTGAGGTCATCAGTGTGCTTGCCGTATTCCACCGCTGCCCGTTTGAGGCCGTTGATGGAAATGGCTTCTTCGACATTGCCGCGTTCGCACTTACCTTCACAGGGAGCGGTGCAGACATGTCCGATGATGGACGGGAATGGAAGGGTCTGTTTGATCAGCGCGAGAGCTTCATCGAACTTGCCTTCCTTGATGAGCTTCACGTAGCCGCGGATATCGATGTGGAGGGGGCAGGTGGCCTGGCAGGCCGGGGCACTGCCGGCAACACATTTCTCCTTGTCCACGACGTAGGGAACGGTCTTGGCGCCTTCCTTCTTTTTCTGGCGGGCGTCAAGGATGTTACAGAGACGGCGGGAAACCACCAGCGCCGGGCCTTCGAATCGGATGGCCCTCTCGAGCGTATCGATGAGGGAGGGGAGGTCGAAGGCATCGACTACTTCAACGAACTTGACGCCGGCGGCCCGGGCAATGTTCTCGATCTTGATATCCAGGTCCAGGCTTTCCAGTGAGCCCGGGTGGGGCTGGAAACCGGTCATGCCGGTGGTGGAGTTGTCCATGACTACCATGGTGAGATTGGCCTTGTTATATACCGCGTTGATCATCGGCGCAATACCGGAATGGAAGAACGTGGAATCGCCGAGATGGCCGATAACCGGCCGGTCCAGTACGTGGGCGAACCCGTTGGCCATCCCGAAACCGCCGCCCATGCAGACCGCGGTATCGTCCGTGTTCAGCGGTTCGTTGGCGCCGAGAGCATAGCAGCCGATGTCGCCGGTCTTGACCGCTTCCTTGCCGGTCTCCTGCTGGTAGCGCTTGGCGGCGATGTTGATAGCATACGCTGTGGCACGGTGGGGACAGCCGGCGCACATGGTCGGGGGCCGCAGCGGCAGAAGCGCTTCGGTATCCTTGCGAAGGGCATCTATCTCCTGGAAATCGACCGGAGTTTTGACACCGGTCAGTTTGGTGAGGCCTTCGGCGACGAGCCGGGTGGAAAGCTCACCAGCCAATGTCAGGAGGTCTTTTCCGTGAACTTTGGTGGTAATATCGTTATCTTTGGCGACGACCTTGACGGCTTCTTCAACAAAGGGTTCGAGTTCTTCAACGACGAGGACCCGATCGACGGATTCGAGCATCTTCTTGATGAGCTTGACCGGAGCGGGGTACGGGGTGCCGATCTTGAGGAATGAGACCTTGTCTTCCAGTCCCATCCACTTGATGGCTTCGATGGCGTAGCCGTTGGAAATCCCGTTGGCGATGACACCGAGCCTGGCGCCCGGTTTCAATGTCAACTGGTTATAAGGCAGGTCGTCCACGATAGCGGCTATCTTCTTCATCCGTTCGATAAGGAAGCGCCGGCGGGCACGGAAATTGGCCGGAAGACAGACCAGACGCTGGTAGTCCCTGACGAATTCAGCCTTACGGGCAGTCTTATCGATATCCCCGAACGTCACATCACCGCGGGCGTGGCCGATACGGGTCACCGACCGAAGCATCCACATCTGACCGAATTTTTCAGAAAGGCGGAACGCATCCGCCATCATATCCTTGGCCTCCTGGGCTGAAGCCGGCTCGAAGACCGGAATGTAAGCCTGGCGGGCCAGGAGACGGTTGTCCTGCTCGTTCTGGGAGCTCCACTGGCCGGGGTCGTCGGCGGAAATCACCACGAGGCCGCCCAGTCCCATATAGGATGCCGACATCAAAGGATCATGGGCGACGTTAACGCCCACATGCTTCATAATCGCCAGGGAACGGAGCCCGGTGGTTGCGGCCGCCATGGCGACCTCGAGCGCGACCTTTTCATTAATTGACCATTCCGCGTACATGCCGGCTGCCTGGGCGTTCTCCACGAGCGTTGTCGTTATCTCGCTGGATGGGGTACCGGGGTACGAAGCGACGACCTGAACGCCGGCTTCAATGGCGCCGCGGGCGATGGCTTCATTGCCCAGCATAAACAGGCGGGCGCCGGGAGCATCGGAGGTGATGGTCACTTGTGCTACCTTGTTCAATTACACTCCTCCTAACCTGATATAGTAGCGTACTCTCCGGGATTGACCGATAGACACCGGAGAGCTGCGGCTTTACGCAATGACACGATGAGACGCACTGATTTATTGTAAGAGGGAAGCGGAGATTAACGGTTTGCGTACCGTAAAGTCCTATTTTCCTTATATTTATTCTACACGCTGGCGGGGTTGGCTGGCAACCGCGGGAAGGTACCACGACGCGGGACAATCTCGGCTCAACTGGAAGGTCAGCTTCCTAATTTACTCTTGCACTCACGTTTGACAGGTATTCTCGTGTTGAGCTAATATTGCGGCAAGTAACAGCGAGGAGGTTTCCTATGGCTGGTAATTACGACCACTATATCATCGAGTACGATCCGAAGAAATTCCCCAATGAACGCCGCCCGGTCATGGCTTACATGGACGATACCCTGGCCAAAGGCAGCCACTTTTACCTGATTCACTGGATACTGCCGGGCTTCGGCGATAACCTGGGGGATTTTCCTTACGCGGGGCACCCGCCGCATATTCATAAGGACGCGGAACTGCTTTTCCACATCGGAACCGACCCCCAGAACCCGATGGACCTGGGAGCGGAAGTCATTATGTACCTCGGTCCTGAACTTGAAGAACACCACATCACCCGCACCTGCTGCATCTGGATACCACCCAACTTCATCCATTCCCCCTGGAAGCCGGTAAGAATCGATCGCCCCTGGATTTTCATGGAATTCAACCAGGGCCCGGTACACACGGAGAAGTCCTACCGGCAGATACTGCCCAAAGAATCCAGGGAGAAGATCAACTGGGACATGTGGCCGGACGACAAATACGAACCCCCGGCATAACTCGAAACTCATTACGATTATTGGAGGATATCGTGGCTTACAGCATTGATATGAAAAAATGCCTTAAATGCGGCCTCTGCGTTACCCAGTGCCCACACCATGCGTTCGTTGTTACCGACAAGAAAACCGAGTCCGACGGGCTGATACTGTACACCGTAAAGATCGACCAGAACATCTGCACGGAGTGCGGAGAATGCATGGACACCATCGAATGGTGGTGCCCGGCCAAGGCCATCGTCCGGTCATAGCCGACAAGATCAGCAAGTTTATGATCGAATGACATACCGGCGAAGGACGTTGCCGCTATCTGTCTGCCATCGATTAGCCAGCAGATGAATCGGTACTTGAAGGAGGACCATCATGCCTGAACTGAAGTACAGCAAGTACTTTCTCAACGAGATTCCGGACGAACAGCGGTTTAAAGGCTTTGCAAAAATGCCGAGCATGATAGCCTACACCGATAATGACATCATCCCGGACAGCAAGTACTTCTCCGTCATGATCATGGGTGAAGAAGCTACGAAAATGGCCGGTCACGGACCTCATATCCATAACGACCCGGAACTACTGGTTGCCCTCGGCACCGATATGTCCAACCCGCGCGACCTCGGCGCTAAGATGGAAATGTGCATGGGTCCGGAGATGGAAAGCCATATCGTCACCGAATCGACGATGATTTGGATACCCGCCAGGTTCGTTCATGCTCCGTTCCGTATCCTTGAAGTTACCCGACCTTTCATCTTTATCCAGTGTCAGTACGCAGCCAAGCTGACCGAGACTTCTCTGAAGAAACTCGTGTCCGAAGAACTGCGGGACAAGATGATATTTATCGACGCGGACGGTACCGAGAAGGCATAATAGTCTGGTTTTCTTTCCCTCGATTCTCCACAAAGCTCAGACCGGCTGCAACTGTAGCTGGAATTCCAGTGTGTTACCCGGTCTGAGCTCTCTTTTTTCATCGCCGAGGGCTATCTGTATCGGCCCGACCTCATGCGGCCGGCTGACCACGCGCAACGTATTGCCAGTGATACGGACGGCCAGCCAGTGGCCCCGGTACCTGATCTCGAACTGCATCGATTTCAAACCTTTCGGCAAGACGGGATTAAAGCGCAGAACGTCGCCCCTGGTCTCTATGCCGGTGTAAGCCCTCTGGATTATGTCAACCGTTCCCGCCATTGCGCCAAGGTGGATACCTTCATGCGTCGTCCCGCCCTGAATGTCGAGGACGTCACTCTCCAGGGCATCCTGGAAGAGGTGCCAGGACACTTCACGGCGGGACCTTGCCAGCACCCAGGAATGCACTACCCGGCTTAACGTGGACCCATGGGACGTCCGCTCCAGGTAATATTCGATATTCCGCGGAATAGTCTCGTGCTCGAACGGGTAACCAAGCCGGTCGAATAACTCCCTCATCTCGTCAGCGGAGAAGAGATAGAATAGCATAAGTACGTCCGCCTGTTTGGAGACCTTGTAGCGGTTCGGGGTATCCCCCTCGGCTTCCAGAATCCGGTCGAGCCGGTGTATATCGCCATACTTTTTTCGGTAGCCGGTCCAATCGAACTCCTGGAGGTCCCCATAACCTTCGAACTGGCTGATGATATCCCCATCGTGGAACGGTACGAGCATTTTGCGGCTGATATCCTCCCAGCGCTCCAATTCTTCCTTGCGGAGCACCAGGTTCTCCCAGATATTGTTGCGGCGGTCGCGCGGGATCATATCGAGTGCTTCCAGTGCCCGGCACATCAGCCAGACTGTCATGACATTAGTGTAGGCATTGTTGTCTATACCGGGCTCTTCAGCCCCGGGATAGCGGTCATGGAATTCATCCGGTCCCATGACCTTCTTTATCTCGTACCGGTCGAGGGAATGGTTATATTGGCATTTACTGGACCAGAACCGCGCCAATTCCAGAAGAATTTCGGTACCGTAAAATGTCATGAACTCGATATCGCCGGAGACCTGGTAATACTGCCAGACATTGTAGCCCACGGCCAGGTTGATGTGCCGTTCAAGCTGGGAGTTATCCGGTATCCAGCGGCCGGACTTGGGGTTGAGATGAAGGGTCTGGGCTTCCTCCCGCCCGTTGCTGCCGCTTTGCCAGGGGAACATGGCGCCGCTGTAGCCTGCAGAGAGCGCCGCTCTTCTGGCCGCCGGTAGACGGCGGTAGCGATAGCTGAGCAGTGACTCGGTGATGTCCGGTATGCGGAGATTGAGCAATGGGAAGATGAACAATTCGTCCCACATGATAAGCCCGCGGTAAGCTTCACCATGGAGCCCGCGCGGAGGGATACCGGCATCGAGAGCGATCGTGTTCGGCGAGGCGGTCTGCAGTAAATGAAAGATGTGAAGATTAAGGATCTGGGCCATTCGCACGCTCTCGGTGTCCACGGTGATATGCCAGACTTCCCATAAATGGCTCCACCCGGTTATATGGCTCGCCAGCAGTCCGGCAAAATCCGGGGCAAAACGTACTTCTTCCCTGGCGGCAAGCGAGCTTTCAGAAATGGCCCTGTCCCGCGAGTTATACAGAGACGCCACTTTCTCGATACGGACTATCTTGCCCCTTTCCATGAGGAGGCTAAACTCCTGGGCGATGTACCCCTCTTCCTGGATAAGACGCCGTTCAGGTCGGTAACGTTCTTCACCCAGGTATACCCGGGTACGGACGGCTTCCGCGATATGGATGTGAGACTGGTTAGTCTCGGCCAGTAGCCAGATGATGCTGTTTCCTTCAGTTCCGGTCTCCACCTGGAGGAGATGATGATTATCCAGTTGTCGGTAACGTTTAACCAGCGTGTTGTCTACGTTACCATCGATGGCGGAACGTACGTCGATACTGCCTTCCCAATCCTCCGCGACCAGGGTGGTCTCCAGGGCGGCGACATGCGCCATCTGGATGTGGACGAAACGGCGCTGGGTAAGGCGGGTCTTCCGTCCGGCGGCATCGGCGAACCGGACCGTCCGTGTAAGAACGCCGCGTCCGGTATCCAGCTCCTGGCGGTAATCCAGGATTTCCACGGAGTCGATATCGAACCAGTCGCCGCTTTCAATCCTGAACGTGAGAGGCAGCCAGTTGGGGACGTTGACCATACTCTCGTTTTCTATAGTTTGCCCTGAGACCTCACTGAGCCGCCGGTTATAGATACCCGCAATGTAGGTCCCCGGATAATGGTGTTAGATCGGAAGAGCACACGTCTGAACTCCAGTCACCGCTCATTATCTC
>CAZQQL010000009.1:0-48519 GCA_964595455.1 uncultured Dehalococcoidaceae bacterium
TCAGGGGCCAGGTGGAAGATATACGGGACCTGACCCTGCGTAATTCTATTGTGTCCGAACCGGCATTGGGCGGCATCGATGCGCGCTCTCTCTTGAAAACGGTCCAGCAACCCTGTGAAGGAACTTACTGGAAACTCCGGCGGGGAGGAACGTTCCGTGATACGTTCTGTGTTGCCGAGATCAATGATGTTCCGGCATTGGTTAGTGCCATGGAAGAAGCAGCCGAGGCTGCCGGCCGTTCCGGTTCAGATATGGGTATGTATCTTCAGCCGATGGTCCAGGGCGTCAACTGGCACTGCGAGTTCACCCAATTCTATGATCATGCCGACAAACAAGAGACTTCACGCGTAGATCGTGTTTCCAGAGCGGCCATAGACGCCCTGGTGTCATGCGGCGGATTTTTCTCACGGCCGTATGGGGAGGACGCCAAAAGGATACTCAACCGGGACGCCGACACGGTAATGGTTTTAAGAAAACTCAAAGGTATCGCAGACCCGGCCAATATCATGAATCCCGGTAAGCTGTGTTTCTAGCCCGGGGTATCAAGGGGGTATAACGTGGAGCTCGAAGATTACCGAGGGGAAATGGAAAACTGCTGCCGTTGTTCGGCGTGTAAGTTTATTCCGCTGGAGAAGGTCAGCGGGTATGAGCGGATAAACATTTGTCCGAGTATTTCCCGGTATAATTTCCATACCTATTCCGGTGGCGGGAGACTGGCGGTGGGAGTGGCTATACTCGAAAACCAAATCGAGTTGAGTGGTAAGCTCCTGGAGATAGTGTATAACTGCCAGACGTGCGGCGGCTGCGATGTTTCCTGTAAATACGCCATGGACATGGACGTCCTCGACCCGATCTATGCGATCAGGGCGGAATGTGTAAGAAACGGCAGGACGCTCCCGGCGCTCGATAAACTCATCGCCTCGTTACGCTCCCGTGGTTCTATGGTTGCGGAGATGTCGGTCGAACGGGGTTCCTGGAGCGAAGGCCTCGGCGCCGCCGATGCAACGAAAGAAAAGTCAGAAGTAGTATTTCATGCCGGGTGCCGCACGGCTTATGACCGGAACCGGTGGAACGCCGCCAGGTCAGCGGTCAGGCTTATGCAGAAAGCCGGGATCAATGTGGGGGTCTTCGGGGAGAAAGAGATCTGTTGCGGCGGCCGGGCTTACACGATGGGATACGAAGAAGAATCACTGAAACAGGCTCAGAAATACGTGTCATTGATAGAGACCGCCGGGACGAAGACGCTGGTTACCGGGTGTGCGGAATGCTACCACGCCTTCAAGGTGCTCTACCACAAGTACGGTATTTGCGGCGACGTGCAGGTACTGCACATCAGCGAGTACCTGGACCGGTTACTCCGGGAAGGAAAGCTCAAGCCGGAACGGAAGCTGGATCTTAAAATAACTTACCACGACCCATGCCATCTCGGACGGCTCGGCGAACCGTATATTCCCTGGCAGGGCAAACAGGTTCCGGGGCATGCGAGGGTGTTCGATCCTCCGAGGACGTTCCGACGGGGGACCAACGGCGTTTACGATGTCCCACGCCGGGTGCTGGCGGCACTGCCAGGCGTCCGCCTGGAAGAAATGGCCAGAAATCGCGAATACGCCTGGTGCTGCGGAGCCGGTGGAGGCGTACTGGAATCCAACCCCGGATTTGCCGCCTGGACCGGAGAGGAAAGAATCAGGGAAGCAACGGCTACCGGTGCGGAAGTACTGATCACCGCCTGTCCCGGCTGTTCTGAAGTATTCAAAAACGCGATAGATGCAGCCGGTAACAATATCAAGCTGTATGACCTGGCCGAACTGGTGGAAGAAACCGTCAGATAACAAGGGGGGAATAACGATGGCGCTGGACAAAGACCGATATGCAGCTTTCGAGGATATCGTCGGGGAAGAGAACATCTCCGCGGACCCGGTCGTCCTCTTTTCATATGCCTGGCGTTCCGGCCTTTACGCGGGCGTGGACAAGTTCATGCCCCGGTTCGAGGCCGTTGTCCTGCCGGATACTACCGCCGAAGTCCAGGCAATCGTTCGGCTTTGTAATCGCTGCGGCCTCAAGTTCAAGGCATCCAGCACAGGATGGGGGCCGTACAACGATGCTACCGGACCGGGCGTCATCAAGATAGACCTGCGGCGGATGAACCGGATACTGGAAATCAATGAAAAAGCCATGTACGCCGTAGTTGAACCATATGTCATCGGCGCGCAGCTTCAGGCGGAATGCATGAAGCGCGGTTTGATATGCAACCAGTGTGGCGCCGGGGCCAACTGCTCGGCGTTGCCTATCGCCGCCCACCAGGGAATAGGTCATCTCAGCCAGTCCGGCAGTTACGGGGAAAGAAACCAGCTTGCGCTGGAATGGGTAACGCCGGAAGGGGACGTGGTGCGGCTTGGCACTCTCGGTTCCGGGAATAAATGGTTTTGCGGAGACGGACCGGGGCCTTCAATCCGCGGTGTGGTCCGTGGTAATGTAACCCCGCTCGGCGGTCTGGGGGTCTATACCCGGGCCGCCGCCAAGCTCTATCACTGGCCGGGACCGGCATCGATGCCCCTCAAGGGGAATTCACCGAGTTATCACCCGTCCATTGACCTGCCCAATTTCACCATCGGCTTCTATTCCGTTCCTTCCATGGAAATGCTGGACGAAGCCCAGCGGAGGATCGGGGAAAGCGAGATCGCCTTTGAACTCATGGGATTCAACGCCGCGATGGCCGCGGCGAACATAGCCACCAGCAATGAAGAAGAAATACGACTCTTTCACGAGTTCAGCCAGTATATACAGGGACCGTCTTTCATGATCATCATCGCCGGCAACTCGGACAACGATTTTTCATACAAGAAGAAGGTGCTGGCGCAGGTGCTGGAAGAGACGGGCGGCAAGGCCATCCCCAGGCTGCTGGATGATACTGATGTAGCCCGGGGCTGCATCTGGCGGTGGATACGCAGCACGGCGTCCATCCGGGAGGTGTTCAGGATGTCCGGATGCTTCGGGGGCGAAGTAGGCGGAACGGATGTATTCAAGCTGATGTCCGACTACATCTTTACCACCGGTCAGATGAAGGGAGACGTTATCAAGCGCGGTCTGGTCTATGATGATGGCACATCTCCGTTCACCCAGTCTTTCGAGCACGGGCATTACGGTCATGGAGAACTGCTAATCCGGTATATCGCCAACGCGACGACACACCGTGTCCTGACCACAGAGTTCCTGCCTGCCGCCAATGAGGCCGCCATACGCAACCATTATGGTGTTCCCGGCCATGTCTTCGGCAACGCAGCGCATGAGATGTACGGGCCTCACTGTACTGATTACCACGTGTGGTTGAGGAAGATCAAACAGGCGATGGATCCAGATGGCACTTCTGAAGATTCGCACTATATCAGCGGCGCGGAGCAAGGCCTAGATAAAGACTGAGACACAAATATGGTCGATTTTGCAGCACATTGCCGAGGGCATCCGGTTAAGGGGAACAGTCCGTTGGTTCACCCGGAATCCATGCGCCTTGTCAAAGGGATCAAGGACCGGTCTCCTCCATGAGAATGGCCTCAGCCGGGTTGATCAGGCATCCGAGACAGAATATCGAAGGAGTGTTATCAATGAAGAAACTATGGGGTCTTTTCTCCATCCTTCTTGTCCTGGTTTTTGTCCTGTCCACGGCAGTCTCGTGTTCCTCGGGAGAGAAAGAAACACAGGTCCTTCGCCTCGCCGTTCCATGGCCCACCGGCGACCCGGTAACCAACAATATTCAGGAATTCGTTGACAAGTTCAACGACCAGGCCAAGGGTGAGTATGTTATCGAACTCCATCCGGGCGGTTCGCTGCTGGCGCTGGGTGATAGTATGGACGCGTTACGGAACGGCGCCGTCGAGATGGCCGGATGGCCTATCGGCGTATTTGGAAGCGTCGATCCCGTCTTTGCCTGCGCTGAGCTTCCCTTTGCAGTCAACAGCGTCGAGGGAGACGCCGCTTTCACCGTCGAGATGATGCCGCTCTACGATGAAGTCATGACCGATAAATTTAATATGAAACCCGTTTTCTGCTTTACCTGTCTCGGCCTCGACATCATCAGCGTCGATCCACTGGAGACATTGGATGATTGGAAAGGCCTCCTCTGTCAGACGATATCTCCGCAGACAGCCAAGGTGGTTGAACTGTTGGGTGGTTCCGGTGTAGCCATGGACTTCTCGGAAGGCTACCAGGGCCTGCAGAAGAAGGTCATCGAAGCCTCGCTTCAGTCCGGCTCGATGATGATCATGTTCAAGATGAATGAAGTTGCCAAGCATGTTACCAGTGCGTATCTGACACCGGCCAGCATTGGCATCTTTATCAATCTGAAGACCTTCAACGGTATGCCTAAAGATATCCAGGATCTCGTTGTAAAGCTGGGCAAGGAAGCACAGACCAGCACCAACAGCAATTTCATCAAGATCTATGAAGAGAACTACAACACCATGACCAGTCTCGGTATAGACGTGTATCCGCTGCCCAATTTAGAGCGTGAAAAGTGGGCGGAACTGTGCCGTCCGTACGCCGAAGAGCTCTTGGCGGAAATGGACAAGGACATTGCCGACAAACTGCGAAGCATAACCCAGGAACTTGACAGCAAATATCCGTACACCGAGTAAACCGGTTAGAAATCTATAAACGATTACTGGCGGGGCCGGGAATATGGTCCCGCCAGCCGGGACTGAGAATGGACGACTCCGCAACTTCAATAGATAAAGAAAGTAAGCGAACAACGAGGATTTTGCGTGCCGTAGACGCCATCATCGGTAAGGTCAGTGACTGGGGGCTGATGGTCAGCGGCGTTATCATCCTTCTTATGTCCTTTTTGGCAACTTACGGTGTAGGCAGGCGGTACATCCTGGATGATCCGGAGCCGTATTCCTACGAAATAAGCACCATCTTCCTGGTGGCCTGCGTCCTCCTGGCGCTGTCCGCTCTGCAGAGGTACAAACGGCACCTCAGGGTAGACTTTATTGCCAACAAGTTTTCTTCCAGAGTGCAGGGCATATTAGTCGATATCGTGACGCCGGTCCTGGCACTGATTTTTGTGTCCATCATCACCTGGAAGAGCTGGGGAATATTCCAGTACTCCTTCACCATCGGGGAGACCAGCCAGTCAGCCTGGGAGGAGCCGTTATGGCCGACCAAGCTCCTTGTGCCGGTTTCCATGTTCTGGTTACTGCTTGTTCTTTTTGCTCAACTGATACACGGCATTACCGCCTTGATAAAGAATGAGCGGCGAGATGATGATAACAGGGGAATAATCGAAGACACATAAAGTAGAGAAGGTTCAGCATGGGACTTGATCCGGGCCTAACCAGCATCATCGTTGTTGGCGCGCTGTTCATCCTGATGATGATCGGAGTACCGATCGTGTATTCCCTGGGGTTTTCGGCCATCCTCGGCGCTCTCATTTGCTACGGGGCGCCCGCGCTGTATAAAGCCGGCGCATCGCCCTTTAGCACCGTATTCAATCTTTCCTGGACGCCGCTGCCGCTGTTCGTATTGCTGGGGACCATCATCGCGGAATCAGGAATGGGGTCCGGTCTTTTCAGGGCCGCTGCCAACTGGCTGTCCCGCGTCAAGGGGGGGCTCATCGTAGCAGGAATTTGCGGAGAGGGAATGCTCGCTTCAGCGCTCGGTACCAGCGCCGCGACTATTATTGTCGTCGGAAAAGTGGCCGTGCCGGAATTCAAGAAACAGGGGTATAACCTCGGTTTCGGACTCGGCGCGCTGCTGGCCGGAGGCGTTCTCGGACCGCTCATTCCCCCAAGCGCGACCTTTATCATCTATGCCGTACTGGCGAGTGTCTCCCTCGGACAGCTCTTCATGGCAGGTATTATTCCCGGTCTTATCCTGGTCCTGTTTTTGTCATTACCGGCCGTTTTCCTTACCACCGTTAAACCTGGGCTTGCCCCCAAGACCTTCGGGGTACCGTGGCGGGAGCGGTTTTCATCTTTGGCCAATGTCTGGCCCATCGTGGTCATCATGTTCAGCATCCTGGGTTCGATCTACTTCGGCATCGCCACGGCGACAGAGACCGCCGGGGTCGGGGTGGTGGTGACGCTGCTGCTGGCCCTGATATTTTTCAAGATGCGTTGGAAAGGGCTGAAAGCCGCCCTGCTGGAAGCTTCCACCGTAAACGCCCTGATCCTGTTCATCATAATAGCCGCCAACTTTTTCACCTATGTTGTGGGCAGCACGAACGTGGCTTCCGGTCTCCAGAACATCGTTGGGAGTTCGGGGATCCCTCCATGGGCTGTCATCGTCATGATCAACGTCATCCTGCTCTTCCTCGGGTGCATCCTGGACCCGATCACGATTACACTGCTGACGGTGCCCATCTTCGTCCCGCTCATACAAAGCCTTGGCTTTAATCCGGTCTGGTTCGGCGTCATGTACTGCGTCAACACACAGATCGGGCTTATCACGCCACCTATGGGCACGGACCTGTTCGCCATCAAGACGGTCTTCAATGTACCGACGGGCCAGCTTCTCAAGGGCGTAACGCCGTTCCTCATCTTCGAGTTGATGTTCCTGGCGCTCATTACAGCCTTCCCTCAAATATCACTCTGGCTTCCGAGCCTGATGGTGGAGTAAAGAAAAGACCCGGCTGGAACAGGCCGGGTCTTGAATGATGGTCCCAACGGTGATTACCAGTCCGGAGGGCCGACCTGGGTCTGGCGGTCGTAAACCGGGTTGGATAGCAGCGTCCCGAACATCTTGATGAGGTCCCGCCGGGCGGTATTGATGGGTTCATCCGGGACGGCGCGTATCAAGGCCTCGTTGCGCGCGATCATCCCTTCCTTGAATTCCGGATGGGTGTGGATCCAGATATCGTTGCGTTTGATACCGCGCAGGACCCGTTCTCCGGTCTCCACCGGGTCCATGAAGAGGTTGGTATCCATAGGTGGCGGAGCTTTGCCCTCCCGGTTGGGCGGGGGAGGCAGGGCCGGCTGGTTCTCATTCATCAGATGAGCCGGGCGGTTGGCGGAGGTGGAAATACCCAGGTTGGTGCTGGTGGGACCGGGGATAAGGACTGACGCGCCGACGTTCGTATCCTTGAGGTCTCCCGCCAGGGTTTCCATCATGCCGACGACGGCATACTTCGTGACATTGTAGATACCGCAGGCATCGACGGCGGTGAGGCCGGCGGTGGAAGCGGTGGAAACGACGTGCCCTTCTTCGCCATGTTTCAGGATACGGGGCAGGATGATAATAAGGCCGTTGGCAACGCCGATGATGTTGACGCCGACACCGAAATCCCAGTCCTTGAAGGTGTTCTCCCACATCCTGCCGCCGGCAGCGACCCCGGCATTATTGACCAGGATATGTATCTTGCCGTAAATTGCTTCTGCTTCATCTGCGGCGCGGACGTACTGCTCCCGGTCGGTTACATCCAGCTTAACGGGATGGACCTCTCCGCCGTTAGCCTTGAACCAGGCCGTCGTGGTATCGAGGGCGTCCTGCCTGGAATCAGCGATCACGACTTTCATGCCGTTCTTCGCGAACACCTTGGCGATACCGAGCCCAATACCACTGGCGCCGCCGGTAACGAAAGCCACTTTACCTTTAACATCTTTCATCTTGGGAATTTCTCCATGATCATGTATTTTACCTGCTTCAATGGGTTATCCCGCAGGAACCGTCAGCGCAATTAACGATGACAGGCATCCTAACGGGCTGATCATCTTTCCTGATGCCGTTCTTCGGTATCCAGGGGTCTATCCTGACCGTCCTCGTGTAGGAGAAATCGGTCGTTATCCACAAGGGATTGGTTTCACCGCCGACTACCAGGAAATTGATCATTTCCGGGCGCATAAAGCGGGACTCCATTTTCTCCACCAGCCAACGGCTCAGTTTCATGGGATCGTCGTAGCCTTCATCGCGGACAAGGCCTTTGGCAACGAGAGGATCGAGCACAAAAGTGAATGAACCGGCGAACATCCCGCTGATGCCCTTCATCCGATTCAGCATGGCTTCCGCCGGACCGATCCCGTTCCCAAGGATGTTCCAGCCGCGGAACAGGCTGACGGTATTTTCTTCCTTCTTGAAGCCTTTGCGGACATGGAACGGTTCCCAGGGGCTGGCTTGTTCGTTTTCCGCGCAGCACAGGTTGTTGTAGTTGGCGGTATGACCGGTGCTGGCGGTGAAGGTTGCACTGCCTCCCAGGCGGGCATCGCCGAAATTGATGGCCATGAGCGTCCAGGCGCGTCCGATGACCGCGTTGGCATAGTTAAAGGGGCTCAATGCCGCGCGGCCGCTGTTCATGCCGATTTCCTCGCGGATGGGACCGTTCACCACCATCATGCTGCCCCAGGACGTTGTGGAACTGGGCATGGATGGCTGTCCGGAGGCGGCCAGCGCCAGGATGACGGGGAGATGCTCCGGGCGGGCGCCCGCCATGACGGCGTTAACGGCCACACGCTCCACGGTATATTTAAGACGTTCCTCGTGGGTGGTGACGGACATCATGCCGACAACTTCCTGTAGATCATGGTCGGTGCCGGTCAGCATTTCCGCCACGCGTTCCTCGGTGGGCAGAACGATGGGCAAGCCGTCCGTCCATCCATTCTCCAGGAAAAGCCGGTGGAGGTCTGATTCTACGGCCGGTTCCAGCAGACGCGGCCTTTCCGGTCTTCTTTCCAGCTTCGGATGTGTTTCAGCGTCCGATAAAGGCACAGTTAATGCAAAGAATATCTCGTCCATGAGGGGGATGCCGGACACCGGGTCTTTGCCCCGGATATAGCCCTGGAGGGTCTCGCGGGAGACCCAACCGACCGGGTAGGGCGGGAAGCTCCACCGCAGGTTCATACCGTGACTGCGGCCGTCCCTCTGGACATAGTCAGCGAACATAGCGGTGACAACAGGCGCGGTGGGGATACCGTAGTCATGCTCCAACGTCCGGGAAAATTCGGCGACACTCGCCGAACATCCGTCTCAGCCGCCAACGCCGATAATGGCCGCGTCACCATTTGCTTTTATTTCCTCCCAGAGTTCCGGCTCATCCGAGAACATGCTGGTCTTCTTGTTACGAAGCTCCGTCCTGATGCCCGGCCGGTTCTCTGTGAACCACGCCTGGATCTCTTCCATGAATTCTCTACCGCCGGCGAAACCGGTATTGACGAGGTAGACGGTCTTGCCTTCCAGCGTATCCAGCCGCGGGGCCATCTGCAGGCCTTCCAGCGAATCGATGGTGCTCTTGGGCTGGATGTCCGGATTGAGAATATCACCGCCAAACGGATTATCGGTGGCTTCCATCCTCCTCCCGAACAGGCCGCTGGGCTGGCCGCGGGGGTCCAGTACCGTGATTCTCTTGTTCTCGCTCATGGTCCTCCTCATTGTATGTATCATCTGAATTCGAGCAAGAGCGAATGCTCTTCTGGACGTCGAACGTATCATACACGATATATCGGATCAATGCAATTCATCCGGGTGTGAAGCAGACGCGACTAATGGAGGCCTCTCGGCGTTACCTGGGATCTTCCAGCGTCGGCGCATTGCGGCGGGAAATGCCATCTTCATCGAGAAAGCTGTTAGACCAGCCTTCCTTCATGGTACCGGCGCCAAGCATGATCGCCATCTCGATATGCGGTTTGCGGACATTATGCCAGTTAAGCGGACCGTGGGGAACGCCCCTCGGTACCCACACAGCGTAACTCTGGCTGAACTGGTAGAGCTCATCGCCGATACCGAATTCCATGTCCGCACCGAGGTCTTCGGGATGGTTCGGGTCGCCGCCGATATGAAGCACGATTTCATCGAAGTCGTCGTGGACCATCTTCGAAACACCGGGTTCTACCCTGTCCCAGATCCATCCGAACTCGAGATACGTACTGGCGGCGTTGACCTGGGTGCGGCTCATGTAGGTCATGGTGGGGGTTTGCCGTCCGGTCTGGAATTCAACTCCGGATTCACGCATCGGGCTGCGAACGACGTATTGCTCGTAATCGAAGTCCGTGGTTTTCTGCGGCAGGGAATCCTTGGGTTTGCTGATGCCGCTCTTGCCCCAGGCTTTAGATAGGTCTCCTGTCCCGAGCATCAGGGACATCTCGACATGGGGGAACTCGAATTTCTTCCAGGTCAATGGGCCGTGCGGCGTACCGGCAGGAATGAAGATACCGGTCGTGGTGTTGAAGGTAATGGGCTGGCCGCCGATGTATATTTCGATCTCCGCACCGAGGACCTGCGGGCGTTTGTAGTCGCCCCCCCAATGCAGGATGACTTCATCGTAGTTATGGACGTGTTCGTGGACGTGAGGATTTGGTTCCGGGATGCCGTAGATCCAGCCGAGTTCGATATAGTAGGGCGCCCCGGTCTGTTTCTCGCTCATGAAGGTCATGGTCGGAACCTGGCGGTTCTTGATGCCGGGAACTGTTTCATAGAGAGGCTTTCTGACGGTGTATTTTTCGTACTTGCCCCATGCCATGTGACGATGCTCCTTTCCCGTTTGGATCCGATGACAGGTTCTACGGTTTCGGGTCGACCGAGTCTCTGGTGAATCCGGCCAGGATGTCCTTGTCCAGCACCAGGACCTTGCGCCGAGTCAGGCGGATGGCGCCGTTTTCTTCCAGAACGCGCAGGGACCGATTGACCATCTCCCGGGAAGCACCGACCAGTCCCGCCATATCTTTCTGGGTCAGGTCCAGGCCCTCGGTGAACTCTTCTCCGCCGAACTGCCCGAGGAACAGCTTGGCGAGCCGCTGAAGTACCTGTGAGGAAGAAAGATCTTCCAGCAGGTTGGAATCCCGCCGGATACGCTGGGCGAGGGCTCGGATGACGTTGAGCATGATCTGCGGATTGCTCTTGATGATATCGATGATGTCCTGCTTGCGTATCATGTAGATAGTAACCGGGGTCAGCGCCGCCATACCGGCAGCCGTCGGGCCGCCGTCATAAAGCGAAACGTCGTTCAAGGAATCGCCGGGGGGAGCAATATGGAGTACCTGCTCACGACCCCCGGTGGAAGTCTTATAGACCTTGACGAGTCCGGAAACGATGAAATAAAGGTAGTCCGAAATCTCACCCTCCGTCAGGAAATGAGCACCTTTTTCAAAGTGGCTCTCCCGGAAGAGATCTTTCAATGGTTCCAGAACGGCGGTATCTACACCGGAAAAGTACGACATCGCCAGAAGAGATTCTATCTGAATGGACATTGTTCTCTATTCCATCGTTGTCCCGACCAGAATTCTAATGATAAACGCCGTATTCCTGGGTGAAGTCGATCATCGCTTTCAGGTTTTCAGGTTTGACCTCGTCTGTACTGCTGCGGGGTGACATAACAAACCCGCCGCCCTTACCGACGACATCGATGAGTTTCTTGCAGTACGCTTTAACATCTTCCACCGAACCCACCTGGAGGATGGAAGAAGGTACATTGCCGTCTATGCAGACGTGGTCACGCAGGATTTCCTTGGCCTTGAAAATATCGGTAGTATCCAGCTTGGCCAGGATTTTACCCTTGGGGAAATCGAGCAGGTATTCCAGCCGGGAAGTGAAATTGCCTTCGAAGAAGATGCAGGGGGTAGCACCCTGTTCGATGAGCCAGTGGACCAATTTCCTGAACGTCGGCCAGTAGAATTTATTGAAGTGCCTGGTAGACATAAAGTCATCGGAGCCGCGGGTATTGGTCATGAACATGCGGTAGTAGCCCAGGGGAGAAGCAGGCGGCAGCGGGCGCTGCATCTCCAGTTCGAGAATTTTTTCACAGGCTTCGATGAGTTTGTCCGGCTGTCGGAAGATGTCCTGCATGGTACCTGTCATGCCGCGCATGGAATGAGAGACGATATCGAACGGCGGCATGGCGGCCCCCTGGTAGTAGGGTGCGAAGCCGGAATCGAAAATCATCTGATCGAACTTCTGCTGGTGTTCCTGCCACTTGCGCATTTCCCGGCCGGCTTCCATAAGCGTGTTGATGGCCAATTCAATTTCAGGTTCGGTTAATTGCATGGCCAGGCGCTGAAGACTCATACCGCCCTGGTAATCACAGAGCCGTGAAAGTTTAGCGAGGCCGGCCATTTTCTCGCTGGTGCGGGATAGATGAACGCGGAACATATAGTCCGAGGGATCCTGGAGGAAATAATCATATTCATCCGCTTTCATGTTGTCTATTTCCACGGCCTGGTGACCGAAGCGAGGATCGGCATTATAGCCGGGCCAGCGTGTCTGGAAAGGAGCGAGTATTTCCAACGCTTTACCGGGGGTGAAAGGCTGGGTGAAAATGAAGTCCGCGGGATAATCAGGGAGGATTTTCTTGTAGGCATCGTACCAGGCATCGAAGTCATAATACGCGGCTGAGCAAAGCAGACCGCAGGCCTTGCCCGGAAAGTACCCCAGCGGGACGATAAGAGGTACGCGGTCCGTGGGTTTCAAGGCGACGGCGTCCATGACCCTTTGTTCGCGTTCTTTACGGAGTTGTGCGGCAGACTTACCCTGGTCGGATGGATGAACCATGTATTCCTCCTAAATACTTTAAGTGTTCGGCGAGATGGAATGGTTGGATAACGTATTTTACCATGTCGAGCGAATTATTGCATCGCAAACCGGCGTCAGGACGGTTATCTCTCAGCGGTATGCGCAAAAAAGAACCCCTCTTCAGCGGGTGGGAAAACCTCGACTGAAGAGGGGTGAAGGGGGTCATTGTAAGCTTAGCCCGGCCCATTCGCCGCCTTGGAAACGCGGCACAAGAGCGCTGTCAGGTCCGGCGACCCGTACATGGGATCGCAGTGGTCATTGCTGGTGAGGACGTTCGGGTTAATCTGATCGAGTGCGTGAAGCGGCCCCTTGGCTTCCGGAATGAAGCAGTTGGCGGTAGCCATAACCACGCCGGTTTTGATGCCGGGGAAAAGCCGGACACGCTGTCTTATCTTACCTCGCGGCGATTCCAGCCATGCCCAATCTCCGTCCGCCAGGCCGTATTTGGCGGCGGTATCCGGATGGATCTGCATGGTCGGGTCTTTCATGAAGCTCCGTAGCCAGGGAATGTTCCGGTACTGGGACAGGAAGTAGTACGGCAGCCGGTACCCGGTGGTGAGTACGAGCGGGTATTCCTTGAACAATTCCGGTGTGGAAACGGGGCTTTCTCCCGGTTCCTGGAAGTAAGGAAGGGGGTCATAACCGAGTTTTTCCAGCGCCAGGGAGTACAGTTCCATTTTACCGGTCTCGGTGGGGAACCCGCCACCCTTACGCCAGTAATCTGTCTTGTACTTGTAGTAGATCTGATCCTTGCCGGTCTTGGCGAGGACGCCCATCTCGCTGAACTGTTTCCAGGTGATGTTCGCCTTGCGCAGCTCGTAATCAAGCATCGTCTCGACGTCTTTAAACCAGTACTGAGGAGCGACGCGTTTGCCTATCTCGTTGAATATCTTACTGTCCTGCCAGGCTTCTCCGGGTGGATCGACGACTTTATTATGGGCTTCTATCATGAAGCGCGGGTGCATGTCATATATGTCGTCGATCTCCAGCCAGTGGGCGGCTGGCAAAAGCATGTCTGCCATTTCCGCCATCGGTCCCATGAACTGGTCGGCATGGATCAGGTATTCCACGTTCTTGATGGCCTGGACGACCTCGGTGGAGTTTGCCAGATGGATTATCTGCTGGCCTCCGACACTGAACCATACTTTAACGGTGGGATCTGGATGCAGGAGTTCCTTGATAACGCTGTCAGAATGCGCGGTTCTTGCGGCTCCCATACGATAGGTCTTACCGCCGACGATGCCCTTACGCATCTCGTCGGTGATCGGAATCTCGAAGTAGAACTCTTCCATCTGGCCGGTATCGGGCGGTATCCAGCTCATCATACTGCCGGGGCGCTCGATGTTGCCGGTGATGCCCAGCAAGCAGATAATGGCCCGCAGAGTCTGGCCGCAGTTGGCCTGGCGTTCCAGGGAACTACCTATCTGGATGCAGCCCGGGGTGTCTTCAGCGAAGAGATGGGCGGCCCGGCGGATATCGTCCGCCTTGAGCCAGGTAATCCCCGCGGCTTTTTCCGGCGTCATATCATTGACACGTTCGGCCAGCTTATCGAAGCCGTACGTCCAGTTATCGACGAAATCCTTGTCCCACAGTTTTTCTTTGATGATCTCGTTCATCATCGCCATGGCAAGGGCGCAATCTGTGCCGGGACGTAATTGCAGCCAGAGCGTGGCGCGGGAAGAGAGTGCGGTTTCCCTGGGGTCGATAACGATGAGGTTCTTGGCATACTGGAGGGAGTTGATGAACCAGACGGCCATCTCGGAGTCGGCGCTGGAGATTTCAAGCTGCTTGGCCCAGGAAATCTGGGTCTTGGGGAATTCCCCGCCCCAGCCGTGATAATCACAATAGAGACGGCCATAGCCAGTTACCAGGCCGTAAAGGCCGATTCGTGGACTGTGACAGACATAACCGGGAGTAATAATGTTACAGGTGCCGATGGACCGGGCGAACCGGTGAGTGTATCGGTTATAGCCGCGGCCGGTACCCTGGGAGACGGCGATGGACTGAGGGCCGTACTTGGCGATCGAATCTTTCATCCTGGTTTCGATTTCATCCAGCGCTTCGTCCCAGGTGATCCGCTGCCATTTTCCTTCACCCTTCTTGCCTTTTCTCCGCATGGGATATTTGAGGCGGTCCGGATGATTGATGTGCTGAATTGAAGAAAGCCCCTTGGAGCACATCGTGCCCCAGGTAGGGGTGTTCTTGTTGCCTTCGATCTTAGTGATAACACCGTCCTCGACGGTGACGAGTACACCGCAGCCGCCGTGGCAGCTTTTGCAGGTCGTCCTGATGGTTTTCTTTTCTGTCATTTCCGTATCCACACTGTATTTTTCGGTTTTTACCGGTCGATTATGATGAGATTACAAAACTGCATCTAGGAAGGCCGCGCCACCAGCGGTTTATAGGCTCCGGCTTTAAGGACGCAGTACCGCAGGGCCAGGCCGCCGATGATCTCGCACACGACGCCGGTGAGTAATACGCCGGAAGGCAGGTGAACGAAGATGCCGGTCAGGGCGATGATGAGCGGGATAATGATGCCCAGTATGACGATACCTATCCAGAAGAAGGGCGCCAGTTCACCGCGGATGTGCTGCAGGACGGACATCTTCCCGGTCATTTCTCTCTTGGAAGCCCGCCAGAGGTAGATGACGATAAGCAGAGCGTTAACGACGAGAAGCCAACGGCTCCAGAATTCAGCGGTTTCGAGTTCGATATCGCCGCCGCCGAGTGAGATAGCCACCGCCATGCCGAACCCGCCGAGGACGCCGCACATGATGAAGAGAACGGGAAGAAGGTATGAATTCCAGAACGGCACGGCTTTGACGGAATTAAGCACAAAACCGGTGTAAATTGAAACAAAGAAGGCCATGATGCCGGCCAGGACTTTAAACACGGTTATCAAAGAAGAATCCGGGACGAAGTATTGAAGTGCTATCTGGATTATTCCGAAAAGGCTGAACAGGAGAACGAAGAAGATGCCCCGGGATATCCAGGACGATTGCGGCCGGAACAACATACGCCAACAGCGCCAGGGCTTACCGAGGAACATGACGTGGGCGCCGCCCTTGATGACGGCGACTATGACCCAGCCGATGAACATACCGATCAGGCTGTCAAAGATCAGGGATACCAGGTAGAGTCCTCCGCCGAGACCGCCGGTATAGAACGCAATCCAGAGAAGAAGTCCGCGCTTGTCTATCCACTCCGTCTGGCGAGTGTAAGATTGCATCCATGAGTATATAGATCTGTCTAGTGTCACTTTGATGCTCCGGTTACAGCGTATTCTTTTTCGGTCGAGGTGGAGGGGCTTTCCTGTTGATCGCTGCCGATTTTCCTATCGATGTAGTAAATGGAAGGATCGGTGTCGTATTCGGGGTGTAGTTGGAATCCGTTGTATTTTTTTATAAGCTTGGAGACTTCACTGTTGGGATCGTCCAGGTCTCCGAAGGTCAGCGCCCTTGCCGGGCAAGTATTGACACAGGCGGGTGTGGCGTCTCTGTCCACGCCCGGCACCAGTCCTTTGGGTAATGCCTCGTCAATGCGCTCCATGCAGAAATTGCACTTTTCGACGGTGCCTCTCTGGTGAGGGTACCGTTTCCGTCCGGCTTTTTCAAAATCGGAGACTACCTTGTTCGGGAAGAAGCCCATGTCCTTATCTTTGGAGATGAAAGTACGGTTCTGGTAAGGACACGCGATGACGCAATAACGGCAACCGACGCATTTATCCGGATCGATGGCTACTATGCCGTCTTCTCTCTGGTAGGTAGCGCCGGTGGGACAGACCTCTATACAGGGGGCATCCTGGCACTGGTTGCACCGTACGGAATATGTGGAGACCATGGGATGATCTCCTCCGGTTTCCATGGCGACAAGCTTCGGCCACGTTACGCCCATGGGCAGATAGTGCTCGATGCGGCACGCGGCTACGCAGGCATAGCACCGTACGCATTTTGATAAGTCTATAACCATTCCCCAACGCATAATGAAATCCTTTATGTTGATAATTTCCCGTTCATACAAACCAGGAAGGGACCAGCTATGACAGATAATCTGCAAACGATGATAAAAGTGCCGGTCCGGTACCGGTTTGAGCAATCCCCTATTCAAGTATATAAAGCCTGAATCAGACTGTCAGTGAACTAGTTCACACTGTGATGGAATGCACGCTGCTGAAGCGCAAAATGCGTAGGCAAATGACCATAGTGCTATTGGTTTGCGCAGTGATTCCCTGTGACAATCTTACTCCAATGGAGGTGGAAAATCAAAGAACGTGGATGATCACTGTGAAACAGGAAACTTCAGAGACGGAGTGACCCGCCGGCAAGCGGCAGTAGAATGGTGATGACCCTGATATCAGAAGTACGCTCGACGGTCATCTCGCCGCCGAGGCACCGAACTTCTTCATCGATGCCGACCAGGAACGGGACCCCGGTGATATCACCGGGGGATACAATATCGTGTATATCGAAATCAGCGCTGTCATCTTCCATGGTGAGTTCCATGACGGAACCGGCGAAGCGCATCCAGACCCAAACCGTCCGGGCATGGTGCATATTGAGGAGGCCGTCTAACAGCCTTTCAACAAGGCTGTAGAGGACATTCCGGCTGGTAGCATCGGTAATGAAGCTGTCAGCTTCGCCGGGATCCATGTGACACACGAGGTCGCTGAGATGGGCCTTTCTGATCCCGAGGTCATGAAGGGCGGCTTCGAGGCCGGCTACTTCAAGAACATGAGGCGCTAATTTTTCAATGGCTTTCCGGGCGGCGGTTATGGAGGAGACAAGCAATTGATCGACACCTTCAAGGTCCGAGCATGTTACCCCATCGGATCGTTTCATGGCCTCCAGGCGGAGCCTGGCTCCCACGAGGTATTGCACGATTTCATCTTCAATCAGTACGCCGAGGCGCCTGCGTTCACGGCGATTTAAGAGGATTTCATTGAGATGGAGTTGACCCAGGGTCCGGTTGACATACTGAAGACGATGCAGTTCGGCGTACTTTTCAGGGTCGACACCCGGCATTTTTTTCAGTCCTCAAAGAATATCGTGGGGCTCTTCATGGAATGAGCCTGCTGAAGGCCAATATGCTGGCTGTCGCGACCAACAACGAGCGATGGTAGCATCATAACAGAACTCGTCCTGACGGTCAAGCACGTAAGCACTACGTTCTGTTGAATTCTACGCAAAAAAAATGCAATCAATATGTAATAAATCCCCTGCCAAATTGAGTACTATTTTAGGCATTGATTGGTACTATGTAATAGGATTCCAGTTGCTGTTCTTAGATACTACGTACCCGTGATGCCGCAATGCCACTTATTGCGGGGACTGCCATGCCGAAACTAATAATGAAGAACGTCGGTACACAGGCAGGGGAGCATTCGCCCATGACATTATTGCTGCGGTCGGAATATCACGTTTGCATCAAACTGAGTGAGAACATGGGTAAATGCCTTCATCCGGGTGTCATGTTAAGGGGGTACTATGAGTAAAGTCAGAGTGATGATTATAGACGATCATGAAGTGGTACGGAAAGGACTATGTAACCGGCTCGAATCAGAGCCATATTATGAAGTAGTAGCAGAATCATCCAACGGTTTCGATGCCATAGAGCTCGCCACCTCTGCGTCACCGGATGTCGTCATCGCTGATCTCCAGCTTCCCAGGATAAGTGGAATCGAGACGATACGCAATATAAGCAAAGAGAACCATCGTATCCGGACGATAGCATATACGTTTTACGATGATGAAGCCACCATCCTATCGGCTTTTCATGCCGGAGCTATGGGATACGTATTGAAGTCTTCACCGATGGAAGAGCTGCTCCGGGCGATCACCGAGGTCATGGCCGGTCACCGGTATCTCGGCTCCCCATTGCCGGAACTGGCTATCGATGCTCTTATAAACATGAGGACCGTAGCGCCTAAAGATACCTACGCGCTGCTTACCAGCCGCGAAAAGGAAGTCCTTCAACTGGTTGCAGAAGGCAACACCAATGCCCAGATAGCAGAGAAGTTGTTTATCAGCCGGCGGACCGTTGAGATTCACCGCAGCCATATGATGAAAAAACTTGGGTTGCATCGTCCCCAGGTAGACCTGGTACAGTACGCTGCCCAGCGGGGCCTGATCAAATCACTCCACACCGTCACTGAAGAATAGCCGTCTTCAGGTTTCGTGAAGCTATTCTCTATCTGGCACGGGGTTTGAAGCCCCGTGTTGTTTTTTATAGAACGATTCCGTGTTTCCCCATTTCCCGACTATCGTCAGCGAATTACGTACTTGTTATTTCCCCGTAGGTAGGCTTTCCGGCCTATTAGGGGAACCCACGTATTCATACAATTACACGCCCCGCGTAGCATGTAAACGAAGACGCCGGTCAGTAACGTAAGCAGAGCACCTGGATTGCTCATCCCATCTGTCAATGGGCAGCAACCGGCAAAGTGGAAAATGACGGAGCCTTCCGTACGACCGGATGCAGATAAGGGAGGTAAGCAATGCGGAAAGTATTGGTCACCGGGGGCAGCGGCTATGTTGGAAGAAACCTGATACGGGAATTGCTAAGAAGGTACGAAAACCTGGAAGTGAGGTCCATGTCCCGGAGTGAAGGGATGATCGCGCAATTGTTACTGGAGAATGAAAATCCCAGGTTGCGTGTGGTCCTCGGGGACGTGCGCGACCGGGAAGCGGTCAAGTTTCACCTGCGAGATGTCGATACCGTCATTCATCTTGCGGCCTTAAAACGCGTCGACCTGTGCGAGGTGGAATGCCGTGAAGCAATTACCGTCAACGTTCTCGGTACGATGAACTTACTGGAGTGCTTCCATGGGGATACGTTTATTCTCATGTCTACGGATAAAGCCGTCGAGCCAGCCAATTGCTACGGAGCAACCAAGATGATAGCGGAAAGGATGGTGATGGAACAATCAACCAAGCGGGACGGCCTGACCAGGTACATGATCATCCGTTCCGGCAACGTAGTCGGTTCTACGGGCAGCGTCATCGATATCTGGCGGCACCAGATAGAGGAGCGTAATGAAATCACGATCACGCATCCGGACATGATGAGGTTTTTCACATCTGTCGATGGTGTGGTCCGCTTATACATCGCAGTGCTCGAAAAAGGTGAGACAGGGAAGATCTATTTCACGCCGCAGGGAGAAGCTGTGCTCATCGGCGAAATGGCCAAAAGGGCGATAAACCTCTACGGTAACCCGGATACCAAGATACGATACATCGGCCTGCGCCCCGGAGAGAGAATGACGGAGAAGATGAGGTCATTCTCGGAATCCAATACGGTAGCGGGGTTCGAGGAGAATGTCACGTTGACTCCCAAAACCACGATGCCGGTTGCCAAAGAAAAAGCTGCTGTCGCTAAATAGCTTTATCAATCGGAAAAAAAAGAGCCCGGAACAAACACCGGGCTCTTCTGCTTGTCATCACCTTTTTGTCTGCTGCATACCGAAAACGGCGGCTTCTCTCTTCTCAATGGTTTTTGAGTCGGCAGTACCACGATACGCCGTCACTGTGCGTGCGATACCTTCTTCCAATCCGGTCTTCGGCGTCCAGTCGAGCTCTTCCCGGGCTGATTTACAGTCCAGCAGCATTCTCTGGATTTCCCCCGGTCGTTCCGAAACGTAGTCCGGCTCACCTTCATAGTCGCAGAAAAAGCGCACCAGCTCAAAGATACGGCGGTCTGTTATTTCCTCACCGGTACCAACGTTAAAGATACCCTGGCCCCGGTGCATGGCCAGCAGATTGGCCCTGACGATATCCCCGACGTAGACATAGCTGCGCGTCTTGGAACCGTCCCCGTAAATGCGGGGACGCTCGCGGGAAAGCATCTGGCGAGTGAAAATGGCAACCACACCTGCTTCTCCGGCCGGGTTCTGACGGGGCCCGTAAACATTTGAATATCTCAGAACGCAGTAGTCCAGGCCGTGGATTTCACGATAGGTTTTCAGGTAACGTTCCACGGTTTGCTTGGAGACCCCGTATGGGGATATAGCATCGAGTGGATGCGATTCGTCGATTGGGATATACCGCGGAGTGCCATAGGCAGCACAGGAAGAAGCATAGATCACTTTACTCACGCCGTACCGGACACAAGCATCGAGGAGATTAATGCTTCCGATAATGTTGGTGCGGGCATCGAAAACGGGTTCCCGGACGGAGCGGGTCACTACCGTCTGGGCTGCCTCGTGGAAAACTATCTTCGGTCGTTCTGCTTTGAATATGTGTCGTATTCTGCGGTCAAGAATGCTGGACTGGTAGAACCTGGCCCCGGCCGGAATATTGGCGCACGATCCCGTTGACAGGTTGTCCACCACCACCACCTCGTGGCCATCTCGAAGTAATGCATCGGCGATATGTGAACCGATGAACCCCGCTCCTCCGGTTACCAGTATTTTCATATCAAAGCCTCCGTACTGTTATTGATTGAGTTAACGCCATACGGTCCTGTTAACGATTCAGTGAGGAGGATGAGATGCCCGGCAAACCGTAGGTTAACGCCCTGGTAAAATGGATAGATCGGCAGCCAGAACCACGGCTTGTGTTTCAGGAATTCTTTAAGGAACAATAGATCAGTTATTGCATCGGTCCATTTTCGCACGCCGGAAAGCTGTTGGGCCTCTATACCGGCAGCATCGTATACCGGGTTTTTTCGCCGTATCTCCCGGGATAGGCTAACCGGCGCCGTGATAGCCCTGGTAATCCTGCGGAGAGAAAACAAGCAGCAAAAGATTATGCTCTCGTAAAAGATTACCAGGGTCGTCATGACTGGCTGCTTTTTTCCACCGGATTATCGTTGGTTTTGCCCGTCTCTTCTTCTTCAGATTGGGGGCGCACCAGGCCAAGCTCACGTGCATACCGCATCAACTGGACATATTGAGGCTGGAGCCCCAGTTTACGGTTCAAGTTGGCCCGGTGAATTTCCACCGTTCTCCGGCTGACAAAAAGCTTTTCAGCAATTTCAGCATTGGAAAGACCGTTGGTCACGAGTTGCAGTACTTCTTTTTCACGCGGCGTCAGCCGGTTATACAGGTCAGGCTCCCTCTGGACGTTCTGAACGAACGCATCGATGGCTATCTGGGAAAGCCGGTTATCAAGATAACGTCTGCCGGCGTGTACTTCCCGGATAGCACGCAATAGTTCATCAGTGCTGGATTCCTTCAGGACATAACCACGGGCGCCGTTTTCCAGCGCGCCGAGTACGTATGCTTCATTATCGTAAAAAGAGAATACTATGATTCTGGATTCCGGATAGTTGGTCGATAGTTCCTTGATAAGGCTGTTGCCGCCATGCGGCATAAACAAATCAAGGATGACCAGGTCCGGGTGTTTCTCGGTGACCTGTTCGGTAACTTCCACCCCATTGGAAGCTTCCGCAACGATCTCCAGGTCATCTTCAGCTTCGATTACCGGATGTAAGCCCTTCCTCACCACTTCGTGGTCGTCAGCGAGTAATATCCTGATCTTGCCCACGTTCATCCTCACTCCATAACCCGGCCGAACGCTTACGACGGCGCGGGATTATTCTACTGTCACACTTTTTGCCAGGTTCCTTGGGAAGTCTATGGGGCAATGCCTGTTTTTTGCGGTGTAGTAGGCGAGAAGCTGCAGGACGACTGTATTCAGTATCGGAGACAGGAGCGGGTTCGTGTCCGGTACCGATAATACGTTATCTGCTTCCTGCCAGAGTTCGGTCGTGTGCTCATTGCCCACCGCGATAACATAGGCATCGCGCGCCTTTACTTCTTTTATACTGGTCAGCATAGCCGTCAGGGCGACGCCGGGAGAGGTAACAGCGATTACCGGTGAATCGTGTTCCAGCAGCGCCAGCGGCCCATGCTTCAGTTCTCCCGCCGGACAGGCTTCCGCGTGAATATAAGAAATCTCCTTCAGTTTCAATGCACCCTCCTGGGCGATGGCATAATTACAGCCCCTCCCGATGTAAAATGCGTGCTGGGCACCGGCGAGTCTGTCTGCGCAGTCTATGATCCTCTGATGATCATCCAGTATCGCCTGTATCTTTCCGGGAAGCTGGGCCATTTCCCGGTGGAGTGATCCCCAGCCGTTATTGGGATGGCGTTCATAAAGGTAAAGAGCAAGCTGGTAGAGTACCATCAACTGTCCCAGGAAGCTCTTGGTAGCCGCAACGCTTATTTCCGGTCCGGCGCAGATAAGCAGAACATGGTCTGCCAGCCGGCTCGCGGAACTGTTAGGCACATTGGTAATTACCATGCATCTCGTGCCTTTTTCCTTCAGGCGCTTCATGGCCTGTAGAATATCTGCCGTCTCTCCGGACTGGGTAATAAAGATGGCTTCCGGAGGCGCCGGGTAGTAAGGCCGGTAGTTGATCTCGCTGGCGAGTTTAACGGTGACGGGAATGCCGCTCAGTTCTTCAAGGACGTGTTCACCGACACAGCCGGCATGGAACGATGTACCGCAAGCGACGATGAGGAGGCTGGCCGGGAGAGGGCGTCCCGGCCAGAGCTGGTTGAAATCGTTGACCATCAGCGTTTCCCTGATGACCCGCGGTTGCTCGCAGATTTCCTTGATCATATAGTGTTCGAAGCCATTCTTACGGGTGTCCTCGTTCTTCCAGCAGATATTCTGGACCGGCCGCATGACAGCATCACCGTTATTCGTCACCTGTAGGCAGGAATCCTGGATAACGCCGATATCACCGTTCTCGAGGAACACGACCCGGTCAGTATAATCGAGGAGAGCGGGGACATCTGAAGCGATGAAATACTCATGGTCGCCGACGCCGATGACCAGCGGGCTGTCCTGCCGGGCGACCACCAGTTTACGTTCATCTTCAGTAATAACGGCAATGGCATAGGAGCCTTCGACATCCTGAAGCGCCCGCGCCACTGCGTATTCTAGATGCCCGGACATGTAGTATTTCTCGATAAGATGGGGGATGACTTCGGTATCCGTCTCCGACAGGAACATATGGCCTTCGGCTTTAAGCCGGTCGGTAAGGGCTTGGTGATTGGTGATAACGCCGTTGTGGACGACGGCTATTTTCCCGGTACAATCGGTATGAGGATGGCTGTTGAGAGCCGAAGGTATGCCGTGGGTTGCCCAGCGTGTATGGCCGATACCGACCGTTCCCGGATGCGGACGCGTAATTTTCTGCAGTTCGCTGATACGGACTGAATTTTTTTCGACAGTGATGCCGCTTCCTCGCACCGCAATACCGGATGAATCATATCCCCGGTACTCCAACCTCTCCAGGGCAGCAAACAGGACCGACTGAGCGGGTTGATGGCCGATATAGCCGACAATGCCACACATGCAAAGACCTCCCGAAGCGATGTACAGATGCATCATACCTGTTTGCCCGGAATGCCTTATATCCGCACAACCACATAAATCAACCTACGCTAAAGACTTAGTGAAATAGTGGATAGCTAGAATACCTATCGTTCTACGTACTCTACCATGTATGGTGGGAGTGGGGTGGTTACCTTGCGGGAATACCCGACTCGTTTAGTTTGCCAGGTTAAACCGGGGTTGACGTTTTGAATCAACTTCTGTTCATGATGGCAAGCAGGTCAGAAAGCCTGATGACGGCGATGTGTCTGCGCCCGTGCCGTTTATCGATAATGATGATCTTGTCCTCCCTGATTTCCGCCATGGTCTCAGTACCGCAGCAGTCACATTTAACCTTATATCCTTCTATGGTTTCTTTTTGCATCGGCGTAATCCTTTCGGACGAGGTGTCATATAATTGTGGATAAGATATGGATAGAGTGTCAATGTAAGTACACGCTTAGCGTTAGAAATACGTAGTCACTTATTTCCTGTATTTTTTCAGAGCCGTAGCTTCGGCGATTCTTCCGGGGTTCCATATTGATGGTCCCATCCGTCTGTAAGTAATCACTACGGCCAAAATAGAATGTCTTACCGATGAGTCCCGACGAAGAAAGGTGAGTAAAATACTCAATAACCCAGGTACGCTGAATACAACAAACAGGAGGGATTCAATCATGAATACAGAAATCGAATTTGCCTGGAAGAACAAACGCTGCCTGGTAACGGGCGGGATGGGTTTTGGCGGATCTCATCTTTCCGAGCAGTTATTGAGGAGAGGCGCAAAGGTATTCATCCTGGACCGACTTAATCCGCCGGATTCATACTTGAACATCAGCGGACTGGCGGGAAACATCAATTGTATTGTGGGTGATGTCCGGGACCTCGAACTCATCAAGTTCATCCTCTGCCGCTATGAAGTAGATACCGTATTCCATCTCGCCGCGCAACCGATCGTTCCGATGAGCGTTTGCCTCCCGTACGAAACCCTCTCCGTTAATGCCTTGGGGACTTTTGCTGTTCTCGAAGCAGTCCGTATCTCGCCGTTGAGGCCGGTTCTGGTATTCGCTTCCAGCGGAGCTTATTATGGCACTACCCGGCAGCAAACGCTGATACAGGAAGAACAGCCGGCCGGAAAAGCCGCGAATCTTTATGGGGCATCGAAGATCGGTGCCGATTTCGCGGTACGTTGTTATGCCCAAACGTATGGAATACGAGCTGCTGTATGCCGGTTCATGAATACTTATGGACCAGGCAGCACCAACTTCAGTACCATCGTGCCCGGCGCGATACTGAGATTGTGTGAGCATGAAGCATATGATTTCGGTGAACGTGATGACGGTACCACGGTCTTTGAGTTTCTTCATGTCCGGGACATGGCACGCGCCTATATAACCGTCGCCGAGCATATCGATGAAGTGAAGGGCGATGTGTTCAATTTCAGCGGCGGTAACCCGATATCAATCCGGGAATTGACGGGGTTGATATCCCGGCTGTACGACGGCCGGGAAAGGGATCCTGTGTTCAGGGGACAGCCACAGCTCGTGCCTATCTGCAAGTGCCTGGACTGTTCGAAAGCAGCGCAGGTACTGGGCTGGAAGCCGGAAATTTCATTGACGCAGGGGTTGATCGAGACAATCCGCTGGTATAAGGATAATTGGGACTGGTTCACAAGACAACGATCGCTTCCTATTTCAACTCAAGCGGCACCAATTGCGATATCCGCCTGAAAGACATCAGAGCCAAGGTGTGAAAAGCAGACAAATATATCTTCATGTGAAAGAGGGAAGATGTTGCCATCCTCCCTCTTTCGTAAACCGGCCGGAAGAACGGCCGGTTTACCCTCCTCCCCTCCTCCACCAGTGTTAGCTGATGAGGCTAACAACATCAAGCATACTGTGAATATCTGCCAAGGGAAATAAGAACTGCCCCTTACTCTGTTGCGGCAATATACCCGTATCAGCGTAACGTTTTCCCTGAAGCGATATCTGGAAGAACATACAAGGTATATAAGCTCTCCAGTATGCCGAATATTTCTTTGGAGAAAATCTCTCTCTGGATTGCGTATGGTTACGTATTTTCATATTCCCTACGCTAGATATATACTTCTACATACCCTCTATAAAAGCTTTAAGGCTGGCCATGCTGAAGATTATGCAGGATCGGACCGAATGAATGCTTTCAATCGTTTAACCGTCAGGCTCAAGGACGGAATAAGCCGGCTGGATGCAAGGCTGCATCAGAAGTTTAGCTATCGTCTCATCAAAAGGACTTTCAGAGAGTTCAGCAAGGATGAGGTAACAGACAGATCGGCTGCAGTGGCTTACTACGTAGTACTTTCCTTATTCCCTCTGCTTATAGGACTGATTTCTTTGCTGGGGTTCTTTCTACCTATCGGTACTGTTGAAGAAACAGTCTCCAAAGCTCTTGAACAGGCATTGCCGGCTTCAACATCTCTTATCGAAGATAACCTGAACAACATTGTTCAATTCCGTGGACCGGGAGCTATCATCAGTGTTGTATTACTGTTGTGGAGCGGCAGTAATCTATTCGCCGCTGTCGGCAGGTCTGTTAACCGGGCCTGGGACATCAAGAAAGACCGGCCATTCATCAAAAAAAAAGCGTTGCATGTCGGGATGGTCCTGGCGACCGGCTTGTTGCTGCTCCTTTCATTGGGTATTACTACGGCGGTCAACCTGATAGAGGAGTTCGATGGTCTGGCTATCTTCTGGTTGATAGAAATCGGAGGATACATAATGGGCTTTGCTCTCGTTTTTCTGGTGCTCTTACTCATCTACAAGTTCATACCTAACCGGAAAACGACATGGGGCATGACGTGGCCCGGCGCACTACTTTCCGCTGTGTTGTTCGAACTCGCCAAACAGGGCTTCGTCTGGTACCTGGCTAATTTCGCAAACTATAACCGTTTGTATGGCTCTCTTGCCTCGCTCATTATTCTCGTTTTCTGGATCTATTTATCAGCGGTGATCGTATTGCTTGGCGTGGAATTCAATGCCGAGCTGCATAAAATGCGGTCCGGCGAGGAAAATACGAAAGTCTGAATGCAGCATTAAAGGAGGTACATTTAATGGATATTGCGTGGTATCGTGATCTGGCAATCACCATAGTAGGATTTCTTCTGACTCTTGGATTGATCGTGTTATTGGTCATCATGCTGGCACTGTATTTCCGCGCGCGAAAAATCTTGCAGGGCGCCCAAAAACTCGAACGTAAAATTGAAGATTTCGCGGAATACCGACTTTCCGGTACCAAAATGGGAATGGTGCTGGGCTCTCTGGGGACCGCTATTGGAGCAGCGGTTTACGCGTACCAGTCCAGAAACAAAAAGAAGAAGTCCTCCGACTAGCCGGGAAACCGGCTAGACCGGAGGACCCATGGTATGGTTGAAAACCAGATAAAGAGGTCGGTAAAGGTCAGTATGTCCCTTCTATGGGTTGTTCTGCCGGATGCAGCATATGCCATTTTTGGAAGAGCGCCTTTCCGGTTTCCTCATTTTCAGGATCGGGTTGGCAGGCATCCACCGGGCAGATGTCAGCGCATTGAGGAGAGTCGAATGAACAATAGCATTCTGTACACCGGTCGGGGTCGATATAGTACCGGGTTTCGCCTTCTTCTATGGCTTCGTTGGGGCATTCCGTTTCACAAGCGGCGCAACTTATGCAGTCTCTCGTAATGACAAAAGACATCTTACACCCTCCTGGACTGTATCGTCATACTCCGACCGGCAGTTTTCTCGATGTATGAGAAACTACCGAACCGGGAAGTACGATTGTCGTGGTAAAGTCTGCAGGCTTGACGCCGGGGAGTATCTGGCAATTACGGCCAATAGCGGTGTGGGCCGGAATCATCGAGTCCTTACCGATGACGGTGATGTCCCATTCCCCCGGAGCGATATTGGGACCGAAGCCCAGGAAACAGCATTCGCCGATATTTACATGCTCATCGATGATGCACCTGTCAACGATGCCGTGCGCCCCGACGGTGACATTTGACATAAGTATTGAGTCCCTAACGATGACGTTCTCTTCAATGTGAACTCCCGGGGACAGTACCGAGTTTTCCACCCTTCCCTTGATAACACAATCCTTGGCAATGAGACTGTTGCTGATATGACCGGCTCCGTGGCCAACTTTGGTCACCGGCGGCCATTGATCAGTATCCGTAAGAACATGCCAGTGGCTGTTCAGGGTAAACGAAGGTTCTTCCCTGATGAGTTCCATGTTAGCAGCGTAGTAGGCATCCTTCGTGCCGATGTCTTGCCAGTAGCTATCGAATTCGTATGCATACACCTTGTTTTTCTTGACCATGTCGGGCAGGATTGAATACCCGAAATCATGGGAAGATTCAGTGTTTTTGGCATCTTTGAGCAGATGTTCCTGGAGCACGCTTTTGTCGAAGATATAGATCCCCATGGAAACAGTGTTCTCTTCTGCAAAAGGAGTTTTTTCTACAAAAGACTGTATTCTCTTGTCCGGTCCTACCTTGACGGTTCCGAACCTGAAAGCCTGATCAACAGGGATTTGTACAACGCCGACAGTCGCCTCTGCGTGACGTTCTTCATGGAAACGGAGCATTTTCCTGTAGTCCATCTTGTAGATGTGGTCTCCGGCGAGTACGAGGATAGCATCGGCATCTGCTCTTTCCAGGTGATGAAGGTTCTGATAGACAGCGTCAGCCGTTCCCAGGTAGGGTCCCCGTGAAGGCTCGAGTATGTGCAGGGTGATGTCTGAAGCGTTATTCGCTTTCCATCTATTCAGGTAGTGGGCCATTTGTAAACGCTGGTAATCGGTAAGGGCAAAGATAGTTCCGATACCCGAATGTAGACAATTGCTGAGACTGAAATCGATTACTTTAAAGCCGCCGGCGAATTCTATGGCGGGTTTTGGCCTGACGTGACACAGAATGTCCATCCGCTTTCCTCGCCCCCCGGCGAGAATTACCGCAACCATTTTCATGATCTGTATCCCCCCTCCTCCTTGGTGGTTATCCCATAAACCGGGCGCATTTGATCGTTTTCAAATGCCCGGGTCATTTTCTCCATTTTGGTGATGAAATCACGAGTCAATTCACGCAACTCTATTTCCATGACCCGTTTCTGGCGGGCTTTACTATACCAGAAGGAGGGTTCATCCTGGATCTTACGCATTATTTGCCATTCTCTTGTTCGTCTCTTGGTAGGCGTACCCCATCACGGGACGCGATTTGAGGAAATCCGGCCACGTATATGCCTTAATCGCCGGTAGTCTCATTGTAAGAAACACCCGGTTTAATAGTCATAAAATCACTCTCCAATAAGTTGCAAAACTGTGACATTTCTAAGAGGTCTCAATGAGAAGGTCCACCGGTCTATCAGCGGAGATAGAATCCAACATAAAAACTGAGTAAAATGCTTGCAAAAAAAAGACACACTACCGATGTTACGTAATAGAGCGGTCTTTTTTCATGACAGGCTGTTTTTCAAGAGTGAACGGCATCAATGACATACGCTATTGCTTACGGAGATGGAAATCCATGATATGGTATGAAGGCACCCTATTGAGGTAACAAAAGATATCTAAAGACAGTTCCTGGACATATTCGGGGCCGTTTTGACGGGTGATCCCTGCGTCCTTACCGCGTCATTCCATGCAAGGAATTACACAGGTTCTGAGTCCCGTTCTGTTAACGGTTCGGCGTTTAGAGTCATCTTTTCCTTTTCAACCCTGATATAGCCACGGCGTTTCAGTGATTCAATACAAAGGTAAAGGGTAGCACGATGCAGCCCGGTTTTGTGCGCAAGTTCGGATATAGTGAAGCGCCCGGACGTTTCTGCGGACCGGTGGAGTTCTGTTATGACCTGTTTATGGATGGCTGCGATGGATTTGGAATTAGTGACCATGGCGAACGACTCGGTGTTGTCCATGACGTTATGTTCATCAAACTCCAGGCTGAAAAACCTGATGCGGGGAAGATATCTATCAAGTGAGCCCCGGATAAGGTCGACAGCGTTTTCGGAGGTGCGGCCAAACATGGACAAAAGACCATCGTTGCCGATTTCACAATGCTCAATATCGATATCCGGGCTGTTCTCTAAGACGCGCATCATCGCCCCGGATGTTCCGGGACGATATTCCAATACCAACACCCAGCGACCCTCCGCCATCGTCCCCATCCTGGCAGTTAAAAGCTATTACTCCGGCTCAGATGGTCGTACCTATATGGGTTGCCTTGTACAGCCGGCACGGCTTGGTTGTGCCGCAGTCATGGTAAATCTGGTCCATTTTCTGGGTAAATTTGCGCGTGACTACGAGCTTGTCATGATTGAGCCAGAGTGTCTGAAAGGCCTTGCATCCGGGACAGAATGTAATAACTTCATCGGTTTTAATCGCCGGACTGTTCTTCTTCTTCGCCGCCGGGCTGGCTTGAACTATTTGCAGGTTCATTTGCACTGGAAGCCCCCTTGCTGTTTCGATAGAGTCATTGTAGGAGGTCAATTGTCGAATAGTCATAAAAAGACCGTAGCAATAATTGAAAAAACGTATCATCTATCCAGCGGATGGAAAAGGTGAAGAAGCTGCAGTTGGGAACAGCTTTTTATTCAGAGACCGGGATGTCTATGATATAGCCGGTTTTAGCGATGGTGCGGATAAGCTTTGGTGATGAGGTATCCACTTCTATCTTGCGCCTTAAACGGGATACCCAGGTACGCAGGAGCTGTACGTCCGCCCGATATTCGGGGCCCCAGATACGCGTCAGCAGGTCCTCATAGGTCATGATGCGCCCGATATTGTGGGCGAGCTCACTCAGAATCATCCATTCCATTCTTGTCAGATATACCTCAGAATCCTTGACGATGACAAGCTGCCGTGTGAAATCGATGGATATCTCCTGGTATTTCAACGGCTGCGCGGTCTTCCGCCGTTCCGGCGGCGCCATGCGCCGCATGACGGCTTCGATCCTGGCTACCAATTCATCCGGGCTGAATGGTTTCAGCAGGTAATCATCCGCTCCCAGACGGAGCCCGTGAACACGGTCGTTGTCATCTTCCCTGGCGCTGAGGATGATGACCGGCACGGAGGAAAAGGTACGTACCTCCTTGAGGGTCTCGAACCCGTCCTTGCCGGGCATCATGACATCGAGAACGATGAGGTCTACCGGTTGTGAATGGACTTTTTCAATGGCATCTTCCCCGCTGAGTGAAGTCAATACAGCATAATTGAGGGATTCAAGATGCCTCTTCACAAACCCGAGGATACGTTTATCATCATCGACGGCTAAAATCCTGAACTTTTTCAATAGTACTTCCTGGAGTCAGGTCCTGCGACTAACAAAATCACATAAAATGATACGTAGAACTATTAGCGTTGTCAATAGACCCCGCATGGTCCGGTGCTATTATTTGAGGGGGAATGCACCGATGATCCGGGTACCTCGGCCGTGGGCGGAGTCCACTTTCAGGCTGCCTCCGGCCAGGACGGCGCGGTCCATCATCCCGGAGATTCCGCCGTTTTCCGGCAAACTTGATACATCGAACCCTTTACCCGCATCCGCCACTTTGACGACCAGATTACCGGCTTCGCAGACAAGTGCGACAGAAACCTGCTGCGCGCCGGCGTGCTTGACTACGTTGTTGAGCGCTTCCTGGACGATGCGGAACGCAGTCACCTGGATGTTGGCCGGGATAGATTCAGGCAGCGGGTCACATGAAAAGCTGATTTCTATGCCGGTCTGGTTTTCCAGGTTCTGAACGTAAGACAGCAAGGCTTCTTCGAGGCCGATTCGCTCTATTTCGGTACTCCTTAACGATTGAGAGAGGGAACGTACCTGCTGCGCAAGATCGATCGTCATTTCATCGAGCGGAACGAGTACATCCCTCAGGCCTTCCGGAAGTTTCTTCCGGGCCTCGTGAATGGCCAGCTTCATCACGGTCAGTGAACTACCAACGATATCGTGAAGGTCCTGGCCGATGTGGCGGACTTCCTTCTCCTGGGCTTCCAGCAGTCGCAGGGAAAGGCCCCGCATCCTGTCTCCAGTGTCCGGATTCGCAACTTGCTGTCCCCCCGGTTTCGCACTGCACATATCCCCGGTGCTGACGGGCAGGGCGATCATCAATAAGCGGCCAGATCCGGCTTTCAGACTGGTAAGATCAACAGCAATTTTTGTTTTTTCCTCCCGGCAAAGCAGGTTGATGTTCATCGAACACACATGGTTATAGCGGAAGGCATCCCTCCGGTACAGGTAATAACTCTCTATTTCCTCCGGTGCAATGAACGAGGTGATTTTTTGGCTTATCAAGCTTTCCCGTGGGACTCCAACCAGCCTGCTGCTCGCCTCGTTGACATCTTCTATGATATTGTAGCGATTAATGGTGAAAAAAGGAGCTGGTGCTTCAGAAATGAGGCTGCGGAAAGCGGTGATGGTCTTTGACAACTCGCTCTTGCGGTTTGTCAGTTCCGAATTCTGGACTTCAAGCTCAATAATCCGGGCTAGAAGGTCATGAACGCGTTCTTCCGGCGCGAGATTGAGACCATTGCTTTTGCCGTGTCCCGTCTCGTTTCTATTTTCCGGCATTCTCTCGGCTCGCTTCCAATCAGATCATTTTAAAAAGTTGACGTCGCACTTATTATACATCAACATTTTCATCTGAAAAGGGCTTACCAGGGAAAATCCGCACTGGAAATGCAAAATGTAAGAGATACTTATGCAAGGATATGCAACCTACCGGTTCGCTAGCGAACTAAAATATGGAAGAACCGCGGTTATCACACTTGTGTAATACTTAGAGTGCGATTGGAGGTTTGTTGGTTTTTATCCTGTAGGCCTCGATGGCTTCCTTGGTGATGGGAGGGCTCAGGAAGATATTACCCTGCATGACCTCATGAATAGCTATATCCAGGTCCTGAACACCCGAACTCTTGAGAACGTAACCGCTGGCGCCGGCTGAAAGCGCCGAATACACATATGTTTCCAGGCCATACATCGTTAGTACGATTACCTTCGTATCCGGAGAACTCTCCCGGACCTGCCTGGTTACCTGCATCCCGTCCAAACCCGGCATCTTGAAATCCGTAATCAAGACTTCCGGGTGAAGCTTACTAACAAGCTCAACGGCCTCGATCCCGTTAGATGCCTCTCCGATGATATCGAATCCTCCAGCGTCCTCGAGCAGTCGCCGGATGCCCTGGCGGATCATATTGTGGTCATCGGCCAGGACGATGCTGATGCATTCTTGTGTGAGATCTCCGTTATGATTCGTCATGGTTACTCTAACTATAGTCAGGAATTTCCGGGAGAGGAATTCTGCATGTTATCCTCGTACCGTATCCGGGAGAAGAATCCAGGGACAACTCCCCACCTATCAGGGCTGCAAGGTCCTGCATGCCGATGATCCCGCTTCCTTCTGAGTCTACTTTTCGGGGGTCGAACCCCTTACCATTGTCTTCGATACTGATGACATAGGTGTTGTTTTCACTATATAGTACCACTCCCACAGCCTCAGCGCCAGAATATTTGGCGGCATTGGTCAGGGCTTCCTGGACAATCCGGTAAATAACTATTTCGATTTCAGACGGGAGGTTCCCATCGACCCCTTCATTCTGGAACCGTACCGCCATACCGGTCCTTGCTTCGAACCTTTGGATGTGAAGTTGCAGTGCTTCCTCCAGAGGGACCTGGCCAAGTACGCTGGGACGTAAAGAATGAGAAAGGGCTCGGACCTGCTCGATGACATCTCTTACCGCGTCCTCGAATTCCTTGATGGCTGGTCTGGCTTGAGGTCCGGCTTCTTTCTTGAGATGATGAAGAGAAAGGTTAAGCATAGTAAGGCTGGCGCCTAATTCATCATGAAGGACTTCTCCAATCGCCCTTCTTTCTTTTTCCTGGGTTTCCAGGAGGCGGAGAGAGACCTGCCTGAGAGCTTCTCTGGCTTGCCGGATTTCTGTGATGTCATGGCTGACCCCGCTGCATCCGATGATCTCGCCCTGCTCATTTTTCATCGGGTAGAGAGTAATTTCATAGAGGTGCACTCGGCCGTCTGGCATCGATAAGCTAATCTCGGAAACCAGCTTTTTCCCTTCCGTGGCCTGGCGCAACAAAATGTTCCACTTCCTGACCGTGTCCCGTGAAAAACCGAGATCTCGCATGTTTTTTCCGATGATGTCCCGCTCGGGTAGTCTCAGCATGGCTGTGACGGCATGGTTGTAAAGGGCAAAGCGTCCTTTGCAGTCCATGATAAAAACCATGTCCTGTATATTGTCAACCACCCACCTCCAGATGTTCTCGGTAACCGGCTCCTCGGATGCCAGGGTATCTATCAAGCTATGCTGTTCAAGCCCTGGCGGGAGAGTAAGCTGGCCTGTTTCAAGGGAGAAACGGGAACGGGCGGTACCAATAGTAACGCTCTCCTGGCGTAGGGAGTGACCATCTCGTTTATCGTTCACCATACATCGCCTGCCTTCCGGATGTCCCTGATTATCCTTCTTTTTTGGCGAGTAGTAACTGTGTCACATGAAGCTATCATGATAAAAAAAGCAGGCATACTCACCGCGGCCATTAGGTACGAGACGACGCGATGCAATCACCTGCTTAATTATCGTTTTCCTGTTAATGTTTCTGTTTTTTCCTTATTTCGATAGAACGATAGTGCGGATATCTCGATTTATTTTCCGAATCGTGACCTGGCGCTCTTGACAAGCCGCCGTCCCCGGTACTGGGCTTCATCGATCATACGCCCGGTTTCATAGCGCGCCTGCGAGGCTTTTTCCGATATCATCTGGCGAGTTATCCGTCCGGAATGTGGAGCATAAAGCATCCCTGCCGCCACGCCGATAGCCGCCCCGATGAGGAAGCCTATGGCTAGACCGCGGGCCATCTGACTGTTCATCCTCCCGGCTCCTTCCTGCACATCCGGTATTCCTTCCTATCAGGAACTAACTTCACTCTTCATGCCCTGAGCTTCATTCTTGGCGTCTTGAACGATCCTTCGAGCCCGTGCGCGAGCTTCTTCCATGATCTCTTCTGCTTTGTTCCTGGTCTCTTCCGCCCGCTGTTTCAGCATGGCGCGTGTTTCTCGCCCTGATTGGGGAGCGTACAGGAGGGCGACCGCGGCTCCGGCCAGCAACCCAACCAGCAGTCCCGAACCAAATCCCGATCCGCCACTATTCTCAGCCATCTCGATACCTCGCTTCAGTTGTTTTACACATGCGTACCGCCCGGCTTACCAGGAGTCTTTTTGTGTTCAATTAATGATAGTGGAATGGATGTGGAATAGTTATATATTTTTAGCTCGAAATATAAAATATTCATCACTTTTAAAAAACCGGATTATGCGGTGTCGGGCGGGCTTTTCCCGCCAAAAACAAAAAATGTCACAGTTATGTAACAAAAACGCAATCTATTATATTACTTCTTGATAAGATGGGGTTTATGCTGAAAAAGACTCCTCACCGAAGGAGAAAACTATGCAGGGATTACTAAAGAGTCTACCGTCTAGCACGGTAGCGGAAGGGATCGTCGTTCATGAGGCGGACTGGAGCGACATCCATGTTTCTTTTGAGACCTACCAAAAGCCGTATGATTATACCCCTGTTCTTCATGGACTACCAGACAACCTTTGCCAGAGCCCGCATTGGGGGTACCTGTTCAAGGGAGAAATGCGTGTAACTTACCATGACGGGACCCAGGAAAGGATTACAGAAGGGAATGCCTATTACCTGCCTCCCGGTCATACTGTCTACATTGAAAGCGGCACACAATTCCTGGAATTCAGTCCTGTGGATGTCTACAGTGAGATGGCGTGGGTAATTACCCGCAATATGCAGAAATCCCTGGAAAAACAGGAAGTTGCCGCAAATTGACCTGTTGGCGGTCGCCTTTACTTCCAAACCGGCAAGGCCTTATGTAACCCGGTGCTCCACTACTTGATCAGTAATCAAATCGATGAATCGGCCGCAACATAGAGTGAAAGTCGCCTGAAGGAGGCCCGATTGGTCGAGTCTTGCTCCCTCAAGTCCTCCTCAGGAAGGCTTATATTGCTTTCAACCATCCTGGCCAGCGGAGCCGGTTTTCTAGCTGGGAGCGCCGTACCGGTCGCATTGCCCCGGATACAGGATGAATTCAGTTCGGCCCTGAGCGGGATACAGTGGGTAGTTAACGCCAACCTCCTGGCGCTCAGTGCGCTCATCCTCATCGGGGGTGCGCTGGGAGACCTGTATGGGCGGAAACGAATATACATCAGCGGGTTGGCTGTGTTTACGCTGGCAGCGCTGGCTTCCGGGTTTTCTCCTTCCATCGGCATCCTCATCGCGCTGCAGGGTGTACAGGGAATAGGAGCGGCGATGATGATACCCCAGAGCCTGGCAATCATCAATGATTGCTTCATCGAATCGGAACGCGGCCGGGCCATCGGCCTCTGGGCCGGCATATCCGGGGCGCTGGCTGCCGTAGGTCCTCTGGCGGCGGGTTGGCTCGTGGATACGCTCTCCTGGCACTGGGTCTTCTTCATGATGGTCCCGGTAGGACTGGCAGCCCTGGCACTCTCTGTTGCCTTTGTACCCGGGATACGCCCGGGAGAGAAGTACACACTGGATTGGCCGGGCGGGCTCTTGATCCTTATCGGCCTTTTCGGGCTGGCATACGGGCTGATATCCGGTCCGGACCGCGGTTGGGATTCGATCATTGTTCTAGTCAGTCTGGCTACCGGCGCCGTCGCCATAGCAGTCTTTATCTACTACGAGATCCATCGCCGTCACCCTCTCGTCAACCTTACTATTTTCCGTAATCCGCTGGTCACCGGAGCCAACGTTGTCACCCTGTTTCTCTACTTTGGATTGAATGGCGTCATGTTCTATACCGTTATCTTCCTGCAGCAGGTGCTCGGATATTCTCCCACGCGCGCCGGGCTTGCCCTGCTGCCGCCGATACTGTTTATTGCCATACTCACCGGGCCATCCGGTATCCTGGCGGATAAGATTGGCCCGCGATGGCAAATGATAACTGGGCCGGTAATAGTGGCTGCCGGCATGGCGCTTCTCGCCGCTGCTGGTACCGGCTCCGGATATTTCACTATCTTTCTTCCCGGTCTTGCCCTTTTCGGCATAGGCATGGCAGCGGTTATTCCGCCGCTGACCAAGAGCGCTCTTTCCGTCAGCAAGGAGTTCTCCGGTTCGGCTTCCGGGATCAATAACGTCATGTCCCGTGTGGCCGGTCTTCTTGCTATCGCCGTACTGGGCGTGATTATCCTTTCCATCTTTTCCGGGAGATTGGCGGACAATTTGTCTACAACGGACCTTTCTCCAGCCCAACAACAGGAGATAACCGGACAGGCAGAAAAGCTCGGCGGGATAAGTGTACCGGACTCATTTTCCGGAGTAGAGCAGCAGCAGGCAAATGAAGCAATCGATGATTCCTTTGCCGCAGGTTACCGGTCGACGATGGCGATTTGCGCCGGACTGGCTTTCTGCGGTGGCATAATCTCCGTTTTCCTTATCCGGCAAGACAATGCCGGCGGCGAAACATCATCCTGAAAATGTAGAAGTGAAAGCGAGGTTGCGCACATGAAGATACATGACCTGCTTGCCAGGGAAGGGGATTGCATTTCGTTCGAGTTTTTCCCTCCTACTACTGAAGAGGGAGAAGACCGCCTTTTTGAGACGATAGCCCGTCTCGATCCTTTACGGCCCGGTTATGTTTCAGTAACGTATGGCGCGGGCGGCAGTACTGCCAGGAACACGCACCGTATCGTCAAGCGTATCAAGGATACCACGTCAATGACACCCATGCCTCATCTTACCTGTATGGACCAGAGCCGGGAAGACCTGCGGACCATCCTAGGGGAATACCGGGATGAGGGCATCGAGAACGTCCTGGCACTTCGCGGAGACCCGCCGCAGGAAGCAGGTGTGAAGCTCCCGGAAGACCGTTTCTGCTACGCCAAGGAACTGGTGTCCTTAGCGGCATCATTCAATGCTTTTTCCATCAGCGTGGCAGTTTACCCCGAAGGTCATTGTGACGCTCCGGACCTGCAAACGGACATGAAATATACTGTGGAAAAAATAAACGCGGGAGCGGACTTTGCCATCACCCAGATGTTCTTTGAAAACCGGTACTTTTTCGCGTTCATGGACCGGGCAGAAAAAGCCGGTATCGATATCCCGGTCGTCCCGGGCATCATGCCAATCACGGACATGACCCGGATTATGCGTTTTGCGGAACTCTGCGGCGCAACGCTCCCGCTTTCCCTCATCGAACGAATGGAAAATTCGGCTTCTTTGGAGGAAGTGAAGAAAATTGGCGTTGACTACGCCACCCGCCAGTGTGAAGAATTATGGTCCGCTGGATTCAGATATCTACATTTTTATACGCTGAACAAATCCGAAGCTGTCATCGATGTCCTTCATAATCTAGGCCTGGCCGGGAGAGTATGATGCCAACAAGATTGTGATAAAAGTATTTTATACCTTGCAGGCGTTGTGTTAGGATGTGAGAAAAATTCCTGTAAGGAGAGTATTCTCATGAAACCGTTCGGTGAGCTTTACCAGACTGCGGATTGGAAGGCGGAAAAACATGTACCGGTTATAGAATGCCCGGATACCGTTAAAGCCGGAGAACCTTTCCAGATCAAGGTTACTCTCGGAAGGGAAATTACACATCCCAACACCGCAGCTCATCACATCAAATGGATTACCATTTATTTCATGCCGGAAGATGCAAAATTCCCCCACGAGGTAGGGCAGTGCATCTTCTCCGCCCACGGCGAATCAACTGAAGGCGTTGATACCGGCACAGTTTATGCTCATCATGAAGCTTCTCTTACCCTGAAAACCGGGAAGCCCGGCACACTTTATGCGGCCAGTCTCTGTAATATTCACGGCCTCTGGTATTCCCAGAAAGACGTTAAACTAGCCTAGAAACCATCCACTGGGATTACGATACAACAAGCCCGCCTTTGAGCGGGCTTGTTTACGAATATGAGATATTATGGTTCGATCAATTACGAGCGTGGAGGACAGCATTCCTGCCCATCCGGATGGGAACCGGTTCTCCGGTCCCGGTATGCAGCCGGGTATTGTTGGAAACATCGCTCACGAGCCCAACCTGCGTAGCATAGGCAGCCGCCTGCTGCCTGTTCCTTAGATTTAGTTTGTTGAGTATCGTCCTCAGGTGGACTTTTACCGTATGCTCGGACATGAAGAGTTCTTCAGCTACTTCACGGTTCGTGGCTCCTTTACCGACCAGGGAAAGCACCTCTTTTTCCCGGTTACTCAACTGTTCCAATGTCGAAATATGGTCTCCGGTCACCATGTCTACGTCGCCGATCAACTTTTCACGGGCGATCACCATGTTACCCCCCGCCAGCAGGTGCAGCAGGCTGATGAACATATCAGGGGAGAGACTGGTAGAAAGATATCCCTGAGCGCCCGCATTGATGGCAGGGATAAAACTGTGGCCGGGCTGCGGGGTCGTCAGCATGATGAGAACTGCGTCCGGCGCGCATTCCTTGACTCCGCGCAGGACGGTATTTTCTGCATCCGGTATATCACAATCAATGATAACGATGTCCGGTTTGTCCGCGAGTACCGGGACGGTGAGATCGGCATTGTTGACGATCTCCTGGATCACCCGGAAACCAGCTTCCCGGATGACCCTCGCCAGACCTTCCGACAATAGAGCGTGCCGATGCAGAATCAGGACCGATTTTCCCAGGTTCTTTTTGTTTTCCATGTTGTTACCGTTCCTCTCTACGCCCATCTCTTAGCAGGTTATGGCAGCTCTGTATGGCTCGTAAGAGTTCTAGTGAATGTCAGTGGGTCCTTCGCTCCCAGCGTTTGATGACGTTCTTGTTGGCTCCTTGTTTGAGAGCACGGGCCAGCGCCCTGCTTTTTCGTTTTGTTTTTCGCTGGTATTCCATGATATTCTTCGGTCCTCCATTGCCCTAGAAAACGACATTCAAGCTTTTGATCTGCGGCGTCACCGTCGTACCGGCCGGGACCACTTTGGCTGTTATGTCAGCCGGGCTGGTATGAGAAAAAATGCGGCAATTCCTCCCGATGGATGTGCCCGTTGGCACTGTTACCTGTTTACCGAGTACCGTCACGCTGGTCCTGCCCGGATCAAAATTGGCACCCAGGCCGAGGTAACACTGGTTGCCGATCATGCTGTTTTCATCGATGATGCAATGGTCGACGACGCTGTGGCTGCCGATGCTGACTCCGGACATAATAATGGAATCCCATACTTCTGCCTGCCGATCAACATTCGTGCCGGGGAAAAGAATGGAGTTCTCCACGTATCCCTCAATGACGCAGCCGTTGCCGATGATGCTGTTCCTGGTGTGACGGTTGTTAGTGTGTGAAAAAATATGATGACAGAAAAACGGGTTCCGGACGTGAAATGAATCTTCATGCAAGGGGATCACTTTACCATTGAGGAAATCCAGGTTGGCTTTGTAATAGTGATTGATGCTTTTGATGTCTCGCCAGTAACCATTGAAAGGATATGCGCGTACATCAACATGTTCCGCCATAGCTGGCAGTACGTCACTACGTAGAGAATGGAGAGAATGGTATGTTACGGCATCCCGCTTGATGTACTCCATGAGAACGCTTTTCTTAAAGGCATAACAACCGGTACTGATCACGCCGGATCCCATTCCATGGTTTATGGTGAAGCCGATTACCCTGTTGGCGCTATCTATACCAACCGTCATGCCGGAATAAAGTTCATTGAGAGGGAGGTGGGTAACAGCGATGGTGGCATCCGCGCCGCTGGCTTCGTGATGTTCAGCCAGCGCCCGGTAATCCATCTGGTATACTTTGTCGGAAGATAATACGAGGACGGTTTCACCTTCCAGTTGTTCTATAAACTGCAGGTTCTCGGTAAGGGCACTCGCGGTCCCCCGGGAGCTTTGTTCAGGTTCCAGAACTTGAATGTCTATCTTTCCGCTGCTGACCATTGCCCATTGCCGTAGATAGGGCCACATGGCTTGGCTCCTCCGGTCGATCACGATGCCTATATGGGGAATATCCGAGAAAAAACAGTTGCTGAGAGTAAAGTCGATGAGTCTGAGCAATCCACCAAAAGGCAGTCCCGGGCGACTTCGGCCGTTGCAGAGAATTTCCATCCTGGCAGCCGGTCCGCCGGCAAGTACGAGTGCACCTGAAATCATGATCAGTCTGTCTCCTTCAGGATCTGGTTCACAAATGAATAGTCCGGTTTCAGCTTTTGAAAGTTTACAGGAGACGTTGAAAGGGGGTAACTGGCAGAGTTGATTGTTTTTCCCTCGTAATTCTACGAGGTTGTTAAAATAGGAACTACGTAAGAGGAATGAAAAACTACCTAGTCGGAGCTGATTTACAGGGCGGCCCGGTCTTCCGGGAAAATTCCGGTACGGATGCAAAAACGGACCAGTTCCTTGTGCCCTTTGAGATTTAGTTTGCGCATGATGTTCCCCCGGTGGAACTCAATCGTTCTCGGGCTGATTCCCAGGGTTTCACCGATCTTCCTGGCGGTCATACCGCCGGCGATATATGGTAGTACTTCACGTTCCCGCTTGCTCAGGGCCAGATTAGGATCCAGAGGTGTCGGAATACCGCCTTCGACGAAGAAATCGAACGCCCGTTGCGCTACTGACTGGCTCAGGTAGCGACGGCCCGCTAATGCTTCCCGGATGGCGGTGATCAACTCGGAGGATGTGGAATCCTTCAATACGTACGCGAGGGCGCCGGCCTGCATGGCCTTTCTGACGTAGCCCTCGATATTATGCATGGAAAGAATGATCACGACGGTTTTCGGTGATACCTTGACGGCTTCCCGGACGACGGTCACGCCATCGATGTCAGGCAGTGCCATGTCCAGCACGAGGACGTCGGGTCTGAGTTCACGTACCAGTTGAACGCCATCTTGCCCGCTGTCAGCTTCGCCGATGACCTGAAAATCAGTCGATTCTTCAAGCAGGGCTTTCAATCCCTGTCTCATAACGCGGTGGTCATCGACCAGTACAATAGATACGGGTATCATGAGAACCAAGCTCCTTCAAACGAAAGAACCATATCAGTCTTGTTCACATATTCACGCATAGTATACACCTCCAGTCGTGGGAGTGCACATCTCCGTAACCATCTTTTTCTCCCGGAAGGATTAGTTCTTCCGACTAGAAAAACATATCTGATTGGGGGATGTGGAACACAACCATCCGATGATACCTTGGTGTTACGGCCATGGCCGACAAAGAACAGGGGGATAGGTCCCGTGACACAGACCATCAGAGAAACATACCGGCGGCGGGAGAGGACCGGGTCCCGGCAGGGAGAAGATAACCTGAAGACCTATCTCGCGGAGATAGGCCGTCTGCCGTTATTAGAACCGGAAAAAGAACGCGAACTTGGTGAACGTTTCGCCCACGGGTGCCCTGAAGAGGCCAGGAAGGCACGCCAGGAACTGATCGTGCATAACCTTAGACTCGTTGTCAGTATCGCCAAGAAACACATGGGACGCGGTGTGGCTTTGATGGACCTCATCCAGGAAGGGAATATCGGGCTGATGCGTGCAGCCAAAAAATTCGATTATTCCAGGGGCTATCGCTTCAGCACCTACGCCACCTGGTGGATACGCCAGAGCATTGGGAGGGCGATATCAGAGCAGGCCCAGACCATCCGCCTGCCGGTCCATACCGTAGAGAACCTGGCCAAAATGAGGAGAAAGAGCCAGAGGTTTTCCCAGGAATACGGACGGTTGCCCACCACTGAAGAACTGGCGGTAGAAATGAGCCTGCCGGTAACCAAGGTGGAAGAGCTGTTTATGGCCGATCATCGCCAGCCGGTCTCCCTGGAAACCCCGGTAGGAGATGATGAAGACCAGCGTACCATTACCGATCTGCTGGCCAGTGACGCTGTCATCTCTCCGGAAGACCAGGTGGGAGAACATTCCCTGCACGACCAGATAGAAGATATCCTCCGAACGCTCTCTGATCGGGAACGTACCATCCTGGAGTTGAGGTTCGGGCTCCGCGACGGACAGACCCGCACCCTGGGGGAAATCGGAGAACACATCGGGATCACGCGCGAGCGGGTCCGGCAGATACAGCAGAAAGCCCTGATGGACCTCAGGAAAAAGAGCGGCGTCGCCGGGTTCAGGGACTATCTCCAATAATGAATTATACCGGGGAGATTAATTCCTCGACGAAATAGACCACTGCTGCCACGATCATGGCGAATACCGCCATCTTCAGCCCGGAGAACAGTAGATTTCGCCGGGAGACCTTGCCCAGGTATATCCCCAGGCCGAACGTGACAAGTACGACCGCTATGACCGAGATAATGACAGCGGTTCCCGGCGAAACAAATACGTAGGGAATAATCGGGATGGCCCCGCCGACAATGGTGGAAAGGCCATCAGCAGCGCCATCCAGCCATGCCTGCCGGTTGATGCTGCGGTCCGCCGAGCCTCCCCTCAGGTCTTTTACCACCATGGCGCGTTCGATTTCCCTGAGTTCGATGTAACGCTCGGTGCTGGCCGCGGACAACGCGCTGAGGAGATTGGAGATACCGTTGGCCAGAGCCCCGCCTATGGCCGCGGCCAGGATAACGGACCCGGAGGCCGACATTGCGCCGATAACGATGCCAAGGGTAGAAAGGGAGCCGTCTATGAACCCGCGTACGATCTTGGAACGCACACTATTCTCCGCGGTGTTCTGATGGCGCTATGATGTTGGCCCCGGCCGATACCTGGTCGATGGAATGTATCGAGCCGCCGATATCTTCAATGACCTTGCTGATCTCAGTAAAAATCAAAGACTCGCCTTCGATTGTGATCTCTATCGTGCGGGTCCGCTCGTCGTTCTCCAGAACATCGATAGTCACGCCCCTCGTCCCGGGTAAATCACTCAGTTGCTGCGCATATTGCAGGATGTCCGGCGAATGAGGGATAAGTGCGTCCAGTACTATTCTTCTTATTGACATGCTTTATTATACCATACGGGATCCGGCAAGGTGCTTGGTTCCTCAGGCACTCCCGACAGGTTGTGTATCGACATTCGTCCCCTTGATTTTTCCCTTGTAGATTTCGTTCATGTTGTCCATAAGGTGGTGGATAGAATCAGGCCCGCCGGCCCGTGCTGCTTTCTGCAGCGTCTCGGTCGTGATGTTATCAGGATTACCATGGTCGTCATCAGGTTGCATGCATCCGCAATTCCAGCACATCGTTTTTCTCCTGTACAGGTAGTTTCCTACATCACCGGGTTTTGGACGGGTTCGGTCCTCCGTTCCCGCCAGTAAGGGGTAAAACCGTAGGCGGTATATATGTTGATAAGACCGCTCCGGTCGATGGTGGGGAGACGTCCCTTCTCGAAGGCCGGAGCTTCTTCGATAGTCTCTTTATCGATTGCCAGGTGGAATTCCCGTTTCACCACATCATAGCTGACCACTTCCAGCGGCAGCGGGTAGAGGCCTTCGCCGAATCCCATTTTTTCGAGGGAAAAGACCGCCGAAGCTAGATAGCCGGTCTCCATATCCGCCATAAGGTCCACCAGCTTGCCGGCGCGGGCGCCGCGTATATCCCGCACCGGATCGGTGAGAAGGTCGGAGACGAGGTACAACTCCGGTTTATACGTGCTGCCCGCTTCGATGGGGTGCAGCGGCGCACCTCGCCTCGGCCAGATGGCGTGGTTCTCCCAGTAGAGCCTGACGCCATAGTACATGTACGTGGCTTTAAGGAAGCCGCGGTCTTCGGTGATACGCTTCATATCGAATTCCGGTCCTCCGGCCAGGTGCGGGGCATCGATGTTCAGCCGTAGTGAATTCGCATTGTCGGTGAGGCTGAAACACTGAAGGGGAAGTGCCATCGTCCGACGGGGCAGGTTGTCATGGCCGGACATGAAAGCAAGCCCATAGGCCACGCAGCCTGACTGGAGGTCGGCGACAACGTCGAGCAATGTCCCGATGCCATCACCTGCCTCGTTCACGATCATCCAACCTCTCGTTTGCGCCAGTCCCGTGACCAGGGGTTGCCCTCCGCGGGACTCTTTGGAAAGCCAACTGGTTTTTACGTCCCAATAGGGCTGGCAATTAAAGCAAGCGTAAGTTTCGTCCAGCCAGTCCAGGTTGAACTCGTCCATCCAGTTGTCCTTGTCCAGGCCCCGCGCCTGTTCCAGCTTTTCTCTCGGTACATCCAGCATGAAATAACGATTATCGGTATCCCAGCGGAGAATATCCATCGGCATGGCTATCCATTTATCGCCGAGTCCAAGTATCCCGCCGAATGACACGAGCGCGAAGGCTATCTTGTTCGTCAGCGGGTCCAGCATGAAGTTCTGCACATGCCCCAGGTCTTCTCCCTGTGGATTGACAACATCGTAGTGCCTCGCCTTCGTTGCCGGGACGAGCCTTTTGACATCCATAACAACCATTGGCCACCCCCTGGTTTCCGTTTTTCTTGATTATCCGGTCAAGCCTTCCGCCATTCAATATGAACCATTACTGCATCTACCCGTAATGAATGCTTACCCGATCATCCGTAGATACCGGTTTTCATGGAGAAGAGCTTTACCTTATCTTCCTCGGAGTACGGAATATGCCTCTCTTTTCTATAGATTTCCGGATGAGTGGGTAATCATGAACGGCATCGGTATTCAGGTAATTGTTCTCTCGTAAACATGGGGATGCAACGGCCAGCGGTTCCCGGGGTATCATGACTGAGAGGACTTAAAGCAGGAATGATGATGAAGAAGGACGCGTTAATTTTCACAGTGCTGCTGGTCTTTATGATGTCGAATATACCTGGGTGGACGTTTCACCAGGCCTCCATATTTTCGCAGTGCAGCTCGTCGACGAACGAGGCAGGGCATTATGTCCCTCTGTGATATCGGTGGTTCTTTTACTCATCCCTGAAGCTCCGAATTGAACCAACCCTGTCAGGAAGATGCCCCTTGCGAGGAACGGTTTACCGTAGTACCCTTTTTCCCTGTGAAGACACTTTCTGGGTAGTGTGAAACGTTATCAGTTGGGGGTTTGGGAAGATGAAAGTGGTAGCGTATGAAATAGAGGAATGGGAAAAGAAATCATTTGAGCCGCTGCAATATGAACATGAGGTGTTGTTTACGGAAGAACCGGCCGGTGAGAATGTTCCTGTCGGGTTCCGGGATGCAGAGATACTTTCTGTATTCATTTATTCGGATCTGAATGCGGAAACGCTGTCCAGGTTTCCGGATTTAAAGTTCATCGTAACAAGGTCCACGGGATATAACCATATAGACCTGGATTACTGCCGTCGGAACAACATAGCGGTCAGTAACGACCCTGCCTACGGCCCGGCAACCGTGGCAGAGCATGTGTTCGCCCTCATCCACAGCATCAGCCGCCATATACCCGAGGCTGTTGAAAGAACCAGACGCGGTGATTTCTCCATGAAAGGGTTGCGCGGGTTCGACCTCCAGGGCAAGGTGCTGGGCGTCATCGGCACCGGGGACATCGGGCTCAATGTCATCCGTATCGCACGCGGGTATGAAATGGATGTAGTCGCCTTCGATGTTCGTCCGAACCATGAAGCTGCCGCCAGACTCGGTTTCCGGTATATGGACATGGATATGCTGCTCGCGGCTTCCGATATCATCACTCTGCATGTGCCGGGCATTGAACAGACGCGGAACATGATCGATGAACCGCAGTTCGACCGGATGAAACAGGGAGTGGTCATCATCAACACGGCGCGAGGTACCGTAATCAACGCACGGGCGCTGCTGAAAGCCCTGCATGAGGGTAAGGTCGCCGGCGCCGGCCTCGATGTCCTCAACAGCGAGTCCGTCATCCGTGAGGAGGCAGAATTGCTCCACTCCGTGTTTACCAGGGACGGCGACTGCCCGAACGTGCTCATGGACAAGATACTCGCCGATATGCCCAACGTGATCGTTACTCCGCATATCGCCTTCAATACCACCGAGGCGGTAGAGCGTCTGTTAAAAACTGGAGTAGACAACATTTTCGCGTTCTTCGATGGGCGTCAGCGTAACATTATCGTCGGCAGTAAGGAAGAAAGAGTCGAGGTGAAACATGGAACATGAAGCAAGGACGCTGGACCTTGACCATATCGACGCAGTAATTTTCGATATGGATGGTGTGGTGACACGTTCCGCCGGTGCGCATGCCGCTGCATGGAAACGAATGTTCGATGATTTTTTGAAAGAACATTCCCGGCGGCACGATCAACTATTTGTTCCGTTCGACATCATCGAGGATTACAGTCTTTACGTGGACGGCAAGCCCCGGTACGAAGGAGCCCAAAGTTTCCTCGAATCCCGCGGTATCGAGATACCTTACGGCAGCCCGGACGATCCCCCGGACTGGGAAACGGTGTGCGGCCTGGGGAACCGGAAGAACAACTACTTCCTTCAGTATCTAAAAGAAAACGGGGCGGATGCCTATCAGTCCACGGTCGTTTTCATCAGGTAACACAATTACCGTGGAAAAACGGTTGCGGTTATTTCCTCCAGCAAGAACGCCCTTGAAGTGCTGGATGCCGCCGGCGTACGGGACCTTTTCGATGCTGCCGTCGAAGGCCGCGCCTCTGTAGCGCTCGGTTTGCAAGGAAAGCCGGAACCTGATATTTTTCTTCAGGCCGCACGGGAACTCAATGTAATCCCGCAAAGAGCCGCCATGGTCGAAGACGCTCTCGCGGGTGTTCAGGCAGGAAAAGCAGGGGATTTTGCGGTCGTTATCGGTGTCGACCGCGCTAACAATGCGCAAAGGATGAAAGAACTCGGGGCGGACATCGTTGTCAAAGATATTTCGGAATTACAACTCCTCCCCGCGGAACACACTCATGACGCTGCTTCTTTACACTCTGCCTTCGAGGAAAGCCGGAACATCGTGCAGCAACTGAACCGGGGGATCCCGGCTGTTTTTTTGGACTATAACGGCACCTTGAAACCTCTGGTGGAAAGAAAGGAATCTCAACTGTTCCAGCGTTTCCGTAATGCGTTAAAGACGGTGGCGGAGAGATGGCCGGTGGTCATCATGAGCAAGGAACCGGTCAGTTCAGTCCGGGAACAGGTGGATCTGCCAACCATTGTCTACGCCAGCAGCCTGGGTTTCTCGGTTGGAGATCCCGGTGAACCGTTCTCGGTCACGCTGGGGAGGCATTTCCTCCCGCCGTTGGCTAATACGGAAAAGAAGCTCGAGGAAAAGCTGGGTAATCAGCCCGGCGTCGATATTCAGAGGCTTCCGTATTCGATGACCGTCCGTTACGAGAATGCCGATGGTGAGGAGGTTGCCAGGATCGAACAATACCTCCGGGAATTAGCTGTTTCTCAAACGGAGTTGAAAGCGGTTTGGGATGGCAGGAAAGTCGAGTTCCGTCCCGACCTCGAATGGGACAAAGGAAAGACCCTCCTGCACCTTGCTCGTACGGTGCATGTGGACGGCTCACGGTTGGTACCGCTGTTCATCGGAGACGATATCAGCGATGAGGACGCGTTCAAAGCGATCGAAGGTTACGGCATCGGCATACTCATCGGACCGGAACACCGCCCGACGGAAGCTGATTATATCCTCCAGGACTTGCAGCAAACGGTACATTTCATAGAAGAACTGGCAGGGGAAGCGGTAAAGGATGTTTCAAGGAACGTTCACACCTTTGCATATGAAGGATACGATCCCAATTCCGAGCAGTTGCGAGAAGTGTTGTGCGCTACCGGGAACGGTTACTTTGTCACCCGCGCCGCGGCGCC
>CAZQQL010000010.1:0-31187 GCA_964595455.1 uncultured Dehalococcoidaceae bacterium
TCCTGGTGAAGTTGAACCTGTCGAATATGGAATAATCACGGTTTTTTGGTTTCATTCTAGATAAACACTCCCAGGGTGGATTTTACTTCATATGCCGGTGGCGCGATCAGGCACCCTTCCAGGTCGAGGTATCAAGTTCATGCGTGCCGTGTAGGGGGTCCGGAAGCACCGAGAAAATGAAAAACGGGGAATCGACCTTGAGGTAAACCATCGGCGCGTGGCGGATATATTTCGGCACGAAGAGGATGCAGCTGTCTTTGATGATGTACTTTTCATCCTCATACCAGAACTCGACTTCCGCCCCGAGCCTTTTTGGGTTATGAGGGTCGCAGCCCAGGAAGCCGATGTATTCATCCGAATCATGGACGTGCTGTTTCATCATCTCCGGTTTCATCTGCGGTACACCGTTCAGCCAGGTGCCGCACAGCGTGAACGCGCCCTTGATGACCTTGTCATTGATGTAGAACATCTCCGTGCCGGGCGTGGAGCCGGGCGGGTGCTTTACCGGGGGATCGGTGGTGCCGGCGTATACGATGAATTTCTCATATTTTCTATCAGCCATGTTCTTCTCCTGTTCTTGTCTCTTACTTGAGATACCTTGCCCGCAAGGACTGATCGGCTACTTTACTTCATGAACACCATGCTTGGGATCGATCGTGGTGGAGATCATGAAAATGGGTTTGTCCACCTTTCTGACGATGAAGGGCGCGTGCTTGACACCCCTGGGAACGAACATCGCACAGGATTTGGTGATGGTATATTTTTCATCCTCATACCAGAATTCGACTTCAGCATTCAGTTCCAGCGGCTTCTCCATATCGCTCCCGATGAGGCAAATGTATTCATCCGTGTCATGAAAGTGCTGTCCCATCGAAGCGCCTCTTTCGATAGCGCCGGGGATGACGGCGGTCTGCCAGGTGCCCGTCATCATGAATGCGCCCGGAATGACGCCGTCATGGATGTAGAACATCTCGGTACCGGGGGTCTCGCCTTCACTGCCTTTAGCATGTCTTGCCGGAGGGGCGGTCTGGCCGGCATAAATGATATACTTTTCCCATTTCTTTTCAGCCATAGCTCATTCTCCATTCAGTTAATTTTTGCCCGTGTATCGTTACGTCCGGTGAATTCCCGGCCGCTCGTTATCAATTACGTGAAGCCCGGGTTCAAAGCGTTCCCCTGAGCCTCGGGTCCAGGGCGTCTCTCAAGCCATCACCGACCATGTTAAAAGAAAAGACGACGATCATGATGCATACGCCCGGGACGAAGCTCAAAATGGGATTGCCCAACAGGCGCTGGTAGCCGTCATTAATCATGCTGCCCCAAGCCGCACCGGGCGGGTCAATGCCGATGCCCAGAAAACTCAGGCCAGCTTCCGCCAGGATAGTATTTCCCATCATGAGCGTAATCATGACAATGAGGGGCGGCATGCAATTGGGGATTATGTGCTTTGTCATGATGCGCAGCGATGTACACCCGATGGAACGGCAGGCCACGATGTATTCATTTTCTTTCACGGTTAAGACCTGGCCGCACATCAAGCGGGCATAGAGCGGTACCAACCCCACCCCCAGCGCAATGACCACATTTTTCAAACCGCCGCCAAGGAATGCGGCAATCGCCAGCGCCAACAGTATCATGGGGAAGGACATCATAGCGTCGATAAACCGCATGATGAGCAGGTTCCCGATTCCGTGAAAAAACCCGGCGATCAACCCCAGCGTCAGCCCGACGACCGCACCGATGCAAAGCGCGGCCACGCCTACCAAGAGCGACGTCCGCGAACCATAAATCAGGCGGCTAAGCGTATCTCTGCCGAGCGCATCGGTTCCAACAAGGTGCTCTGAACTGGGCGGAGCCAGCACATTGGTCAAATCCGGCTGGTACGGGTCATACGGCGCCAGCACGTTTGCCAGTGCGGCCACCAGTACAAACAGCACAATGACAACCAAGCCGAAGATGACAATCCTGCGCCCGAAGAACACGCGGCAAAAACGCCGGAATTCGCTGACCCTGACATTAGTTTCAAAAGCAGCTATTGCTGCTTCGTTATTTTTGGTTTCTAACATGAATCTACTCTTCGATCATTATTAGGAGTACCTGATCCTGGGGTCCAGCCAGCCATAGGAAATATCCGTCAGCAGGTTAGCCAGGATAACCATTATGGCAATAATAAGCACCAGGCCTACCACCAGCGTATAGTCCAGCCCTTGCACGGCATCTACTGAAAGCCGGCCCATGCCCGGTATATTGAACACCGTCTCCACCAGTACCGCCCCGCCGATAATGGTACCGAGTTGCATACCCATCAGGGTAACGATGGGAATGAGGCCGTTCTTTATCAGGTGCTTCACGATAATCATGTGTTCCCTCAGGCCTTTCGCCCAGGCGGTCCGAATATAGTCCTGCTGCCAGACCTCCAGCATACTGGACCGCGTCTGGCGGCAAACCGCCCCGATAGAGAAAAATGAAACGCAGATTACCGGCATTATCATCTGCTGAACGAACATACCGAAGTTTTCAAACGGGGAGGTATAACCGTTAGTCGGCAGCCACCCCAGTTGCAGCCCGAAAACGTATATCATCATAATACCCAGCCAGAATTGCGGTATGGTGACCACAAAGTTAGCGGATACGGTTATGATGGTGTCGATAATAGTGCCCCGGCGCAGGGCGGATATGATGCCGGCTACTATCCCCAGGAAGTTGCCAAATACAAAACCCATGGCGCCCAGGTATATTGTGGCCGGGGCGCGCCGCGCCACCATATCATTCACGGGTTTTTCATAAAAGGTGGATTTCCCCAGGTCCCCGCGGAAAAGCCCCCCCAGCCAGATAATGTACTGTTCAATAGGCGGCTTATCCAGCCCGTATTCCTTCCTTAATATGTCCAGTTGTTCCGGCGTACGCACTGTGTACTGGTCCTTGCTCAGCACCATCAGTAGCGGATCACCGGGGAGCGCCCGCAACATAAAAAATACGATCAATGTGATAAACAGCACGGTGATGATGGCGAGTAATAACCGCCTGATAAAATATGTAGCCATAACTACCTGTCCCTCTTCAAGGTTCCATGACACAGGCTCTGTCGCGCAGGGTGCCCCGGCCTTCTACCACTATACCAGCGCAAGCTAACAGACCCGGCCTCGCGGCCGCCAAGCCATTGTAACCGGCATACCCCCCACTGTCCCGTCTTCTCCGCACCGGGTACTGAACCACTTGTTCAGATTACCCCATAACGCCCTCCAAAAGGCCTCTCCCTCCGTATTCGTCAAGTCCACTACGTTTATATGGAAAGCGCCGTCTTCACCCTATGGCGCCGGCCGCCAGCCGGCACATCATCCCCTGAGTTCATGTTTGAGTATACAATTCTGCCAAAAAAGTGTCCCCCCGCCATGAAGGCGGGGGGATCTTGTATTTACTTGCTTTTACTGATCCATCCAGCCGTTGGCCCAGTCATACCATAAAGACACGCCTTTTGATGCGGGATAGCGCATGTCATGAACGTAAGGCTGCGTGACCACGCAGCCCTGCCAGTCCCAGAGAGGAATGGAACTGCACCATTCGGCCTGCAAGTGAACGATTTCTTTCCCGATTTTAACCTGCTTAGCGGGATCCGGCTCAGCCATGAACTGTTCCAGCAGTTCCTGACTGCCCTCAGGCCGGTAAAGGGCATCCCAATAAATACCGTGGTTCCAGTTAGGCGCATCCGGCGTCCACCAGAAACGGGCAAAATACTGGGAAAGTATAGAGTCATTACCAGTGGGGGAAATCAGGAGGCCATCCCAGCCATTGGTTTCCATGTCTATCCATTTGGCAATGGTGACAATGTCTATTTCCGTGTTAATACCAACCGCGTTAAGGTAGGACTGAATCAAGGGGATGGCGTCATTATTGAAGTGTTCACCACAATACAGGGTAGTGGAGAACCCATCCGGGTAACCGGCCTCGGACAACAGTTGCTTGGCTCTTTCCGGGTCATAGGTGCGGTTATCAAAGTCAAGAGCTGGCCTCAGCGCCGGGGGAGAAAACGTGTAAACGGGGGTATAGAAACCATTGAAAATAGCGTTACAGATGCTAACTTTATCAATGGCGTATTCCACGGCTTCACGCACTTCTTTCTTGGCATAGGGGGAATCAGCGCGCCCGCCGGAGGGTACCAGCGCCTGTTTCAGGTCAAGGAACGTGTAGAAGTTGTAGCCCTTGCTTGAAAGGTCACGCATGGCAATGTAGGTCTGGGAAGTGCCAAGGTTGAGCTGTTCAGCTTCACCAGCCTCGAAAGCCATCTGCGCGGTGACGGGATCAGCAATCAAGACGCACTTGATACCGTCAAGATGAGGCTTACCGCCCCAGTAGCCATCAAACCTCTTCGCAGTGAATTCGGCATCAGGCCTGTATGACGTGGGAATGAACGGACCGGTGCCTACCGCAAACTCGGTAAGGCCCGCATCGCCAAGCTCTTCATAAGCGGTAGGTGACATCTGGTAGCCAAAAGTGGGCTGGGTACTATTGCCCGCCAAGAGCGCGATCAACTTGCTATCATAAGTATGCAGGTTGACGTTCACGGTGTAGTCATCAGGCGTGTCAATAGACTTGATGATAGCATATTCGCCAATCTTGTGTTCAATACCCTTTTCAAAATTCCATTTCACGGCCGCGGAATTGAAGTCTGTGCCGTCATGGAACTTAACACCCTCCCGCAGTTTAAACTGCAGGGTAGTGTTGTTGTTAATCCATTCCATGCTGGTGGCCAGCAGGCCAACAAAACTGCTGTCAACATTAGAGATGGTAAAAAGCGGTTCCAGCACGGCGCCCATGGTCAGGGAATTGCCATTGGACGCGCCCCAAGTTACGCCAAGGGGCCCGTTGGGGAATTCGCCAATAATCATCCGGAAGATACCGCCGTCCTTGACGTCAGTAGTCGGGGTAGCCGTGGATGTGGCGGCCGTCGAGGTAGTCTGAGAGGTCTGTGTCGTCGTTGGCTGAGTGCTGGTGGTGGCCGTAGTCGTGGTAGTCTCTGAACCACCGCAACCGGTTAGCAAAAGGGCTGTTATCAGGACCGCTGATAACAGTAGTATTAGGTATTTCTTCATAGCCTGCTGCTCCTTCTTGATGATCCCGTTTCTAGATGAAGGTATCGGCTGCCGGTTTCTCCTCTTCTCACATACTGGATCCTCCTTTCAGCCACCTGTGGTTATCGGTGGACAATGGCGAATTATGCTTTGATAAATAATGGTTATACACCCGGATTTACAAGGCACGAACGATCGCCCTGGCGGGAGCTGCGTCACCCCCTGCCAGTCTCAACGACAGGCAGATCAATTCACATGGGCCCGGTCTGACTCCCTCAAGATTAACGGATTCCAGGATCCGGTCCTCGATCTCGATGATGCGCGCCGGGCCTATTGATGTATCTATGGGCATGGTGTCAATGGTAGCGCCGTTCGGAATGAAGTGAAGCGGCGCATCGATGTGTGTCCCGGTGTGGGAGATGATATTGAGATTGAAGAGGTCGGTCTGGTCTCCCTTGCTTCTCTCCAGGAAAAGGGAGATTTCCTGGGCCAGGGGTTTCTCATCGTCCGGCAGGTGTCTCATCTTCCCTTTAAGGGGCAAGGAAATATCTATCCATCCCTGCTGCATCCTGGAAGTGCCTTGCCTACCCATGAGAACCCCCTTCGATTAAAGTTGACCTTGACACTTGTATTTATTTGACTTACTTTAAAAGTAATTGATACCATGATGGTAGCATATGAAATGGTAATATATGCTACTATATAAATGTCTACTATGTCAATAATTTAAGGAGTACATATTTTTGGACGGTTCTGAATTGACAAAGAGGATTGAGAGGTTCCAGGTGAAGGAACGCGAGAATGGCAAAAATCCGATCGTTCAGGCTTATACCTCCATTTTCCTGACCTCTGACATTATCGAGAACTTCGTCAGCAATGCGTTAAGCGACATTGCAGTAAGTCGAGCGGGGCGGAACATTCTCTACATCCTTATCATGAATGGCGGAAGTCTGACCGCCACAGAAATCAGCCGGCATGCCTGGCGGACCAAGTATTCCACGATCAGGGTTATTGATACCCTGGAAAAAGATGGCTATGTTGTAAGGACTCCCACCGCTCGTGACGGCGACCGGAGGAAAAAGCTTGTCTCGATCACCAGCAAAGGAATTGCTCTTTCCGAGAAGATCATCGAGATCTCGGAAGAGGTTCTTTGTTATCAGGTACTCGGCGGTCTGACAGAAGAACAGGTGAATGACCTCCGGGATCTGTTGACCAGTGTCGGCAGGCATACCTTCGGGTTGATCAATCAGTCTGAAAGCAGCTACATATACAGAAACATATAGAATAATGCTGAGATGGAATGCACCGGGAGAGATAGAGCGATGACTATTGAAGAACTCGAACATAGAGTCAGTCAACTTGAAAAAGAACTTCAGAGATACCGTGACATCGAGGCGATAGAACGGCTCCAGAAAGCCTATGGCTATTACATCGAACACTGGATGGCGGATGAGCTTGCAGACCTGTTCGCGGACGGGCCGGATGTCGCTGTCCATCTCATCGGCCTGGGGGTTTTCCAGGGCAAAGAACATGTAAACAGGTTCTTCCGGAGCAGCATGGGCAATCACCCGGAATTCATCCATCAGGTCATGCAGACCTCCGGCATCGTGACCGTTGCTCCCGACGGCATGACGGCCCGGGGCCGCTGGAACGGTTTCGGCGTTCTGGCTATCCCGATGGGAGGCGGCGTTAAAGAGGAATGGCTCGGTGGTATGTATGAGAATGATTATGTGAAGCAGGACGGCGTATGGAAGATAAGGGTAGCCAGACACTTCCCGACTTATTACGCTGTCCCCGGAAAAGGCATCGTCAAACCGGAGAGATCTGCCGCGGTTGATCCCGATTACGTCTTTGAAGAACCGATGCAACCCGATATTCCGGACAAGTTCCGCCCGGTATATCCCAGCGGATGCATTCTACCTTTCCATTTCAGGCATCCCGTTACCGGCAAGCAAACCAGCGAAAATCGGATCAACAAATCGTTGGGAACCGAACTCAGTAACTTATAGGAACGATAAGCAGAACCGCTTCACTCGAAATGGGCTTCAGATAGTCTTGTCCACTGGCTCCATGAACCGGAGCTGAAACGCGTTGTTTATTATTCCCAAAGATGAAACGAATCCCCCTCCTCCCCCTTTTCAAGTGGGACGATGGAAATCCGCCTCCATAAGGTCCATTTCAGTTTCTTTGTTCTCCGCAAGCCAGGCAAGGAACGATGGATCCCGTTTTTCAACGGGATGAACTTCCTGTTGCCATTTACACCGCTGGTTCCTGAACTTGGCTTTCCGTACGCATTCTCGTATACTGTCCCTAAAAACGGAGGTGCCATATGCCCGCGACCGTCTTTCCTACCGGTACCGTCCACTATGAGCCCGCCCGCTGCTGGAGCGGGTATACGCTTTTCGGCTCGGACCTGCACGCCAAGACCAACTGCAACGGGGCCGTGCTCATCGATATGAACGGCAACGTGGTCAACCGATGGAAAGGGCTGGACGGCTTCCCCAACAAGATGCTGCCCGGCGGGAGCATCTTCGGGGCCAGCGGCATCCGTGACCGGAAATACGGCTACCAGGACATGGTCGACCTGCTCCAGGTGGACTGGGACGGCAACGTGGAATGGAAGTTCGACCGCCACGAGCGCATCAAAGACCCGCGCCATAAGCCGCAATGGATGGCCCGCCAGCACCATGACTACCAGCGCGAGGGCAACCCGGTCGGCTACTACGTACCGGGCATGGAAGCATTCCAAGACAAAGGAAAGACCCTCATCCTCTGCCATAAGACCCTCACCGAGCCGAAGATAAGCTCCCACCTCCTCGTTGACGACGCCATCCTGGAAGTGGGCTGGGAAGGCAAGATTACCTGGGAATGGGTCTGCTCGCAGCACTTCGAGGAGTTCGGCTTCGACGAAGCGGCGAAGAACGCCATCGCCCGCAACCCGAACCGGCCCTTCTTCCCGGGCATGGGCCCGGACCACGGCGACTGGATGCACATGAACTCCATCTCGCTGCTCGGACCGAACCGGTGGTGGGACGCCGGCGACGAGCGGTTCAACCCGGAAAACATCATCGCGGACGGACGGCAGACCAACATCACCTTCATCATCGAGCGGAAGACCGGGAACATCGTCTGGAAGCTCGGGCCGGATTACACTACGCCGCAGACGAAGAAGATCGGCCAGATCATCGGCCAGCACCACGCGCACATGATACCCGCCGGGCTGCCCGGCGCGGGCAACATCCTGCTGTTCGATAACGGCGGCGCCGCCGGCTACGGCGTCCCTAATCCCGGCTCCCCCACCGGCGTCAGCAACGCCCTGCGGGACAGGTCCCGGGTCATCGAGTTCGACCCCCTGACCCTGGATATCGTCTGGTCATATCCAAAGATGGGGCACGGCCCCGGCGGCAGCCTGTACAGCGCCTTTGTCTGTTCCGCCCAGCGGCTCGTCAACGGCAACACGATGATTACCGAGGGTGGCCCCGGCCGCATCATCGAGGTAACGCCGGAGGGCGAGACCGTCTGGGAGTACCTCAGCCCTTTCACCGGCGGGATGATGAAGTCCAACATGATGTACCGCGCCTACCGTGTCCCCTACGAATGGACCCCGCAGGCGGAAAAACCGGAGGAAGTCCCGGTGCAACGGCCAGACAACAACAAATATCGGGTTCCCGGCTCGCCGCAGGGCAAGACCGGCAGGGTGACGAAGCTCAAACTGTAACATGCGCCTGTTCAGCCGCTGGATTTGCATATCTACCCGCAGTTAGTTCAGTGTCAACACCGAAGCGCACAGGAACATTTTCCTTTACAATAGGATAACATTCCGTGTGCGGAGGCGTACATGAAGCTGAAACTATCGGTCGTCATAGTTGGCATTGTCTTATCGGCGGTTATCCTCACATCCGGCGTCGTCTTCGGCAGTAACGACTACTTCCTCAAGCCGGACCCGGTCGTCGATTTTCCGGACAGGCACCTGGAAAAGGTCGTTCGTCAGCACATCCGCAAACCGGAAGGGGCCATTCATGCCAGCGACCTCCAGCACATGGAGTTCCTGCTGTCCCAGGACAGCGGCATCGAGGACCTCACCGGCCTGGAATACTGCACCGGTCTGAAATTTATCGGTATGCAGCTTGAAAAGATCACCGACTTCACCCCGGTCTGCCATATCGAAAGCCTGGAATCCATCAGCCTGGGCTTCAATAAGATCACCGAGATCCCCTGCCTCGACGGCCTCCCCAACCTGTCCTACCTGGATCTCCCCTGTAACTGCATCCACGACCTCTCGCCGCTGACCCACGTGACCAGACTGAAGAGCCTTAACGTAAGCAGTAACCCCGTCTCAACCCTCTCCCCTCTGGCCGATTGCACCGGACTGACCTCCCTCTGCTGCGATAACACAACTATCGCCGATATTGGCCCGCTCGCCGGCCTCACCAAACTGAACATACTTGCGCTGGGTAATAACGGGATTACCGATCTCACGCCGATAGCCGGTCTCGGCTCCATGCAGTTACTGGACGTTCACAACAACCGCCTGACGGATATAAGTCCTTTGAAAAATATCCCCGGCTTCGGCATTCTCGATATAAACGGCAACAGCATCACTGATCTCACGCCACTGTTGAAAAACGTCCTGGACTACTATCCCGGCGGTATCAACTACCGGCTGACCGAAAATCCCCTCGATAAAGCTTCTCTGGAGATAATCATCCCGGCCTGGAGGGAAAACGGAATTCAAGTATACTGAGAATATCACTCCAGCCAGAGGCCGGACTATCGAAGACAGATGGGGCTTTAATGCCTGGGCAAAGACCTACGACGCCGATGTCGAACGCGCGTCCCTCGACAACGACTGGCTGTTTCGCGACTACGAACGGGTCCTCGACACCGTCGCCGGTTACGGGAAACTACATTGTAGATCCGAATCCTCCGTCCTCGATATCGGCGTGGGCACCGGCAATCTGCTGGCACGGTTTATCGGCCATGCCCGGGAACTGATCGGCATCGACCCTTCCGAGGAGATGCTGGCCATCTGCCGCTCGAAATACCCCGGACTTACCGTGCGGTACGGCTCCTTTACGGAAATTCCTCTGCCTGACGGCAGCATCGACCTCATCATATCCGCGTATGCATTTCACCACCTGACCGCGGAAGAAAAGCGTACCGCTGTCCTCGAAATGAAGCGGGTGCTGAGACCGGGCGGTCGCATTGCCCTGGCTGATGTCATGTTCCGCAATGAAAAGGAAAGCAGACAGGTCCGGAACTATCTCATCGAGACCGGCCGGCGTGAACTGGTAGACCAACTCAATCATGAGTACATGGGTATGCTCGATGAACTGATACCCTTATTCGAGGATGCCGGTCTCTCAGCCGGCGGAGAACAGCTTACGGAATCGGTCTGGTTCGTCCGCGCTGCTTGTTAGTCTACTTCTCGTTCTCCTTCAAGACCAGCTGGGCCTGCGCCACGGCTTTTTCCGCCGCCCGGGCGGCGGCTATCTTGAGGTATTTGCGGAAATCGATGAACTTGCCTACACCCTCGATGACCGCGTCCGGCACCTTCGAGTCCTTCAAAATGAAGCTGAACGTCTCGTCCCCGACGTCGTTCCCGATATCTACATGAGACACGGTCTCTGCCAGTTTCTCCACCGACGTATTTAGGGAAGTATGCCGCTCTCCCAGGGCGGCGAGATCGGCGGTCAGGGACTGCTTTTCCCCCGTCAGCTTTTTAACGTCCTCTTCCTGGGCGACTATGCGGGCTTCGAGGGACTTCACCTCATCGGCGTGGGCTTTCAGCGTCGCTTTGGCTTCGTCCTTCAGCTCTTTAAGCTCTTCGCGGTACTCGGCGCGGGCGGTCGCCGCCTGGGATTCGTACCTGTCCCTGGTCTCTTTCATCTCGGAGGTATGCTTATCAGCCAATTCCTGCCGGGCCTTTTCAAGATCGACTATCTGTTTCCGCAGGCCGTCAATGTTACCGAGGCTTTCCGCCAGGGATTGCTGGTCGATCTTCGATGCCTTGAGGTCCTCCCCGAGCGTGGAGTTCAGCTTCTGCATGAACTCGTTGGAGTCGGTCCGCAACTGCCGGTATTCCTCCCCGAGGATGCCGATGACGCGGCCCATCAGTTCATCATACCGTGTATTAGCGCGGTTGCGTTCATCCTCCAGGTTCATGATATAGTCCCGGAGATTGCCCATCTTGCCGCCGTACTGCTGGTTGAGCCTGGTATAGACGGCATAAGCTACCCGCCTCGCCACCGCTTCACCATATCCTTTGATGTCGCCTTCCCGCGGCCCCAGCACCCTGTTGATCAGCTTGTTCTCCCTGCGGATGGTCTCATCGTAATCTCTCAGACCGGCTTCTACGACGGGGCCGAGTCCGGCCCCCGCGTACAACTGCTCCGCTATCTGGCTATCCTCCAGGTCAATATCCTCAGCCTTCACCACGCTTGTTTCCCGGATAGAATTGTCTTCCATGCTGGTGGACCTCCTTCCGGCATACCTGACTTCAATTATACACCTGCCGGTAAATACCTACATGATTACCCTGTCCGCTATCTTTATGAAAACATTACAACATTCAAACCGGATTTATTACCTCCCCGGGGTATCTTGAGAATAGGACCATTGCGCCCCTGTGATTGAGACGTTACACTATCCTCAACCAGCCAGTGATGGAGTGAATGAAAAAGAAGATTTTGACCCAGATCCTCACGCTCGGCGATGTCAACTGCGCCCTCTCAACCTTGGAGAAAGACGTTCATGAGGGCATCCGCCAGGCGTTCAAGGACTTTCAATCGGAGGGACCGGCGGACGTACGCCTGGAACTGGATATCATCGGCAGGCTGCGGGAAGATGAGGTGGTCGCTGCGAGGGAAGCGGAAACGATTATAGAAACGTCCCCGGACATCGCTGGGATATTTCACCCCAATCCCGATGACCCTGCCTGCGTCCGGCTCACCATGTTGAAGCGTTACCTCCACAAAAAGACCGGCTACAAGATAGTGAACCTGGTCCTGCCGCGGGCTTACTACACGGCCACCCGCATCCGGCATGATGTCTCCGCCATGTTCGTCCATTCCAGCGCGATCATGCGGGATTCCGGCGTGTTCCTGTTCTGCGGCCCTTCCGAGACCGGCAAAACAACGGTCGCACGCTCCTGTCAATCGGAGAACGGCCTTGTCCTGAACGATGAAATGAACCTGCTGCAGGCGCTGTCCTCTCCCGGTGATGCTCCGAAGTGTTTCGGGCTTCCCATCGTTGGCGGAATACCGGAAAGGCGCAATACCGGCGCGCGACTGGCCTGCATCATCAACCTGAAACAATCCAAAACCACTGCCTACCGCGTCATCGATAAAGCGGACGCCTACTTACGGTTCATGAAGCAGATCATCACGCCCAAGGACTTCTTACCACAACAACAGGATGTTCCTGTTATCCTGAAGAGGAACTCGGAATTCGCCGAACGCATCATCGGCGCCGTTCCCTGCTGTGAGATGGAATTTACCCTGGATAGAGAGGAGTTCTGGAAGGAGATAGAAAAACTGGAAACTGACCTGATCACCGGGAACAACCGCGCGCAGGTCGCACCCCGTGGGTGATACCGGAACAGAGAAAGGAGGTCATTCCCCGAGCTTCGTGCTGGGCTATGGCAGTTGCGGATGACGCAGCCTCCTACCGGGCCGTTATCGGCCTCGTGGACAGGCAGGGCGTCAAGAACCGATCAGGCGTGGAGAACAACTATGCAGAAACAGGCCTATCAGAGACCTCAGATCAGCTCAGAAAATCTGGAACCACGTTCGCTGCTGGGCTGTGTAGGATCGTCAACCCCGGGAAACGATGATATCGTTGGCTGTGGCGGTTGGGGATCATGGCACCGGCGGCGCCGGTGGTGGCGGTGGTGGTGGTAACATCGATGCCCGTATAGAACATCGAACGGTGATACAAACACAGGTATTCCCTGAATCGGGCCCGTAGCGCCATAGCCCAGCACAAAGCTCTGGAAATGAAGATGACCACGAGTAAAGTAGACACCCAACTCGCCAATGAACTCTGGCAGGAGTATTACGCCCGGCACGGTCGCGGCTGGCTGACCGTCGTGACCGGCAGCATGATGCCGCTGATACACATCGGGAACCGGGTCCTGGTGTCCAGGACCGAACCGGCACTGGTCAGGACCGGCGACCTCATCGCGTTCCGCCGGGAAGGCAACCATATTGTCCACCGGGTGCTCGATAAGCGTGTAACTAACGATGGTCTTGTATTCGTGGAAAAAGGCGATGCCGCGGGCACGCTCGGGACGTTCCATGAGAGAGATATCATTGGCCGGATAATCGCCGTGAGGCACGGCAGTTCAATCTTCAAGCTGGATTCCTTCATCGGGAGAAAGACCGCCGGCTTTTTTGCCTGGTGGACCCGTGACATCCGGCCGGTCATCACCCGCCTTTACCACCCGCGTCGCCGGGTCTTCACGCTTCCCGGTCGTCTGGCCTCGCTCCCATTCCGCGCCGCCAATAAGTTCATTATCCATGCCAGCCGTTTTACCTGGTACCTTTGCGGCCTGACGTCCGGAAAAGACGACTAGACCGTACCGCTCCTCATTGCGACAAACATCACTGCCTCAACCATCCCATCCGGGGTAAAGTCTTAGCAGGAAGTCTGCTGTTCCCTCTACTTCATGGTTCGACAAGCTCGCCATGAGCGGTTTCTAACCGGCTCACCACGAGAGGGGCTGGCAGGTTTGGCAACCGGGAAGCAGGCTTCCAAAGAAGCAGCAGGAGCAGTCATGATCATACTACTGGCATCCATCGGAGCGGCCGTCGGGGGGACCATCGGGTACCTGGCGGGACGACGGACGGAGACGGAACCGGAACCGCAGTGCGCTACCACCTGAGGGAGCGGCAGGACAGGCCCCTGGTCAGGGGCAATCACTTTCGGCTTTCTCGGGGCCATCATCGGAGGTCTTATCGGCAGCCTGTTCGGTTAGACCTCCAAGAGGCTGTTGACTTTAACATACCATATACATTGTTTTGGTGTTCGGAACGGTATATACTGGTACTGTGAAGAACATTTCGTCTTCTCTCCTCCTTTCCCACGCACATCAAGCGGAGCTTTATGCCTGATTTTCGTATCGTATCTGATTTCAAGATGACCGGGGACCAGCCCCAGGCCGTCGATAAACTGGTGGAAGGGCTGGACAAAGGCTACACCCATCAGACCCTACTCGGGGTGACCGGCAGCGGCAAGACCTTCACGATGGCCAACGTCATCGAGCGGGTGCAGCGCCCGACGCTGGTCATCTGCCATAACAAAACGCTCGCCGCACAACTCGCGGCGGAGTTCAAGGAGTTCTTCCCGGACAACGCCGTGGAGTACTTCGTCAGCTATTACGATTACTACCAGCCGGAAGCCTACATCCCGCAGAAGGACCTGTACATCGAAAAAGATTCGGACATCAACGAGGAGATAGACAAGCTCCGCCACGCGGCCACCCATGCCCTGCTCAACCGGCGGGACGTGCTCATCGTGGCGTCAGTTTCCTGCATCTACGGCCTCGGCGACCCCGGCGAGTACCAGGGCTTCGTGGCAACGGTGAAAACCGGGCAAAAATACGGGCGGCAGCAGTTGCTCCGGCAGCTCGTGGACATGCAGTACGCCCGGAATGAACTCGACCTCTCCCGCGGCCATTTCCGGCTCAAGGGCGATACGCTGGAAGTCCTGCCCGCCTATGAGGAAGTGGCCCTGCGCATCGAGTTCTTCGGGGACGACGTGGAACGCATCCTCTCCATCGACCCGCTGACCGGGGAAATACTGGCAGAGCAGGACCAGGTCAGCATCTTCCCGGCCAAGCACTTCGTGACGTCCCGTGAAAAGATGGTACGCGCCATCGAAGGCATCCGCGTGGAACTGAATGAACGGATGAAGCTCCTGACCGAACAGGGCAAGATCGTTGAAGCCGCCCGTATCCAGGCTCGCACCGAGTACGATCTGGAGATGCTGGTTGAAGCCGGTTACTGCTCCGGCGTGGAGAACTACTCCCGTCACCTGGCCGGAAGACCGCCGGGAAGCTCGCCGTCCACGCTGCTGGACTACTTCCCCAAGGACTTCCTGCTCTTCATCGATGAGTCGCACATGACCCTGCCCCAGATACGGAGCATGTTCCGGGGCGATCGTTCACGCAAGGAAACGCTCGTGGATTACGGGTTCCGGCTGCCTTCGGCGCTGGACAACCGGCCGCTGAGCTTCGACGAGTTCCAGTCCTGCATCAACCAGGTCGTTTATACCTCGGCAACGCCGTCCGACTTCGAATACAGCCACAGCAGCCAGATCGTCGAACAGCTTGTCCGGCCGACCGGCCTGCTGGAGCCGGTCATCGAGATCAAGCCGACCAAGGGGCAGATCGACGACCTGCTCGGCGAGATACGGCAGCGCGTGGAGAAAGGCCAGCGGTCCCTCGTCACCACGCTGACCAAGCGCATGGCCGAGGAACTGGCGGACTACCTGGTGGAGATGGGCATCAAGACGCACTACCTGCACTCCGAGGTAGATACGCTGGAGCGGGTGGAAATCCTCCGCGACCTCCGGCTGGGCGTCTACGACGTCATCGTCGGGATCAACCTGCTCAGGGAAGGCCTCGACCTCCCGGAAGTCAGCCTCGTGGCCATCCTGGACGCGGACAAGGAAGGCTACCTGCGTTCCCGGGGAGCGCTCATCCAGACGATGGGTCGCGCCGCGCGTCACGTGGACGGCCACGTCATCATGTACGCGGACACCATCACGAAGTCCATGCACGAGGCCATCGACGAGTCCACCCGTCGCCGCGCCGTTCAGGTAGCCTACAACGAGGAGCATGGCATCACGCCGCAGGGCATCCGCAAAGCGGTGCGGGACATCACCGAACGCGTCATGGCCGTGGCGGAGAAGAAAGGCACGTATGAGACCGGCGCCCCGGTTGACCGCGAGGGCATCCTGCGGCTCGTCAAGGACCTGGAAAGCCAGATGAAGGCTGCCGCCAAGCAGCTCGACTTCGAGAAGGCGGCTCTCATCCGTGACAGGATCGTCGAACTGCGCAAGGAACTGGTCATCGAGGAAGAGAAGGAACGCGCCAACGCCCCGCGGTTCCCTTCCAGAAAGAGGAGGCCGGCAACCCGTGCCGCCAAGTAAGAGCAAATCACTGAAGCTCGGGAAAAACAAGGCCCTCGAGTACTTCGACATCTGCCATTCCTGCGCCCAGAGCACGGTCATGGCGCTCCAGGACGCCCTGGAACTGGAAAACGACGCCCTGGCTCGTGCATCCACGGCCATGACCGGCGGCATCGCCGGAAAGGGGGACACCTGCGGGGCGCTGCTCGGCGCGGTCATGTTCATAAGTATGATCTACGGCGTGGACAGGAACTCCCTCAGAGACGTGGAACGCCTGATCAAAACCGCGGTCAGGACACAGGAACTATACGACTGGTTCACCGGGAAAAACACCACGACGAACTGCCGGCAGATGATCACCAACTTCGGGAACGGCACGTTCTACGACCTCGGAACCCCGGAAGGCTGGGATAAAGCCCTGGCGGCCGGCATCATGGAACGCTGCGCCAGGGTCATAGAAGCCACCGTCGCCCATGTGGTGGAAACCGTCTGGGAGGACGTGAACCGCTAAGTCAAAACTCAAAAGTCAAAGGTCAAACTACAAGGCAAGAACAATGAAACGTGCCTTCCAGGTCCTTGCTGCGGGTCCTGTCATCATAGCAATCCCTATCAAGCCATCCGCGCACATCAGAATCCAGCGGGCTGAGTAAAAGTCTCTCATCCTTTACCCTCCGCAGTTCCAGATAGTTACCTCTCCCTCCTCTCCCGGGAAATATGATATACTTTTTCTCATCACGGCAAACCATCGTGTCCCCCGTACAATGCATACAAAAGGAGACTGTCTTCTTATGTCAATAACCAGGGAACAAGCCATCAAGGAAGCCAGGGCGAAGGCCCGCAGCTACATGGAGAACTACGGCTCCTGAGCGCAGAGCACGGTTCTTGCGTTGCAAGACGTCCTGGGACTCGAGGATGAGGCCGTCCTCAAAGCGGCGGCGAGTATGACCGGGGGCATCGGCGGGATGCGGGACGCCTGCGGGGGACTGCTCGGCGCGGCGATGGTGCTGGGGCAGATCTACGGACGCGACCGCTCCAACATCGCCGACAGGGAAGCCCTGAAACCGCTCATGCCGCACGTGGGCATGCTCTACAAGTGGTACGAGAAGGAGTTTGGTTCCGCGACCTGCTATGACATCAAGACCATCATGGGAAACGGCGTCTACTACGATATAACCGTGCCCTGGCAGGAAGAACTGGCCAAGAAGGAAGGCGTAGCGGGCAAGTGCGTCGACCTGGCGGAGGAGACCGTCGCGTGGGTGGTGGACCACGTCTGGGATGACGTGAAACGATAGGTCAAAAATCAAAAGTCAAAGGTCAAAACCACAACTCAAAAGCTAAAAGTGATTCACCGTCCCTGGAACGGTGACTTTATTCAGACTACAACTATGACCGAAGAAGAACCGAAAACCAGGCAGGATCGCCGGGCGTCCAAACGGCGCGCGGAGAAGTCCCGCATGAAAAAGCACGGCAAGGGCCTGAGCAAGGTCTACCTCGATGCCCTGCGCAAGCGGCGTGGGGAGAAGTGAAAGTTGAACTTTTCAACCCTATATACTCCCCTTGTCGCACTAAAACTATTGTTCTGAAAATGCTTGCTATTTTATGTAACCACGCCTTATAATAACCACAAGATGGCTTTGAAATATGATGAGATCGGTTATTGGTCCGAGGTTAAACTCGAAATTATAGAGCAATACGCGCAATCTTATTCGCTTGCTTTTTCGAAGAAGTATTCCTATTTATCGCATACATACATAGATGCTTTTGCCGGACCGGGAAAGCATATTTCGAAAACATCCCATGGCACAGTTCGAGGAAGCCCACAGATCGCATTAGATATCAAGCCACCGTTCAAAGAGTACTACTTCATTGATATAGATGGAGATAAAGTTTCTGAACTCAGGAAAATTACCTCTGGACACCCCGAAGCTCATGTGCTGCAAGGTGATTGTAATGAGAGATTGTTGAGCGACGTCTTTCCGAATGTTCAATATAAAGACTTTAAAAGGGCTCTTTGTTTACTAGATCCATACGGGTTAAACTTGAAATGGGAGGTCATTGAAAAAGCCGGGAAGATGCAAACGATTGAGATATTCCTGAATTTCCCAGTGATGGATATGAACCGAAATGTTCTTCTAACCAATATAGACGAAACTAGCATTGAGCATGCTGCAAGAATGGATGGTTTTTGGGGTAATGATTCATGGAGAGACGTTGCGTATAGTCAAGTGAAGGATCTCTTTGGCGATATTCATACGGTAAAGCAAAATATTAGTGCTATCACGTCAGCTTTTCGAAAACGTCTTTTAGAAGTTGCAGGATTCGAATATGTGCCCCAACCGATCCCTATGCGAAACTCTAAAAGCGCACTTCTTTACTACTTGTTTTTTGCTTCAAATAATCCAACCGGAAACAAGATATTAACTAGCATCTTATCGAAGTACAGGGAAAGGGGAATGAAATAAATGTCCCTTTTAACCTCAATCGAATGGACCGACTCCACATGGAACCCCGTCACCGGCTGCACGAAAATTAGCCCTGGGTGCAAGCATTGTTACGCTGAACGCATGGCATTACGTTTGCAGGCAATGGGAAATCCTAGCTATTCTAACGGATTCAACGTAACCATTCATGAAAATATACTCAATTATCCCTTGGAATGGAGCAAGCCTCAGAATATCTTCGTGAACTCAATGAGCGACCTTTTTCATGAAGCTATACCCGAAGTCTTTATCTTAAAAATATTCAATGTCATGCAGCGGGCTCATTGGCATCGTTTTCAGATCCTTACAAAGAGGTCTGAGAAGATGCTCGAATTGGATAGCCAATTGCCGTGGATGCCTAATATCTGGCTTGGCGTCACCGTTGAGAACAATGATTATGTCTACCGTATCGACCATCTTCGGCAGACACACGCCACAGTAAAGTTCCTTTCTCTTGAGCCTCTGCTCGGACCTTTACCTGACCTTATACTCGACGGCATTGACTGGGTCATCGTTGGCGGGGAATCCGGTCCGAAAGCCAGACCGATAAAACAAGAATGGGTCACTGATATCCGGGACCGATGTCTCGAAAGAGAAATTCCGTTCTTCTTCAAGCAATGGGGCGGCATAAATAAAAAGAAAACGGGCCGATTGCTGGAGGGACAGATATGGAGTCAGACTCCCGCATTCCAACCTTTAAGCCAGCTTATCTGATTCCGTATATCGTGCTACAATAACTCCATGCAGCCACCCATCTCAACCTACCCCCACATCCACACCTTCCCCGGAAGGGCCGGCTGCGTCTACCTGGCGCAATCAAACAACGGCTTCTTCCTCGTGGATACGGGGTTCCCCACGGACATGGAGCGGCTGATAACCTGGCTGAAGGATAATCTCAATGCCGGGCCGGATGTCGTCAAGCTGGTGGTGCTGACCCATTCCCACTTCGACCACACCTCCGGCGTGGATATCATCGCCCGGGCGAGCGGAGCCGGCATCGCCGCCCATGTCAACGCCCGGCCTTACCTGACCGGGCAGAAGGCCATGCCCATGACCTCGCTCCGGAGCTATTATGAGTTCCTGGTTTTCCTTTGCCGCAATAATCTCCCGCGTATGAAGACGTCAGAGTACGGGAAGATGCCGTGGTCCGGCGTACCCGGTTTCCGCCGTGCTATCAAGTCCGAGATCGCGTACTGGCTGGAAGATGGGCAGGCGCTGCCGGGATTCCCGGCCTGGACCGTCCTGCATACGCCCGGCCACACGGACAACGATATCTGCCTTTACAACGCAGCGGAAAAGATCATGTTCACCGGGGACGCCGTCATCAATGACAAGAGCACGGTCAAGCTGAACCCGCTCCTTACACAGGACAAAGCCGCGCTGGATGCATCGCGGGAGAAGCTGCAGCAGTACGAGGTGGACTACCTCTGCCCCGGCTGGGGATTGCCGGTGACCGGGAAGAACATTCTGGCGGGCATCTAGCCTCAGTCGGCGCGGGTTATCTGTCCCGGCGTGTACGTGCGGAAGAGGTAATCCCCGGTTTCGAAGAGCTTGCCTTCCACGGTAGCAGCCCCGCCCTGGTAGTTCTCGAGGCTGAACTTCCACCCGAAGGCGTAATTGCCCTCATCCACGAGTTCAATGATGATCCGGTAGCCGGGCGGCAGCGCCACCAGCTCATCGAACGTGAACCTCACCCAGCCATCCACACCAGTCCGTACGTAGGTCTTCGTCGTCGCCAGCAGGCCGCGGTTCTCATCGTACAGGTTGAGGGTGATGTATTCGCCTTCCGCCTTCGACCCCTTCATCGGCCGCAGGTTGACATCGATGGCCGCCAGCAGGCTGTTCATCGGCATGAAGGACTGCGTGGTGTGATCGATGGGGTTGATGCTGACCAGGATGCCGTTGTTCCATTCCGGAGCATGCTCCTGGTCGAGGATGAGGCCGGTCGTGTCCAACCGGAACACAGCGATTATGTCCGTGTCCTCTTCCAGGATGAGACTTGCCGTCGGGGAATCGCCAGAGATGTCTCCCTCCCAGTGGTCGAAGACCCAGCCGGGATCAGGAACGGCCGTCACGGCCAACTTCTCACCGGCGACATGCCCCGTTTCCGGTACCATTTTCACGATACCGCCCCCGCCTCTGACTCCCAGGAGTACCCTGACTTCCCGGGTGGTCGTGGTTACGGCGGTAGTCTTTGTCGTGGTAAGGGTCGGCTTCGTCGTCGCCGTGGTTGTCGTAACCGGCGTGTCATTGGGGGAGATATCTGTCCTGCCCGGTTTGACCTGGGACTCGAAGACGCCGTCGCCGTCGGTATCCATCTGCAGGCGTGTCGAAACATCGCGGATGCTGTCGCTCTTGTCGTTGACCACCGCGATCTGCGGGCGAACAGAGAGTTCCAGCCGGGCGGTCGTGCGGACGGTGACCGGGACGCTGCTGTAGGCGATGAACTGCCTGGAGGCGCGCTGTTCGTCCGGCACCTGTGCCTTGATGTCCATCACCCCGGCGCCGGTACCGGTCAGTTCCACGGTGAAACCGTCGACGACGTCGCCCTCCGGGATGACGATGGTCTTGAAGTCTGTTCCTTCCGGTGTGAAATACTGAGCGCCCGGGATGCCGAGTTCCACTTCGCCTTGAGCGTCTACGCCCACGTGCCGGCCATTGGCGTCATACACGTGGATATCCGCGGGGCTGAACACGGAAAAGACGGCGAGCTTCGACCAGAATTTGGCCAGACCGGGGATGAACGAGGTCCAGAACGGCGATGGGTACTCCGGCAGGCCTTCCGCCCACGCTACCGGTGATTCCCACTTGCCGCTGGGCTTGCCGCCGCCGCCCCAGGACGGGCCGGTGGGGCCGCTCTGCCCGAACGTCATCTGCGCCACAGAGATGGTGAAATCGAGGTCTTCTCCCCATTTGCCCTGGAACGAGAGCCATTCCTGCTCCGCTTCGCTGCTTTCATCGAGCAGGACGACCTGCTCCGGCTCGATGCGTTCCCAGGACTCCAGGCCGGTATCGTCGAAATCCAGCACCGACCAGTACTGGCCGGGGGTGAAGTAATTGGCGTGGGAACCCTTCGCCACGTAGACTGAAGGGTGCGCGTCCTCGACAAGCTGCTTCGTCTTCATGTCCTCCCAGGACATCCGCTGGCCGGCCTGGTGCTGGGAGTATGCGGCGTAGAGCGGTTCCGTCCCTCCGGAGATGATGTCCTCTGCGGAGAGGCCGGGGAAGACAAGCTGCACGAGTTCCCAGTCGCCCTCATGAACGTTGCGCCAGTCATTGAAATAATAGAACGTCCAGTACTGGACGATGGTAGCCCGGCTGTCGACGTTCTCGATCACCCGGGCGTAGACGGTGGGGGCATAGCCTTCCTGCTTGAGCTGGTCGTAGGCGGCCTTGTAGCCGGGCAGGATATCCGGCGCGGAGGCCGGGCTGAGGTCCGGAACATCGAGGTAGTAGCTGCTGCTCCGGTACTGCGCCATGCCGGGCAGGCTCGCCTTTTCCGAGAACCCCTGGTTATCGGTTTCCTGGAACAGCGCCTGGGAAACGAGGGTCTCGATGGAAGCGGGCTCGTAGTTTTCGACGACGCCGTCGTCGCCCTTGAGGTAAAAGACCGGGCAGAAACGTTCCGCCAGGGCAACAGCATGCTGGGAACTCGGTGTGATGCCGGTCTCCGGCGGTTTTTCTGCGCCGCAGGAGCAGCCCGGCAGCGCCAGCAGCGCCAGGATGATGACCACCAGGATGAAGTTTGACGTCTTCATACGTACGTGTCCACATAGTAAAACACTGCTGCGGGATTGTCAATCACTGGTGGTCATTGCGAGACTGCCGGGGCGGATGAGACAATCCGTTTCCTGCATGGCCATGCATCAGACTTTAGCGTGAAACAGGGCCAGCGCCTCGTCCCTCATATCCGCGGGGATGTCCCGGTCCGGCAGCACGACGAACCCCCCGGTAGCGAAATAAATGAGGTGGTAAGGGCCGAGCCTGCGGTAGGACGAAACGCCCTTTTCCCAGTCGAACGTTTCATTGTATTTGGGCGACCGGAAGGAAAAGGCGCCGGGCGTGAGGATGAGCGTCTTCGTCTGGTAGAGGTCCCGGTCCCGGTTTCTCAACGCGGCGAAGGTGACAGCCGCCGAGACGAGGACGAAATAGGTGGCTACAATAATGAGGAATATGTAGCTGTCCGCCAGTACAAGAACAAGCACTGCAGCGATGAGCACCGCCAGCCAGAAATAGAGCCGCCGGCCGCTGTACATGAGCAGGAAACGTAACCATATATAATCGGCAGGTCCGAGCCGGCTGGTGAATTGGAGGGATTTCTCAGTCAACTAAACCCGTCCGGAGATTATTTTTCGTTTTGTTGCTGCGCCTTCCGGCGTTCCTTTTCTTCCCGTTCGCGCGCCACTTTCTCAAGTTCCTGCTTGAGCTTGTCGTCATGATGGGTCAGGCGGCGGTAGCGGCGGGTTGCCCAACTACCGAAGAAGAAGTTGGTCCGCAGGTTACGCAACTCGTCCCAGGCGTCATACTCGCCGCGCCCGTCGTCACGGGAGTTCGACTTCGGCTTGAGGTCTTCGGTCTCATCGACGTGGATGCCGTGCCGCGCGCGAGCTTCCCTTATTTCTTCGCTGATTTCTTCCTCTTCCATCCCGAGCAGCTTTTTGAAAAAGCCCATATCACTTCACCTTAAGCGGAAATTCGTCTACACCTACCTATACCATTTTAGAATTTAAAAGTCAAAAACACAAAGGATGGAAGTATTACCTGTGGTTGATGAAGAATGATGGCATCAATGCGAGGGGAATGGAGATCCCATGGCAGTCCTGTAAAGATGCTTAACAGAACACCGAATACTAAAGGGATTATTGTGTCACAGAAGACAGGCAGTCATGGAAATATGCGGCGCCCGAAAGGCCTGCTTTGCAGCATGAGGCCCTCAACCGCTGACTACGCTAAATACCTAATTTTTCTAACCTTTAAGGTAGCATTTATGCTTATTCATCATCAAATTGAAGCTGAACAATGCTCTGGATATAGAACTAATCGTAAAACTACTGTTTGACAACCCGGGCCGGACATTATAAAATACGCTCACTTCCGGCGCACCGTTCTGATAATAGGAACAATGCGTCCCGTATGATATAATTCCCGTTACCTAGCCGTTAAAAAGAGAACGCAGAGTATTATGAAAGGAGCATTTGGAATGAAAAAACACCTCTGGTTCTTACTCACCCTGGTAGTGAGTCTTTCCCTTCTCATCGCAGGCTGCGGAGGGGACACGACAACCACTACAACGACCAGCGCAGCTACTACCACCAGCACCTCCCAACCCGCCGTGCAGCCGGTGGAACTCTCACTGGCTCATGCCTGGGCGACGACCCACCTGGTCCACCTCGAATTGGAAAAGTGGGCCAACGAAGTTAAAGAAGCGACGAACGGACGCGTCACCATCAAGATTTATTCCGGCGGCGCCCTGGCCGGCCCGGTAGAACTTTATGACGCTCTGGCGACCGGCGTGGCGGATATGGCCTGGTTCCTGCAGGGTTACACTCCCGGCAAGTTCCCCATGACTTCCGTTATCGAGCTTCCCTTCACCGCCCCCAGCTGCATCACCGGCTCGGAAGCCTCCTGGGAACTTTATGAAACTTACCCCGGCTACAAAGACGAATACGCGGATGACAATGTCCGCCTGCTCGGTATCTGGTGCGTCGATCCCGGCCAGCTCCTGACCACCAAGATCAAAGTCACCAAGCTCGAAGAGCTCAAGAACCTGCGAATCCGCGTCGGCTCCGCCACCCAGTCCCCCACCGCGGAAGCCCTCGGCTGCGTCCCCATCCTTTCCCCCATCAATGAGCTCTATGATTCCCTGCAGAAAGGCGTTTTTGACGGCGTGCTCGTCGGCGCTTCCGCCATCAAGACCTTCAACCTGCAGGACGTCATCGGGTATGTCACCATCAACAATTCCTTCATCAACACCCATGCCCTGGGCATCAACGAAGCCGGCTGGAACAAGATTTCCAAGCAAGACCAGGACATCATCATGGGCCTCAGCGGCGCCCGGCTTTCCAAGCAGGTCGGCGAGGCGTTCAATGCTGAGATGACCGAAGGTATGAACCTGGCCAAAGATGCCGGCGCTGAATTCATCGAACTCGATGAAGCCGAACTCGCCCGCTGGAGAGATGCCTGCTCGGGTATCTATGCGGACTGGATTGCCGATATGGATGCCAACGGCTATGACGGCCAGGCACTGTTCGACAAGGCCGCGGAACTCATCGAAAAATACAGCTAGCGTTCCCGCATTCTGAAAGACAAGAAGAGACTGAGCGGGGAGGGGAATTCTCCCCGCTCAGTTTATACGGTATGAGAATCTAACGAATCGAGTGCCGGTATGATGCTTGAAAAGATAGAACACTGGGCGGGAAAGGTCATCTTTCCCCTCAACAAGTACCTGAACTACATCGGGATGGCGATCGTCTTCCTGATGATGCTGCTGGTCGTTGTAGATGTCGTCGGTCGCAAATTCGTCGGGATTATCCCGGGTTTCCAGCCGGTACCCGGCTCCTACGAACTGACGGAATTCATGCTCGTAGGGCTGGTCTACGCGGCGCTGGGTTATGCCCAGATAAACGGCGACCACATCAGCATCGACGTCCTGACGATGCGCTTCCCCAAGCGTACCCAGAACATCCTGGACACGGTCGTCTACCTGGTCAGCGCCGCCATAGCCGTGATCGTCAGCTGGAGAGGCTTTGCCCATGCCCAGCGCCTGTTCCAGCAAAATGACTATTCAGGTGTGCTGCATATACCTATTTACCCGTTCCTCTATCTTATCGGCGCGGGTATGCTGATATTCGCGCTGGCGCTGCTCTTCAGTTCCCTGCAGTCCCTGGTAAAGGCGGTGAAGCATGAGTCCTGAACTGGTCGGCATCATCGGTGTCATCCTGCTGATTGTCCTGTTCCTGCTGCGGGTACAGGTCGGCCTGTCCATGCTCATCGTCGGCTTCCTCGGGTATGCCTACATCGTCAATCCTTCGGCTGCCCTTTCCGTTCTGAGCCTGGTACCGTATTCGACCGTATCCGCCTATTCACTGAGCGTCATTCCCCTCTTTATCCTGATGGGTATGTTCCTTTCCTATGGAGGCCTGGGACGTGACGTGTTCACGGCCGTGGACGCCTGGTTCCGCCAGACGCGCGGCGGCATGGCCATCGCCGCTATCGGGGCCTGTGCCGGTTTCGCAGCGGTTTCCGGTTCGGCTACCGCCACCGCAGCCACCATCGGGTCCGTGGCACTGCCGGAAATGAAGAAGTACGGCTACGCCGATTCGCTCTCCACCGCCTGCGTAGCGGTTGGCGGCACCCTGGGCATCCTGATACCGCCCAGCACCGTCCTCATCCTTTACGGCGTCATGACAGAGCTTTCCATCGGCAAGCTACTGATCGCCGGTCTTGTACCGGGCATCCTGCTAGCCGTACTGCTCATGGCCACCATTTATACCCAGGTCCGTCTCAAACCCAGCCTGGCGCCGACACGCCCCGCCGCGCCGTTCAAAGAAAAGGCCGCATCGCTCGGGCTGATCTGGCCGATCATCATCATCTTTATCCTGGTGATGGGGGGTATCTACGGCGGCATCTTCTCCCCGACCGAAGCCGCCGCCTGCGGCGCGTTCATCGCCCTGATCTTCTCCATCATCACCAAGCGGTTCTCGCGTAAGGCCCTCACCGGCTCCCTGGACCAGACAGTACGGACCACGGCGATGCTCTTCCTGATCCTCATCGGCGCCAACGTGTTCGGCCGTTTCCTCGCGGTAAGCCAGATCCCGTTCCAGCTTTCCGACTTCATCGCCGGCCTGGAAGTGTCCCGCTACGTCGTCATGGCGGTCATCATCGTCATCATGGTCTTCCTCGGCTGTTTCGTGGAGGGACTTTCGCTGATGGTACTCACCATCCCGATCCTTTACCCTCTCGTCACCCAGAGCCTGGGATTCTCGGGTATCTGGTTCGGGCCGTTCCTCGTGGTGCTGCTGAATATCGGCATGGTGACGCCGCCGGTCGGAGTGAATGTCTTTGTCACAGCCGGAGTAGCCAAGGACGTACCGCTCATGACCATCTTCCGCGGCGTGACGCCGTTGTGGATCGGCATGATCGCCTGCGCCATCCTGCTGGTGGCGTTCCCGGAGATCGTAACATTCCTGCCGAGCCTGATGGAATAATAGGTCTTACGCCCCCCTCCCCGTATTACGGAAAGGGAAACGAGAGGTGAGGACGAGCGGCGAATGACCGCCGCCCGTCTAAATTGAGCGTGAGTGAGTGAGACAGCCGGCCTTATTGGGCCAGCCTGATACCTGGTCTCTGGATGGCGATGTGGGAGAAGGAACTGTCATCCGTGGCGCCGTGCCAGTGGACCTCCTGCGGCGCGATGAAAATAACGTCCCCCGGTCCGACCACCCGTTCCTCGTCATGAGTGGCGACAATGCCCTTCCCTTCCGTAACGATGAGGGTCTGTTCGTAATCATGGGCATGGAAATTCAACTTCGCGCCCGGCTCGAAGCTCACGAGCAGGATGCTGGCCCCACCGGTAGCGGCGGCGCTCATCAGCTCTTTTCTGAACACCGGACCTTTCCCGACTATTTCGTCCTTCGTCTGAACGGCCTGCAATTTCTCCGCATTGGCAATTATCATATGCTATCCTCCTGAACGGTTACTGCTTTTTGCGCACCTCGGTCCCGGTCTGCTCCTCCAGCGGCAGGATGACGGCATCCACCCCTTTGGTCGCATAACCGGCTTCGATGGTCTTCCTCAATTCTTCCCGGACGGTCCAGGCGGTATCCAGGGGAACGTCATACTCCTTGCCGAGTCCCAGCGCCAGGTTGATGTCCTTGTAGGCGAGTTCGACACGGAAGCCCGGCTCGAAGTTGCCTTTGAACGTCGTGTTGGGGAACTGACGCATGCACCAGTTGTCACCGGTGCTGGCGGTGATGATGTCCCAGAGCACCTCGGGATCGATGCCCCCCTTGACGCCCAGCACGAAGCCTTCCGCGGAGATGGAGTTGCAGCCCAGGGAAATCATGTTGTTCACGAGTTTGGCAACGTTGCCACAGCCGGCGTCCCCCACGCGGACGATCTTCTTCCCCATGGCTTCCAACGGCTTGCGGACCTTTTCCAGGGATTCTTCCGGACCGCCCACCATGATGGTCAGCGTGCCCGCATCCGCGCCCTTCACACCGCCACTCACCGGGGCATCCAGGACGACGGCGCCTTTCCCGGCGGCGTCCGCGGCGATCTTCCTTATCAGCGAGGGCGAGTTGGTGCTCATGTCCACGTAGATGTCCCCGGCCTTCCAGCCTTTCAACAGGCCCTTTTCGCCGTAGACAACTTCTTCGATGATGGGCGGCGTGGGAAGGCTGGAAAAGACAACATCACACGCGGCGGCGACGTCACGCGGGCTGTCCGCCCAGGTTGCCCCTTTTTCAAGCAGCAGCGCGGCCGCAGCTTTTTGAACATCGTAGACCGTCAGGTCGAACCCGGCCTCACGTAAGCGACGGGCCATGTGCCTGCCCATCTGCCCGATGCCGATAAAACCTATTTTCATTTGACTCCCTCCAGTCATATTGGAATTTGCATTCAAAATTTTTTGGGAACGGGAACCGATACTCCAATGTATAGGTAATCCGGCAACCCTGTCAATGTTACAGATTTTGACAATTTTTACTCTCCTGTATATGATGTCAAAAAACCATCTAACCTCGCCCCCTCTGTTTGAAGGAGTCACCATGGACCAGATACGACTCGGCAAGACCGGCCTGATGGTCACACGCATCGGTTTCGGCGGCATTCCCATCCAGCGTTTGACGGAACCGGAAGCGGTGAAGGTGGTGGAACGATGCCTCGACCTCGGCCTGAATTTCATCGATACGGCCAACGGCTACAGCACCAGCGAGGAACGCATCGGCAAGGCTGTGAAAGGCCGCAAACGCCAGGATATCATCATCGCCACCAAGACGTTCCCCGGCAGCCCGGAGGACATCGAAAGGAACCTTGACCTCAGCCTGAAGCGGCTACAGACGGATTACATCGATATCTACCAGTTCCACCAGGTTGGTACGATGGAGGCCTACAACCGCGTCCTGGAGCCGGAGAAAGGTTTGTATCGGTTGTTCGAGAAGGCGCAGAAGGCGGGCAAGATACGGCATATCGGCGTGACCTGCCACCAGATAGACGTGGCGAAGAAGCTGGTGGAGAGCGGGAAGTTCGAGACGTTGATGTTCCCGTTCAATTTCATCACCAGCGAACCCGCCGATGAACTGCTGCCGCTCTGCCGCAAACACGATGTCGGGTTCATCGATATGAAGCCGATGGGCGGCGGCATGCTGTACGACGCCGCAGTGGCCTTCAAGTGGCTGTTCCGGTTCCCGGACATCGCGCTGATACCGGGCATCGAGAAGGTGGAGGAGATCGAGGAGATCGTGGCGCTTTACAACGGGCCGCATGAGATGACCGATGAGGAAATCACCCGCATGCAGGCCCTTAAGGACGAACTCGGTACCCGGTTCTGCCGCCGCTGTGACTACTGCCAGCCGTGCCCACAGGGCATACCCATTTCAACTGTCATGACCTTCGATACCCTCGTCAAACGCCTCCCGCCGGAATGGTACCTCAATGGCCCCTTCATCCCGTCCGCTATGGTAAAAGTCCCTGAGTGCCTCGAATGCGGCGAATGCGAGAGCCGCTGTCCGTACAACCTCCCGATACGGCAGATGCTCAGGGAAAATTATGACCTCTACGAAAAGGTAAAAGCTGAAGCAGGCTAAGAGCAAAGATAAAAGACTAAAAATCAGAAATAAAAGTAAAACGTTACCTTGGATTACTGTTTTTCTCGCCTCCTGTTTTGCGTAGGCACGGTGGGTTTGTGAACCCCGGAGGTCGCGTTGGACCTGGTTATCAGAAGATACCGCCCGAAAGATAAGGAAACCGTGAAAGCGATCAGCTATGCCGGGCTGACCCAGATGGGACTGGATGTCTCGCCAGAACATCTAGCCAGGTACGATAGGGACCTCGATACCATTGAGGAGGTCTACCTGGACAATCGTGGCGATTTCCTGGTCGGCACGCTGGACCACGAGATCGTCGTCATGGGTGGAATAAGGTACAAGACCGCAACGTGCGGGGAAATCAAACGCATCCGGGTCCGCCGTGAATGCCAGCGCCGGGGCTGTGCCAGTTTATTACTCAAACGCCTCATCTCCCTGGCCCCGTCTCTCGGTTATGAAGAACTCGTCCTCGATACCCTGACGGACAATTACAGCGCGCAGCGGCTATTCGAATCCTGCGGCTTTGTCGAAATAGAACGCGGTACACGAAACGGTTTCTCTTTGGTATTCTACTGGAAAAAACTGGAAAGGAAAGAACGAGTAGAGCGATGAGTTATGTGAGTATCCGCCGGTACCGGCCTTCCGACCAGGACGCGATCATGAAGCTGCACATCGAAGGCGTGGAGGACATCGAGGCGGAGTTCGAAGCCGCCGGTGCAACGCAGGACATCACTGCGGACGGTGAAGGCTCGTCTTTTTCCGATGATGACCTGGACCACATCACGACGTTTTACACCGATGCCGGAGGGGACTTCCTGGTCGGTGAACTCGATGGAGAGGTGATGGCCATGGGCGGGCTGCAGAAACAGTCCCGCACCGGCGCGCTGGTACGGCGGATGCGGACCCGCCGCGACGCGAGGGGATGCGGTTACGGGGCACTGATGCTGCACAGCCTTGAACGGCGGGCGGCGGAATTAGGTTATACCGAGCTTTACGTCGACCCCCTGGCCACGAACACCGGAGCGCAGCGTTTCTATGAACGGGCCGGTTTCAAGGAAACGGAACACCGCAAACTCGGCCATTATGATATCATTATCTACCGTAAACAACTGTAAGGGGGTAGGGTATGGACACGAAGCTCAAGGACGATTTCCTGGCTCTCTGGAAGAAGTATTTCAACAACGCGGAACTCCCCATCACGTTCTATTATACAAATGAGCCGGCCGAAGGCATCATCGTCAAGCCAGGCTCGGTCTCCCGCTGCATCATCGGGGCGCTGCAGAAGGTGCGTGAGGGCGCTTCGATGGCTTTCAATGTCGATGCCGTCGGTTGCCCCGGCGGGCGGCGCTACCTGGGCTTTTCCCCGGACCTGATGCCAAACTTCGAATACTTCCTGTCCTGCGGCATCGAGGGCAAGCTGGAAGGCGAGCGGTATAAGAAGACCCCGGAACTCGTCAAGCACGCCATGAACGAATGGCCCAAATTCGACGCCCCGGCCAGGTACATCGTGTTCAAGCGATGGGACAACCTGGAGGAAGCGGACACGCCGGATGTGGCGGTCTTCTTCGCCCGGCCGGACGTACTTTCCGGCCTGTTTACGCTGGCGAGCTTCGATGAATACCATGCCGAGACGACCATGGCGCCGTTCGGTTCCGGCTGCTCCAGCATCGTCCAGTACCCGTTCCTGGAATCACGGACGG